>JBBPIG010000003.1:0-300000 GCA_038040445.1 Acidobacteriota bacterium | reverse complement strand
GTTACCGACAAGAGAGCGAGCAACAGAATCCAGGTCCAGCTTAGGATAAAGATCGCGCCTGCGATCCACAGGTTTCTCGCAGCCCACCCCGCCCCTTCCAGATAAGACTGGAACAGAAACAGCATTTCGCCCGGCACCCACGTGATCGCCGAGATCAAAATCAACAGCACGCTCATTTTGCCAATCACGTATTCCGCCCGCGAGAACGGACGGCACAAGTAGAGCGGCAACGCGTTGTTGGCCAGATCGCGCGATATCAGCGGCGGTCCAATCAAAACGGTCAGCAGGAAGCCCAGGCCGGCCTGGAATGCAACAAAAAACTGGAAGAAAAAGCCGTTGATCGGCGCAAGGTCTCGCAGGTCGATCTGAAAGATCGCCATTGCGGTCAGGTTGTGATGCAAGTAAATCAAAATCGCCATCACCAGCGGGCATACGAAGCACAATGCGAAGAAACCGGTGAACAGCTTCGAGCCGAAAACGTCGCGATAAGCGTGGCGCGGGATGATCAGGAAGCGCGACCACTCCGGTGTCTGCGGGCCCGCGTACGGCCTGTAGGTGTGCTCATAGACCGCCATTATTGTTTCCCCCTGTCCGGCAAGCTGGCAGCGTGCCCTACATCCGGCAAGCTGGCAGCGTGCCCTACACCGCCATTGCCGTCCTCCATTGCCTTCAAGAAAATGTCTTCGAGGGAATCGCGCTTGAAATTGAGCCGGCGAATCTGAACCTGGTGCTCGCCTGCGAGGCGATAGAGGTCCCGAATCTCGACGCCATTCTGCAAGACAAGCTTCAGGCGGCGCTCGCTCGTGAGCGCGTATTCGCAGCCGAGCGTCGCGATAGCTTCAACAAAGGCTTCGCGGTCGCCGCGCGTTTCGATCTCAAGGAACTTGCGATTCGCTTTGCGTTCTTCTTCAAGGTTGCAATAGACAACTATTCGGCCCTGTTTGACGATCAGTATCTCTTCGCAGCACTCTTCGACGTCGCGCAGCAGGTGCGACGACAACAGAATATGAGCCTTGCCGCTGTCGCGAATCTGGCGGATCAGCTCGATCATTCGCAGGCGCGCCGGCGGATCGAGCCCGTTAGTCGGCTCGTCAAGAAAGATCAACCGCGGCCCGTGAACGATGGATTGAGCGAGCTTGGCGAGTTGCTTCATGCCAAGCGAGTAGGTTCCGACATTTCGATAGCGCGCTTCGCCCAAACCGACATAAAACAGCGCTTCGTGTGCGCGTTCGAGAGCGGCTTCCGAGGGCAAACCCGAAAGCTCGGCCATCAAACGAACGAAGTGAACGCAACTCATGTTAGCGATGAAAGAATCGCGCTCGGGCATGTAGCCGATCTGCGTTCGAATCTGTTTTGCGTCGTTGCGAATGTCGCGGCCGAAGATATGAGCCGTGCCAGAGGAAGGAGAATGAAACCCCAGCAGCGTGTGAATCAGAGTCGTCTTGCCGGCTCCGTTAGGTCCCAACAGTCCGATAGCCCTTCCGCGCAGCTCGCCACGCAGCTCTCTGAGTATCGGCCGTCCGCCAAACGTCACACTCAAACCGTCGAGTTCAATCACCGGAGCCGCCGGCACAAGCTCTGGCGTCATGGGTAGGACCGCGACCGCAGGCATCGGCCCGGAAGTTTGTTTTAGCGCGTTGTCCATCGAGTTAGTCGCTCAGTCGTCGGTCATGTGATCTCGGCAGCCGGTGATATCTTCTCCCCGAGTCCGCGGAAGATCAACCGTCTCGCCGCATCTTTGATTCTAGTTTCTCGAGTGAATGTGATTCCCAAGTCTCAAAACATTACGCCAGCCGTTGGGTCTGAGTTCCCAACGGCTGGCGCTTGAGGCGAACAATCATGCGCTGCTCATCAACGCACGGAATGTTGGATGATACTGCTCAACCCGAACGACCCCGGCATTCCGATCAAGTTGGACGGCTTCAATCCGATCGGTCCTTCTTCGCCGTTCAGCGCAAACGATATGTGATCGCCTTGCGCGTACGCGTAAGCGAGAACCGGCCCCCCGACCAGCGAACCAAGACTCTTCCGCTGCTCTTCGGGCAAGCCGCCGGTAACACCTCCCACGCGCTTCGCGATCCCGTGCAGCACCGGCGCCAGGTTCTGATAGATCAGCGCCGAGAAGTTGGCTTGCTTGTCTTCTGGCAACGCAGCCACGAACCGCGGCGAGTGCAACAGCGTGTAGCCCGAATCGTGATACTTCACTGCACGGTCGATAAGCGCGCGGCTCGGCCCCGCAATCAAATAGCCGTTCGAGTAGGTGTAGTTCACCTCGAGGCCGAAGTCGAGCGACTTCAGCGTGTAGAACGTTCGGCCTCCCGAGTCGGAGCGATCCCACTGGAAACCCTTCTTGCCTTCGCGGGCGGCCAACTCGTTCATCTTTTCAACCACTCGCTCGAAGGTCTGCTGCAAGTGCGCCGGATCGTAAACCTCGAACACCATCTTCCACGAAGGCGTCGGCAGCAGAGGACCGTCAACCGCGAACGCGAACTCACCACCAAGCGGCTTTGCGAAGTCGTCTCGAATGTTCAGCCCTGTTTCGTTCTGGAACTTCCCGAGGTGCTCGCTGAACTTCGGATCAACAGCGTTCAGCGCGCTCATCAGATCGTCTACCAAAGCGACAGGGTCTTTCACCACGAACGCCGCAACCACGTTGGCATCGGGCGAGATGAACTCCAGAGCTCCCATCGGCCCAGGCGCTGCAAGCCACGACGCCATTCCGTGACTCGTGTCGCTGAAGCTCAGCGTCGCGCGGTTGAACGACTTGCCCTGGTCTTCCTTGATCTCGGCGATGAAGTACTTCAAGTTCGTGACGCCCAATCGATCCAGCGCGGCGTTTGTCTTTGCGTCTTCGCCCTTCGACTGCGCGATGAACCTCTGCACGTCGGCAGCGATAATGAACCCCGCGCCGTCGCGATAGATGTCGGCGATTCGCGCGCGGAATGAGCCTTCAGCGTACTGGCCCGCGCTTGCTGTTTTCGCGCTCGCTGCCACGCGTTCTAGAAACTCGATCTTAGGCGAGGCTGCGAGCACGTCGCCGTTGATCCAGACGTACAAATCACTTGGCGTGTTCGCGGCAGCCGTCTTCATTTCGCTCATCGGATCATCGATGAACCGAACACCGGGAGCCTTCTTCGAGTTCACGCTCAGTGTCGACAATTGACCTTCGACGAATGAGCGGAACGAGCCCGGATTCTTCAGCGTCGTCAATACGATTGGACCATCCGGCTCGCCCTTGCCCGTCTTGGCAAGCTGCGCGGTCACGACTATCTCGTCTCCGATTTGCTCACCGAACTCAGCGACCCTCGAGATGACTGTGTCCCACTCCTGCTTGCCGCGTGACGAAGCCTGCTCTTTGTCCCACCACTGGCTAAGCTCAGGGTTCTGAGCCAATCGCTCTTGGATGATCTTGTTCGATTCGGCCAACGTCTCGGTCAGGTTCGGAATCGCGACGTAGAAGACCGTGTCATCCGGCGTCATATCGAGCAATCGAGTCGAATACCTAACGCCGGGCCGAGCCACTCGCTCGTCGATTTCTTTGCGAAGCGCGGCAAGCATCTGCCCGTAGCGCGCGGCGTCGCGGCTCCAGGCGATCTCGTCCTTCACGGGAACACGTTCTATGCTCGCGGTCGTCGCGACCTGGTCGCCAGGATGGAGCACATCCTGTTTGCTTCCGTGTTCGACCTGGACTTCGCCCTCGACTACAGACACGCGCGAGCCCTTCGTCCCGCTGTTCACTGAGAACACCGTCCCGATCACCGAGACCATGCAATCATCAGTTTGGACGTAGAGATGCCGCGAGCTCGGTTGTTTTGCGGCTTGCACTATGATGTTGCCGCGATCCAGATGAATGATCGTTCCGCGCGCGCCATCGGTCACAGAAAACTCAGAGCGCTCTCGCATCTCGATGAGCGAGCCGTCAGGCAAACGCACCACGGCGCCTGCGTCTTTGGACGTGCGAACCTTGTCGCCCGCCTTGATCTGTTCGCCCACCTTGAGCGGTTCGGTGCTGGTGTCAGATACGAGATATGCCTGCCCGTCCATCGCGTGCACGACCATATGAAACGCATCCGCCCCCCGCAGGAAGCGATCGTAGGAAGTCAAAGAGATCACGCCGAGTCCGATTATGATCGTAGCGGCAATCGCCCATCTGACCACCGTGCGCCGGGAAGCTGAGGTCTTCGACGCGCCAGGCCGGAGTGGAGTGGCTGTCACTCCGTAGCGCGCTTCCTTGAGCGCCTTGCGGCACGGGATACATTCGTGGGTGTGATCCTCGAACAGCAGCGAACGCGCCGGCGACAGAGTGCCGCTCATGTATTCGGGTATCAGCGTTTGGAAGTCACCGCAGCTCCGGATATGCTCCACATGCTCGCTGGGCGCAGCGGGCGCGCTGGCCGTTGCATTCTCGCTAGACAGCTTCGCCCACACGCGCTCCGCCGCGCTCTCGACCGCGGTCTGATCCACCCGCTCGCTGCGGATCTCGGCCGTGGCCTGATCGAGTATTTCGTAAAGGTCTTTGTTACTACGCTTCATGATGTTCCTCCATGAACTTGGAGATCTCTTTGCGAAGCCTGGTCCGAGCACGGTGCAGCAGCACGCCTATGACCATCTGAGACGTGCCGAGCATCTGGGCGATTTCGAGATTGCTATGCCCTTCAAAGTATTTGAGCACGACAATCTCGGCCGCCTTCGGTCCAAGGGTCGCAATCGATCGCCTGATTTGATTATGAAGCTCTCGATCGACGTGTTGCATTTCCGGATTCGGCTCGGAGCTTTCGGTCGCGGCAGGCGCGACTTCTTCGATAGACACCGAGCGCGAGCGGGTCCGGCTGCGCAGCAAATCAAGCGAGGCATTTACAGCGGCGCGGTGAAGATAGCTTCCCGGGCTAGGCGACAGGTCGACTTTCTCTTTGCGCCGCACGAGTCGGAAAAAAACGGTTTGAAGAACGTCCTCGGCATCCACGACGCTTCCGGTGACGCGATAAGCGGCCCGTAAGACGTGGTCGTGGTGCTCTCGATAAAGGAGTTCGACCTCATCGGGAGGACTGGGTACGGCTCTGAGGTGTTTTACGGCTTGCACTCTTCCCTCCTTCACATCGTCTCCAGCCATAGAACGCCTCCGCGGAAGATACCATTAACATCAACGGCCAGGATTGTTCGAGTGAACCAGGCTCCGGTTCAGAATACAGGCTCTAACCGCCGCTTGCGGATCTGTATCCTAAACAAAACGATAGTCGGACACCTCGGGAGAGCAACTTCAAGACAGATTCATTGGTCCCGTGGTGTGGACGGCGATTCTTCCGCGTACTCGACTCGAGCAAAGGTGCCGGGTTTTAGAGACTTCAGAGCCTCAAGCGCTTGAGGCACCAGGGGTTTGAGATGTTCGTACTTATTGGTCCTTGCGACCAGAAGCAGGACAGCAATTTGAAACGACTGAAGGTTCTGTTGGTGGCGAATACTCTTGTCCACCGTCACAAGCACATCAAACTTGCTGTCGGCAGCTCTAAGTAACGCTCCGTTCTTGAGGCCCTTGAAGCTCGCTTCATCGACGGTGCTCACGTCGTGACCGATGAAATCTCGCTTCAAGTAGCGCGTGACGCATTCATCAAGCAGCAGCTTCATAGTCTGCTAGCAGCTTCTTACGCGATAATTCGAGCACTCCTTGCGCCTGTTCGCGACTAACGGTTGGAAACTGGTCGAGGAATTCCTCAAGGCTATCGCCGCCTTCAAGGTATTCGAACAGGTGCGTGATAGGAACACGCGTGCCCGTGAAGACCGGGACGCCTCCCATTTTCTCTGGGTCCACTTCCACCAATTCGCTTACGTTCATAACAACTCCTCTTGGTCGGCATTCTAGCACGGGTTGCGCCCAATCATTACAGATATATCCAAGCTCATTAGGACGATAGATCTTCACTCAACGCCTGGCGCTGATCATCGGCCAGTCTGGCTTCAGCTTGCAACTCCGGCATGTTGACGCCGGCGGCAATGGGAACCTGTCCTTTGGTGTCGAACTTCAAATACTGAACTGAGCTGACGCGATCGTCTCCGCGCTGGCGTTCATCGAACGTAGGCGAAACCCGCGTGCCGTCTTCCAGCAGCAGATATATCTTCTCGGGCAGGTTCCACCACTCTTTGAGCTTCACGTTGCGAACCGCCGGATCCTCGATCTCGATCAAAAGCGTGCAGCCTAATTCGCCTTCGCCCCCAAGCAACTCGTTGTAAGTGTCGATCTCGTGTTGGATGTCGGACTCTTTGACCATACGCTCGGCGCGAACCATTTCTTGAATCTGATAGCGCATCGTCAGATGGTTCTCGAACAGCAGCGTTAAGTACTCGCCGATGTGCACGCGGCGAAGCGCCTTTGCTGCCATCACCTCCGCCCGCAAGGCGTCGCGCCGTTCCTCGTAGGTCGCATAGTCAATGATTTCTCCGCGCTCGACTGGTTTCACTTTTCTGAACTCCCTTGTTCTGGTTTCGCGTCCACCTTCCCGGGAAAACCGTTCTCGCGATAGGCCCGCGCCAGGATCGACATCGGGTGCAAAGGTTTTACCCCTGCGTGTTGCTGAAATTGTAGCGCCGCCAGAGGACAATCGGTCGCCCAGATCTCTGCCTTGTTCTCGTTCATGCCATCAAATGCTCGCTTGCCGATTCTGATCGACGGCGCAAAGCCTTCGGTGGTCATCGCGTAGGTGCCGTCGTGTCCACAGCATTCCATAACAGTTTGCGGGACGACTCCCGGAATCTTGCGAAGCAGGTCGCGTCCTTTAAAACCGACTCCCTGTGCTCGAAGATGACAGGGCGCGTGATAGGCTACCGGCCCTCCCGGTGTGCTGCGAAAGTCGGTGTTGAAGCGGGGCTCGTTACGTATCGACCAGAGGAACTCGCTCGGGTCCATGACTGCCGCCGCTACTTTTTCTGCCGCTGGTCTGTCCGCCGGCTCGACAAGCGTTGGGTGCTCGCGGCGCATCATCATCGAGCAGGTGGGATTGATCGCGACGACCTTAGCGCCTTTTTCGACGAACGGCAGCAGGATTTTCAGGTTGGCCTTCGCGTGTTTGCGGAGCGACTCAAGATCGCCGCGTTCCCAGGCAGGCATACCGCAACACTGAAGTCCGCCGACGCACTTTACGTCTATGCGGCTTTTCTCCAGCACCTCGACCGTGTCGCGGCCGATTTGCGGTTCGTTGTTCTGAACGTAGCAGGTTTGGAACAGGACTACTTCGCCGCCGGGCTCGGCCGCTATCTTACCGGCACGTTCGGCCCACTTCTCAAATGTGCTCGACGCGAAGTCGGGGAGCAGCTTGTCGCGATGGATACCCAAGACCTTTTCCAGAAAAACTCGATGCAGGCGGACCTTGTTTGCCGCGTTCGCGATACCCAGGCTCGCGCGCGCCATCGCGCCTGCTCGGTCCGGGTTCTCGAGAACTTTGTCCCGCAACGTGAGTCCCTGGCTGCGGGTTCGCTGAGCTGCGTAGCGATGCACAAGCCGCGGGAAGTCGAGTCGGAACTCGTGCCCGTCGCGCTCGGAATAAGGGCACTGCACCTCGCATAGCTTGCACTGAAAGCAGGAGTCCATGATCGTCTCGGTTTCAGCCGCATCAATCCCTCTCACGTTTCCGTCGTATTTGTTGTCGAGCAGCGAGAAGAGGGTTGGGAACGCGTCGCAGTATTTGAAGCAGAGCCGGCAGCCGTGACAAATCTCGAACGTCCGCTCGATCTCCTCGCCAAGCCCGGTCGCATCCCAGTACTTCTCTTCGGCAGGGTCATAGGACAGCCCATCGGTCGGTTTGTAGCTGATGTTCTTTTCGTTTGTCATCTTGAAGCAGCGCAAGCAAAGTTCAGAGTTCAAGCTAAGTTCAGAGTCCAAGCTTCAGCTTGCTCCCGTTTGAGGGCTGCCGATTGCAAGCCAAAGCTTGTGCTGTGAACTGAAACTTCCGAGTCCAAGCTTCAACTTGCTGTCCGCGAATCACGCGACCGCAAGCTAAAGCTTGAACTCTGAACTGAAGCTAGCTGATCGTGTTAAGCAGGTTGCTGAAGCGCCCGGCGTGAGACTTTTCGGCTTTCGCAAGCGTCTCGAACCAGTCGGCTATCTCGGCGAATCCTTCGTCGCGCGCGGCCTTCGCCATACCCGGATACATATCCGTGTACTCGTGAGTCTCGCCGTGCACAGCGGACTTGAGGTTAAGCGATGTATCGCCGAACGGCAGATCGGTAGCGGGATCACCGACCTTCTTCAAGTAGTCCAGATGCCCGTGCGCGTGCCCGGTCTCGCCCTCAGCGGTATCACGAAAGTTACCCGCGATCTCCGGATACCCTTCCACATCGGCAACCTTGGCAAAGTAGAGATACCGGCGGTTCGCCATCGATTCGCCGGCAAAAGCGTCCTTGAGATTTTGGTGCGTCTTGCTTCCTTTTAGTTCAGCCATTTTAGTTTCCTTTCTTTTCCTTTAGAGAGATGATGTCACTTTTGGCGAGCTGCCGCTTTACGGCTCCGCTGCGTCTTTACCTTCGAGGACTTCGAGCGGGAGCATTCCTCGCAACGCCCGACCAGGCGAATGTCGAGCTCCTCAACCGTGAAGCCGGATATTTTAGGCAGCACCGCCGAATGCAGTTCGGGAACCGAGATATCTTCGAGAGTGCCGCACACACGGCAAACCAGATGCTGATGAGGATCGACGTTCGCATCGAAGCGTCCAATTGATCCCGGGGAACTTACTCTTCGAATGAGGTTTTCGGTCTCCAGAAACAGCAGCGTGCGATAGATGGTCGCCTGAGATAAACCCGGCAGTTGCTTGCTCAAGCGGCTGTAAACCGATTCTGCCGTGGGATGGGCGAGGTCCTCAGCCAGTGCTCGATACACAGCCAAACGTTGAGCCGTGACTCGAATGCCCCGGGAACGGCAAAGCTTCTCGAATTCTGAACACCAGCCATCCACTTCATTCGTATGGCGGCTTGGCATTTTGTTGCGGGGGATTATCACTTGAGAATTATTATCATCTAGCCGGGTAGAACGTCAAGCTGATATACAGAAAAATCTAACAGTGGAGGATTTGAGAGGTGTCGAGACGTGCGGACTGCGAAGCATTGATTGCGGTGTGGGTGGAGATCAATGGCGCGCGCCGCAGCGCGCGCCACCGTCGCCTCTACGCGGGAGTCAAGGTTCACCAGACCGAACTACGTCCTCGCCGTTAATCGGTCCTCACTGCGGCTTCGTCTCATTCGGATCGATTGGCGCAGTTTTGCGTTCGCGGTTCTCTTCCTGCTTTCCACGAGCCTTGCCCTGACTGACCCAATCCTCGATGGTTTCCCGAATGTGCTCGCCCAGGTCCTCGATGTCGCGAGCCGACTTGCTCCAGAACTCTTTGAATGCTTGCTTGTCGGCCGGACTTGCCCACACTCCCTTCCAGTCGCCCCAGCGGCCGGCGTGACCGACTTCGTCTTCGTAATAAGCCGCCAGTTGCCGGCATGCCATCGCCGCAACTGTCAGTGAACTGCCCGCCGGGAGCGGATCGAACACTGCGCCTACGCCGGGATCGATCTCTTTCAATCGAGCCAGCACTCGGTTGTACTGATCGACACAGAACGCCGCAACGTCCTGAGTGCCTCCCGTCCATTCCGACTGCAGCGCCATTCGAGAGGTCCGGCGCAACACATTAACTAGCTTTGCTATTTCCTTTTCTCTTTCCATTGGTTCACCTCTTATCAGCACGATCCCATTCTGACGCGCCCTGCCCACGCGCGACGGCTTCCGCAGCCATGCAGACGGACGCCGACGCCGGCCGCGACTCTGGGATTCTCATCTTCGAAATATGCCGCAAGCTCGTGCGCGGCGATTCGCGCAACGTCCGGCGAAGCCGACTCGGGCAGCGGCGTGAACAGCGCCGCGACTGCCGGCTCGAGCTCGCTCACTCGCGCGAGCACCTTGTTGTACTGAAGCACGCAGAAGCGAGCGGCTTCCGAGTCGCGGCTCCATCCCGCGTGGCTGGCTGCTCGCGCAATTCGGCGCAACACATTGATCAGCTTTGCTATTTCTCTGTCTCTTTCCATGTCTCACCTCGTTGACTTAAAAGTTTGATCTGTTCGAGCAGCAATTGTTTGCCGCGATGAATCCGCCACTTGATAGTCGAAAGCGGCGCGCCCAAGAAAGCAGCTATTCGTTTCAGCGGCATCTCGTCGAAGAAACGTAGCCGCAGCACCAACGCATAATCGGCCGGCATGTTTTCGAGCGCGAGCTTCAACTCGTCGTCTCCCTCGGGCCTTTCCACAAGCGGATGGCCCAGCGCGTGGACTTGTTCAAGCAAAAACTCGTCCAGGTCGATTCGTCCCGCCTGATGAGAGCGTTCACGCTTGCTGAAGCGCAGGGCTCGATGGCGAGTGATGGCGGAAAGCCATGCCGCGAACTTCGCGGGATCCTCGATCGAGGGCAGCGCCTTAAACGCAAGCAGCAGCGCGTCCTGCGCAACATCTTCTGCGTCTTCGCGCCCGACGACTGCCTGAGCGGCGCGCACTACTGCCGCGCGATACCGCGACGCGAGCTCATCAAACGCATCCAGATCGCCGAGTATCGCCGCCACGACGAGAACTTCATCCGGCGGCTCTGCGTCCAGCTTCGCCATCCTCTCTCTCCAAGTTCATGGCCTCATCAATATAGAGACACGTCAGACGAAAAAGGTTAGCAGCTTCTTCGCAGTAACGAGTTTATTCGTCTTACTACGAGGGGGTTATCGAGTGCGTGGTTTGAGGTCTTGAGTGTAAAGAAGCAGATAAGCGCGATAGCTGTTCATCACTTTCGCGACGTAGTCCTTCGTTTCCGGGATCGCTATCTCAGTCACCAGCCGGTCGACGTCGCTCGAACGAGCGCGCGAGATCCATCGCTCGACGTTCAGCTCGCCGGTATTGTAAGCCGCCAGCACCGCGTGAGGGTTTTCGGGAAAGAGCTTCAGCAAATCGGCGACGTAGCGCACAGCCAATCGGACCGCGACCTCGGGCGTGTACACGTCGTCGAGCTCGAAGTCCTTCATGCCTTCCTCCGCCGCAAGCTTCGCCGCTGTCTCGGGGATGAATTGCAACAGCCCGCGCGCGGAGGCAGCGCTCTTGACCGAGGGATTGAAACGGCTCTCCTGACGGGCGAGCGATAGCACCAGCCGGGGATCGACACGAGCCGCCGGAGAATAGCGAGCGAACGAATCGCGATACGGCGCGGGATAGATCAACTCGACCAGATCGCGCGGCATAAGCTCGAGACGGTAGTCCTGCGGTATCGCCTTTGCCGCCGACTCACCGAAGGCAATCGCGCGATAAGCTTGATCTCCACGATTGCTATAGACCGCCATCGAGTAAGCCGGGTCGCCGCTCGCTTCATGAATCGACGCCGCTCGCGTGGTGTAGTGGCTGGTTGCTGCGTTGCGGGACGAGTTGTTGATCTGGCTCCCGGCGGCCAGTCCTCCATCGGCGAGTTCGGTCACCCCTTCATCGTAGAGGCCAAGAAACACAAACTCGGAAGCCAGCGTTTGATGCGTAGTTTCGCCTTCACCTTGCTTTGACTGTGCGATGAATCCGCGCGCTACCGGGATCAATCGGTACCGTGAAGCCGCCGCATAAGCCGGCAGACTCAAGTAGCACTTTCGCAAAATGCCGAGCAGCTCCTTCCTCGCCGCTTCCTCTTCGATCAATCGCAGCGCCTGACCCGCAGCGTCCTTCGCTTCCGCGTATCGCCCGCCTTCAAGCGCGGCTCGCGCCTGAGCGCGATAGGCGCGAGCCATCGGCTCGATCGTTCGCCGTCCCTCGTCGGTGGCCATCAAAGCGCGCATGCGCTCGGTCGCGCGATAGCCGAAGTAGTTGTCGCGCTCGTCAGGAATCGCGAGATACGCGCGAGCCGCTTCGGCGATTCGTCCCATTTTCTCCAGCGTGAATATCCGCAGGAACGCGGCCTCGCCGCGAATCGGCGCGCTAATAACTTTCGCGGTCACCGGTAGCGCGGCGACTCGAGTCATCAACTGAAGCGCCGCGTCGTAGTTTCCTCGGGTAAGCTCTATCTTAGCCTCATTGTACAGACCGACGGTCGCAAGCGGGTGGCCAGGGTACTTCTGCACGATGCGGCGCGACCACTCGATCGCTTCGTCAAACTTGCCCGCGTAGCGCAAGCAATCAACTACGTTTCGGTAGGCGCCTTCGAGCACCTCGCTCGAGGGATAAGCCCCGATGAAATCGGCGTAGCGCCGGCCGGCTTCCTCATAGCGACGCGCCTGCTGCAAAGACGAACCGACATAGTAGAAACCCTTCTCGCCGTCTTTCGTCGCGGGAAACTCCGAGTGTGCGCGCTCGAACCATTTGATCGCTTCGACGTGGTTGTACTCTCGGAAGAAGGTGAAGCCGGCCTGGTAAAGCGCCTCGGCGCGATTTGGGCTTTCCGGGAACCGTTCGACGATATCCGCAAGGTGCGCGCGCGCTTCCGGCCAATGACGGTTGAACAAATAGATTCGAGCGCGGCGCAACGCGTCGAACTCGTTAGGCTTGATTCGGGCTGCGCGGTCGAGCCCGTCCAGCCCAATCGCCGCCGCCAGCGCGTAATCGTCGCGCGCCGCGCCGATCAGTTGAGTGAAGATACCGCGGGCCGGATCTGCCTCTCCAATCTTTGCGTAAGCTTCACCGAGCCTCGCCATCGCGCTTCGACCTTTCACGCCGGTGGATGAGGCGAGCGGCCTAAGCAGCGCGATAGTCGCGCGGTAGTCTCCGCTTTCGAAGTGGCTGTCAATCAGGCGTTCCCGCGCGCGCGACGAAAGCGCGCTCGACGGATAGCTCACCAGCAGCCGCGTTATGTACTGGCGTTCCAGCGCCAGATCACGGGAATCTTTGGCTAACAGCGCCAAATGCCACAACGCGTATTGACTGAGTATCGAGCCGCGGTTCAACAACGCGAGGAAGAGCGCCGAAGCTTCGCTGTTGGCGCCGCGCCGCTCGAGCAGTCTTGCAAGAAGATAATCGTAGTTGTTGCGAGTGAACGCGGCCGAGTCACTCGAGCGCAGTTCACGCACTAACGCTTCGGCGCGCTCGAAGTCGCGCTCGTCCATTGCGGCGCGAATGTCGTTGGCTGGAGGTTGAACCGTCTGCGCGTTGGCTGCGCCTGCCAGATCGAACAGCGCCAGAATCACCGCAGAGACGCAAAGCACGCAGAGATTGCGCAGAGCCTTTGCAAAGACCCTGTGATCTCCGCGTCTCCAGAGTGTGCTAACCAAAGAAGTAAGCCTCGAGCGTTTCAGCATAAAGCACCGAGCCCAATACCAGTTCGTCAATGATTACAAACTCATTCGGAACATGCGCCAGCTTGTCGTCTCCGGGATAATGCACAACCGATGTTATGCCCGCGAAGAAGAGGTTCTTAGCAACAGTGTTGCCGCCGAAGGTCTCGTACTTCATTGGGAGATTCAACCGACGAGCCGCCTGATCAAAGCTTCGAATGATGACCGAGTTCTTATCCGAAAGATGCGCTTCCGTTTCGTGCAGCACCTTCACTCGAATATCCGCGTCAGGAGAACGAACGTGTACCGACGACATCTTTTCGTCGATCTTCGCCAGCACCTGTTGCTTGCTGATGCCCGCCGGCAAACGGAAATCAATGGTCGCGCGCGCCATCGAAGGCACTGTGTTAGTCGACGAGCCGCCTTGAATCGTCCCGACGTTCATCGTCCAACCATCAAACGCGTGATCGTAACTCGCGCCAAGATCGAGCGACTTGATCTCGGCGATCGCCTCCGCGAGCGGCACTATGGCGTTGCGGCCAAGCTCGGGAGTGGAGCCGTGTGCTTGAATGCCGTGGCTTTCCAGCTCAACCCAAAGAATTCCCTTCTCGCCGTAGATCGAAAGGTCCATTCTCCCTCCGTCGGGAATGATCGCAACGTCGAACTTCAGGCCGCATTCTTCCACTAGATAGATGATACCAAGCTCAGACCCCACCTCTTCGTCGGCCGCGGCTATCAAATAAATGGTGCCGTCGAAGCTCGGATGCTCGCCCAGGAATGCCTTGCAAGCCGAGTACGCGCAGGCGAACGAACCCTTGTCGTCGAGTGTGCCCCGCCCGTAGATGCGGCCATCGATGATCGTGGGCTCGAAGGGCGGGGTGTTCCACTGTTCAAGCTCGCCGGGCGGGACTACGTCCATGTGCGAGACGAATCCGACTGACTTGCTGCCGCTTCCGATTCGGCCGACGACGTTTGTGCGCCCCGGCTCCTTTTCGTAGTAAGAGACTTCCATTCCGAGCGATTGAATGCAGCGAGTAACGATCTCCTTGCAGAGATACTCGTTGCCCGGCGGGTTGACTGTGTTTTGGCGAACGAGGTCGCAGACAATCCCGACGATCTCATCGCGATCGACGTGCTTGAGAAACTTTGACTCCATTGATTCTCCCGTCACGGTGCTTCTGATAGCACCGTGAGTCCATCAACACCAAGGTAATGCGAACGATTGTGAGTAACAAGGGGAATTCCGTGCAGGAGTGCTGTTGCTGCGACCCAGGCATCTGCGGTCTCTATCGGACGCCCGTTCCGCCGCGCGTTATTGGTCGCCTCGGCCCATTTGAGACAAAGCGGACGATCGCAATAGGAAAACAGGAAGTCCTGGAGAAACACTTCGAGGCTTCGCCGCCTTCGCGCTCCCCAGTTATGATGAATCGCCCATCGGTCGAGCTCAGCAATCGTCATGAAGGATACGACTACGAGCTTGTCGTCAATGTGCGGGCGATACAATTCAGCGCGGCTATCCTTCTTGAAGGTGAACGAAAGCACGTCTGTGTCAGCAACTACACTGGGTATCAAGGCAATTCCCTGTCGTGACCTTCACTGCGCCACTCCGCCACCGTTGCTATGAATTCATCGATGCTTTCGTCTTCAGGCCAAAAGTCAGCTTTCGCAAGTAATGCATCTAGGTCCAAAGGCCTGACACCCTGCTCTTCAGCCAGTTTCAGAAGTCTCTCGAGGGCCTCCTTCTGCTCAGGAGTCCTTTGCGCGTCTAAGATGTCGTGTTCCTGGTCCGTTGTGAGATTACTGGTTGTCATTTCACCTCCACTCAGCTCCAGTATAGACCGGCTCCTGTCGACTAGAAAAGAGGCGACCGCATCGGCACGCGAACGGTTAGGCGAGCCCACAGCAGAATCGAAGCGCACCCACGAGCTGACAGTCAAATGCCCCCCAGGAGCCGCGCTTAAACGAAGCCAAGGAAAGTGTTGAACTGGTTTTAGCGCCATGCTATAAGAGGCATACCCCATAACTGCCCCTTCCATTGCACACAATGCCAGACTCCGGATTTTTTGAAAGAGTTGCGTTGCGCGGTGGTTAAAGGGCGCATCTACTCTGGCGTGGCTGCGCTTACGCCGGTCTACCATTGAGGAGAAGCGATGACGACTCCGGTCGTACTTTATGAACAGGAGTACGAGCAGCTCAAGCGCGTAATCACCCGCCTGTGCGCCGACGCCAACGCGAAGTTTATTATTCTCGTGGACAAGAACGGCCAGCAGATCGCCGCTCACGGAGAAATGCTGAACCTGGACACTACCAGCCTGGCGAGCTTGACGGCGGGCAACGTCGCGGCTACAGACGGACTGGCTCACCTGATCGGCGAGCGAGGCTTTCCGGTCCTGTCGCACGAGGGCGAGCGCGACAACATTCACATTTCGATCGTCGCCGCGCGGGTGATACTGGTCGTCATTTTCGATGAGCGGTCGAGCCTTGGTCTGGTGCGGCTGCGAGTCAAGCGCGCCACCGCGGAAATGAACTCAATCTTTGCGGCAATCGAAGCCAAGGTAGACCGCGACCGGGACATGGGACTCGCGCTCGATTCGCCGTTTGCCGAGATTACCGAAGCGGACATCGACGCGTTGTTCAACTAGAGCCCCTGCAAGAGCGAGAACGACCGGGGGCGGATTCTACCTCCCCCGGCGCAGCGATAAAGGGATACGAGCCTTGACGTTCATCAACTACGCATCGCGCGAAATCAACTGCAAGATTGTCTATTACGGGCCCGGGCTGGGCGGCAAGACGACCAATCTCCAGTACATCTACGACTCGACGGCGGCGCAGGCGAAAGGCAAGTTAATCAGCCTCGCAACCGAAACCGATCGCACCTTGTTCTTCGACTTTCTCCCGCTGGATCTGGGTTCAGTGCGCGGCTTCAAGACACGCTTTCATTTATACACGGTGCCGGGCCAGGTCTTTTATGACGCGAGCCGCAAGCTTATTTTGAAGGGCGTGGACGGAATGGTCTTTGTCGCGGACTCGCAACGCGAACGCATGGACGCGAACCTGGAATCGCTATTCAACCTCGAAGCCAACCTCAAACAGCACGGGTATGATCTGTTGAAGGTCCCTTACGTGCTTCAGCTCAACAAACGGGACTTGCCCAACATCGTTTCAACCGCGGATCTGACCGCCGAGCTTGTCCGCAAGGGCGAACCTGTGTTCGAGGGCGTGGCCAATCGCGGCATCGGCGTGTTCGATACACTCAAGGCAATTGCCAAGCAGGTGCTGCTCGAGCTTCGCAAGAACAGCGGCGGATAATCGCCAATCGACTTCTCCGCTACCATCTCCAGGAAGCGATTCAACGGTCGCGAGGTCGAATCAACGACCCGCCGCAACCTCCCGCCACAACATCCCGCCGCACTTCCGGCTCTTGTATAGTAACTCTCCTGGGCTATAATCTTGGGGTCAGTTAGGCAAGCACTATGGCGGACGAAGGCAAACAAAAGATCCAGGATGAGTTGCGACAGCTCGAGACGGAACTGAGGACCGAGATTCCACAGGACCTGAAGATAGCCGTCGCAATGGGTGATCTCTCCGAAAATGCCGAATATACGGCTGCGCGCAATCGGCAGGACTACGTGCGAGCGCGAATCGGTAATCTGCGGAAACGTCTTTCGGATCTGTCGATGATCGACCTTTCGCGGCTTCCAACCGACCGCGTTGGGTATGGCTCGACAGTCCTGCTCTATGATGTCGACACTGGTGACGAAGTGACCTACAAGTTGGTAATGGCCGAGGACGCGGATATCGCACAGAAAAAGATTTCCACTTCATCACCTGTCGGGCGCGGGCTGATGGGCAGGAGCGAAGGAGATGATGTCGAGGTCACCACACCCGCCGGAAAACGGCGATTCGAAATAATTAAGCTTACGACCATACACGATTCGGCCGACCTTTGAGCGGTTATTTTCCTCCCTGCGCTCATATGAATCGCCGCTCGTAAGTCGACGACAATGCTACACACCGCGTAGGTTGACAATGGGATTGCGCGTTTGCGATAGTAGCGCTTCGCAACTGGCGGGCGCGGCCGAGACGGGGAGGCCCTGCGATGATAAGTGAAGCAATCGGGGCCGGTGGTCTGAGGATACTAAACGCGATCACCCGCGGCCTGACTCGCAGCCGGATAAACCCGAACGCGCTGACATTCACCGGGTTGCTGATCAACATCGGCTGCGGCGTTTTGTACGGCTACGGCAGCTTTTTCACGGCGGGGCTGCTGATGATCCTCGCCAATTTGTTTGATATGTTGGACGGACAGGTGGCCCGTCTTCGCGGGCGAGTCACCAGTTTCGGCGCGTTCTTTGACTCGGTGATCGATCGTTATTCCGACGTGATCGTTTATGTCGGGATAATGGTTTTCTATGCGCGCGATACGGCGGCGCATTCGACGCTGCTGGTTGCGCTGACGGGCCTGGCACTCGTCGGATCGGTGATGATCAGCTACTCTCGCGCTCGCGCGGAGTCGCTTGATATAGCCTGCAAGGTGGGCTTCCTGGAACGACCCGAGCGGGTGGTGCTGCTGATCATCGGCTCGCTCACGCAGATCGGTCCGGTCGACAATCCGTTCCTGCACAAGATGCCGCAGGTTCTGTGGGTGCTTGCGGTGCTCTCACACTGGACTGTCGTTCACAGGGTGTATCACACCTGGCGCGAGCTGAGAGAGCCTGACCGCCGAGCAGTTGAGGCGGCTCGCGTGAAGCGAGAAGAAGCGCACAAGGAAAGCTTAGTGCAGGCCGACTACTTCGTTCAGAACTGAATTTTGGTTTCTGAGTAAGGAAGGGATAACGTGACCTCGAGACTTGAAATTCAAAAGAAGGTCAACAGCACCCAGGCAATGCTTTGCCCGTGTTGCGGAGCGTTAGTGCTTCGCGGGGCACGGCAATGCGGCTGCGGGGCGCGATTTGTCGGCGAGCCGCTCGACGAAACGCCTATCAAGGTTCAACGGCTGGGACCGGCGTTCACGTCGGTGGTTTTGTTGATCCTGGTCGTCGGCGCAGCGCTGGTCGCAACCAAGTGGCTGGCTCTTGCGGGGTTGCTTGTGATCTGGTCCGCGTGGCGCGCGGTTCGGCTTGCCAGGCAGGACCCCGGTTGGTACGGCGGCTACAAGACCGCAGCCGCGACGCTGGCTGTCACAACCGCCGCAAGCCTGGTCTTAGCCGCTTACGGCATCGCTCACATTCCGCAAGCACTGGATAACTACTTGCTCCGGCAGCGAGCTGCAACCAACAGCGCAATGTACTACGTTGCGAGCCTGCTCGAAGAGTACAAACGCAACGACCCTAACGGCTCGTATCCGCGCAACGCGCAGGAGTACAAGCGGGCGATTGGCGAGTCGTTGCCCGCCGACTATTGGGACCGAAGCATCAAGTATCAGAGCTACGCCGGCGCTATCGCGGACCGTTCGATCGAGACTACCGTGATACAGTTTCGCAATTTCGAATTGCGTTCGGCCGGGCCTGACGGTGTAGTCGGCACCGACGACGACATAGTAATGCGCGACGGGACACTTTTCACAAACTCTGAGGTTAAGAACCAACCGGCAGTTCAACAGCTCCGCTGAGCAGTGAAGAAGTAAGAACCCACCTGGGAGCGCAGGCATTTTCTGCCTGCTCCCCCAGTCTGAATGTTCGAATATTGGAAGGGCAAAGGTGACATGTTCACTTTTGCCTTTTTCGTTTAGACTCTCCTTCGCCTCAATGTTTAAGAAACTGCTGATAGCCAATCGCGGGGAAATCGCGGTGCGCATAGCACGTGCGTGTCGCGAGATGGGCATCTCGCCGATCGCGGTTTACTCAGACGCCGATCGCGCATCGCTGCACGTTCGCGTCGCCGATCAAGCCATTCACGTCGGCGCTTCGCCTTCTAACGAAAGCTACCTGGTCATCGACAAGATCATCGCCGCCGCCAAGACGTCCGGCGCCGAAGCGATTCACCCGGGCTACGGCTTCCTGTCTGAGAGTGCCGAGTTTGCCGAAGCGGTTGAACGTGCCGGCCTCGTGCTGATAGGTCCGCCCGCGGCGGCGATGAAGTTGATGGGCTCAAAGACGAGCGCCAGACGGACCGCCCAGGCAGCAGGCGCTGTCGTGGTGCCCGGAACAATCTCGCCGCTTACATCAGTAGAAGAAGCCGAGCGGCTCGCCGGCGAGATTGGCTATCCCATCATCCTAAAAGCCGCTTCGGGCGGCGGAGGGAAGGGCTTGCGAGTGGTCCGCTCGCGCGATGAGATCGCAAGCGCTTTTTCACTTGCCGGATCTGAGGCCGCGTCGAGCTTCAACGACGCTTCCCTCTACATCGAGAAGTATATTGATTCGCCGCGGCACATCGAGATTCAACTGATCGGCGACCGCTTCGGAAATATCGTTTACCTCGGCGAACGCGAATGTTCGCTTCAACGGCGGCATCAGAAGGTGCTCGAGGAATGCCCTTCCCCGATCGTCGACGCCCAACTGCGGGCGCGCATGGGCGAAGCCGCCGTCACCATCGCGCGCTCGGCTGGCTACGTCAACGCGGGAACGATTGAGTTCCTGGTTGATCGTGAGCGCAACTTCTACTTCCTCGAAATGAACACGCGCCTTCAGGTTGAGCATCCGGTGACCGAGTTGGTCACGGGCCGCGACCTCGTTCACGAACAAATAAGAGTAGCAGCGGGAGAGAAGCTGTCTTTCAACCAGGATGACATAGTAATGCGTGGAACTGCGATCGAATGCCGCATCTATGCGGAAGATTCGGAGAATGGTTTTCTGCCGAGCCCCGGGAGAATCACAAAGCTGGTGACGCCGGCCGGTCCCGGCGTGCGCTACGACAGCGGCAGCTATCAAGGATGGGAAGTGCCGATCTACTACGATCCGCTTCTCGCCAAGCTTTGCGTGTGGGCCGAAACTAGAGAGGCCGCGATCAACCGGCTGTCGCGAGTTCTGAACGAGTACACGATCGAAGGCATACGCACTACAGTGCCGTTCTTCCGCGCGGTTGTTCGGAACGAAGAGTTTCGCCGTGCCGAGTTTGATACCGGATTCATCGATCGGTTTCTGAGCTCCGGTCTGCGCGCCCGCGAAGCAGCCGGTGAACATGAAGCGACGCTCGCGGATATTGCCGCCATTGCATCGATCTTGCACGCGAAATCGATCACTAAGCTGCCCGATGCAACGAGTTCGGCTCGGATCGAGAGTCGCTGGAAGCTCTCCCGCCGCGTCGCGCAGAGGAGGTAGCACGGACTTTAGTCTGTATGCGTTCACGAGTTAAGGAAACGCCATACAGGCTAATAACGCTTGCCACGTCGATATGAAATACGAAGTAGAAATCCACGGCCGCGAAGTTAGTGTCGAGCTTGAACAGCGCAACGGACGCGTCCAGGCTCGCGTCGGCCCCCGCAAATACGACCTGGAAGTCCTCTCTCCCGAAGAAGGCGTGTATACATTTCTAGCCGGGGACCGAGTCTACGAGGCGAACGTGTGGGCGATCGAGCCCAACTCGCTTCGTGTGGAGCTCGCCGGCCATTTCTTTTCGACAACCATCATAGACAGAAAGCACCGTCGCCCGGCCATCGAGCACGGAATCGAAGGCCGGCAAAGCCTGGTCGCGCCCATGCCCGGAAAAGTTGTCCGGGTGCTGCTTGCCGCGGGCGATGAAGTAGCGATGGGTCAAGGTGTCATAGTAGTCGAAGCGATGAAGATGCAAAACGAAATCAAGTCACCAAAGTCGGGCCGCGTTGTGGAGGTTCGCGTCGTTGAAGGAGCGACCGTCAACGCTAATCAGGTACTCGCCGTAGTCGAATAAGCCACTGAATCCGTGAGAATCCGTCAAATCAGTGTCATCGGTGGTCTATGAGTTCACAAGAGTCGCATTGCCAGCGCCGCATAGACCACGGATGACACTGATTCGGCTGATTTGCGCGGATAAACCCCGCTTCCACTAGCAAAGGCGATGAGTCATTCCGGCGGTTTTGCAACAACCGGCTTTTGCTTTTGCGAACCGGCGTCATCATCTTCGTCGGCATCGGCGGTTCCAATTGCGTTACCCTTCGACCTGTTGTCGCTATTGAGCGATATGCCCATGATCTGAGGATTGTTCATGAACTCGACCAGCTTTTCCGGACTGAACTTCGTCTGAAGCACAACTGCGTCTCTCTGCTGAAGCGTGACAACTAGCAACTTCACGTCTTCCTTTTCGCGCATCACGTACACGTATGACCACTGCCGTTCGCGCGGCGAGCTGTACTTCACCAGCGGCGCCCAACGCGGGTCGATCTTGCTGTTGATGAACGAATGAAACTCACCGCCCTGAGGGCCGGGCGCCTCGGAATAATCGAGGTCCCGCAGCAGCACGACCTTGAAACTCTTGACGCCCGCCGGCTTGATGATCTTGACCGCGAATCTGGCAAGCATCATCGCTCCGAAGAAGCCTTGCTGCTTAGCGTGGTAATTCGTCTTGATGTGTTTGACCACCGAGTTGAAGCTCTCATCGCCGGCTAACGCAATCCCCGGCACGAGCGACACCAGCATGATCGTGATCGAGAATCGAGTGAAGAGTCTCTTTGATGTAGTCATGGCTGGTTACTCCGTTGGAGGCTTTTCGCCGCGTACGAGCGTTGGCGGTTTCTTCTCGGGACGTTTTGCAGCATCCGTGGTCTGCTGTTCCGGGTTGTCCGGTTCCGGTTTCTTGTCCTTCTTCTTGTCTGTGACTGTCATGCCCGGTATCTGCTCCAGCCCGAAGTGCGGAATGCCGAACTTGCCTTCGAGTTCCGAAAGCTTCGCAAGATCGATCGGGCCGACGATGTTGACGACAGTGAAGGCCTTCGGTTCTGCAGCCAGCACGGCGAGCCCTCTGATGATGCTGCCCTCGCTCATGATAACGACGTCGTAGTTGCCTTCGCGTTTGCTGCGCACATTGGCAACGTGTGACCATCCCGGCGCGTTTAACTGCGTCCGAATCGAATCGACATCGGCCATCGTGTATTCGTTGTCCTTTTCGAACTCGAACCGTTTAACGAAGACGCCTTTCAAGCCAAGAATGAGTTCTTTGATTTTCGCCTCATCAGGTGATCGCTTCTCGTTGAGAAAGGAAGCGGCCAGGCGCAAGAGTTGTTCGTCCACCGTCACGTTAATGACCTTATCCGCACGCTCGGCGAACTTGTCGAGGTGGCTCATGTCTACCTTTGCCGGGTCTTGCGCGTAGGCTGGCGCCGCCGCCAGAACCGCGAGCGCCGAGCAAAGCGCGATCGCTCTCACTGATTTGGTTATAAGCAATTTCATAAGTCCTCCGTGGGTACTGCAAGATTTCTTTTCAGCTAAGGCTTGGGGCTGTCATCGTGAATCGCCTTCTGCGCGTCGTTGAGAGCGCTGCTGGCTATGTGGAGCGCCAGCATTAGCTTCTCCTTGGCGGCTTCACCTTCAGCTCTCAGCTCTCGCTCCCTCTGCAATCGAGCCAGGGTGAGCCGATGATTCGTTGAAGAGGCGACGCCGCTGCGTCGCGGTTTCGAAGCCGGATCGGAACTAGTCGCCTTCGATTGAGAACGATCATTGACCGGCGGCTGCGCCGCGTGCTCCGGACTCTTGTTGGCTTCCGCGGCGGCGGGGAAATTTTTCGCGACCTTGCCGTCATCGTTGACCACGACTTGATGAAGCTTGCGGTATTGTGCCGCGCCTACTGCCAACAACAACGACGCGGTGACACCGATCGCGACCCATCTCAGCTTCGGTGGATCGAGCAGCATCGCGAGCCTCTGCCACCAGGCCGGCTTAGGAGCGGGCTGCTGAGCAACTCGCCGGAGAAGGTGTTCCGTGAAATCAGCCGGCGGCGGCTCGCGTCTGAAGGCATTTCTCAATTCATCATCAAGACGGCTCATATCGTTATCTCCCCCAACGTGCGGCTCAACTTGTCTCTCAGAATCGACAGCGAGCGCCGCAGATGGCTCTTCACTGTGTTGAGCGGCATATCCAGCACTTTGGCGATTTCCACCGGATCGAGGTCTTCCTGGTAGCGAAGTATCACCACTAATCGCGCTTTCTCGGACAGCGTGTCTACCACTCGCCGAAGCATCTCCGAAAGAAAAAGATCGTTCTCAGCAGACTTGGCCACCGGTTCCGGCACATCATCGAGGCTGACCTGAGGCCTGACCTTCTGCCGCCGAGCCTGGTCGATGCAGCGATGGCTGGTAACCTTGCGTAACCAGAACGTGAGGTGTTCCGGCGACTTTATTGAGTGGAGGTTCTGGTGCAGATTCATAAAAACCTCCTGAGCTAGCTCCTCAGCCAGCGACCGGTCTCGCAGAAAGTGACAGGCCAGGCCGAAGACCATTCCCTGGTGCTGGCGAACGATCTGCTCGAAAGCCAACTCGTCGCCAAGCGCCGAGCTTTCCAGCGTGTCATCAAGCCGGGCTGCCGTCGCCTTATCCAATGTGATTGTTCCTTCCCACCCCACCATGCATTAGTACGCAGGAGGTTTGAGGATCGAATGCAAGTTTCTGTTGCACCCCCGCGCACGCAGACTAGGGTTTAGGACCACTTGACGCAATCAGGGAAGATTACGGCGGTGTCCTAATTGGATCCAAGATAGGACTCTGCCGGCTGTTTCCGAAGCTGAAGTCAATACTGACAGAACAAGACCACAAGTGTAGCCCTACGCAACTCAGCGAACCTTTCACCTGCCATGCTTCGTACGACAGTCGGGGGAAACATGAGAGACCCGGGCATAGCGGCGGTTTTGAGCTTCTTCATCCCAGGGATAGGGCAGATCTACAACGGCAAGATCCTTCGCGGAATCTTCTGGCTGATCGTCACGCCGGGAATCTGGATTGGGACAGGCGGATGGTTCGGCTGGGTGTGCCACATCATCTCGGCTTTCACTGCGTACCGTTACGCTCGCCGGCATCCGATGGGTTAGTGGCTCTTTGTGCCTTCGCGTCTTTGTGGCGAGTTCCTTAAGCGCTTTTAATCTCTCCATTCTTAGCCATTCGAATGATGTGATCAGAAGCGCGATACGCGAGCGCTTGTATCGTGCACGTAGGCTGACCGCGTCCCGATGTCACGAAGCTGCTCCCATCGCAGATGAAAAGATTCGCCAGATCGTGAGCGCGGTGATACTTGTTCACCACTGATCTCTTTGGATCATTTCCCATTCGGCAAGTCCCCAGCAGGTGAACCCCGAAGGTCGACTCCTCAACGGGCCCCGCCCACCTCTTCGTCGCGCCGGCGGCGTCGAGCAACTCCATGCCGCGGTCTGAAAAGAACTTCATGATCTTGAGATCGTCGGGGTGATCCTTGTACGTCACTCGCATCGCCGGCAGACCCCACGAGTCTTTCGCCTCCGGATCGAGCGAAATGCTATTGCGTTCAACCGGCAGCGAAGTCGTGTGCCCGAATGTGAACATCGATCGCGTGTAATACTGCTTGAGAGCCTTCTTATAATCCGCGCCCCAGCGCGGAGTTTCGCGCGGCAACGCTCCAAGCGCGTAGCCGATCGGGTAGACATCGAATCGGGCATCGAGCCCGCCGCCGCCATAAAACCCGCGCTTCGGGTCCGAATCGTAAAAGTCGTGTATTATTCGCGTCACCGCCACGCTTTTGAATTCATTAAGCTCGTGCTCGAAGACTCCAGTCGCGAAGCCGCCTCCGTTGAACATCAGATACTTGCCGACAACTCCACTCGAATTGGCGAGGCCGTTTGGAAAGAGATTCGACTTGGAAATCAGAAGCAGCCTCGCCGTCTCGGCTCCGTTAGCGCACAACACTACAGCTTTGGCTCGCTGGAAAATCTCGGTCTTCTTCTCATCGAAGTAAATCACGCCGGTCACGCGGCCCGCGTTATCGGTCTCGATCTTGCGCACGTAGCTACCCGAGCGGATCTCGCAACGGCCGGTCTTTTCCGCTTCGGGGATGACTGTCGCAAGCGTGCTCGACTTCGCTTTTATCTCGCAGCCATAGCCCTCACAGAAGCCGCAATGCGAACACGCGCTTCGTCCGCGATAAGGCTGGGAGAGGATCGCCATTGGCGCGGGTTGCGGGTGCCAGCCCAGCTTGCGAGCGCCGTTTGCCAGAAGCGCTCCCGCGGACTTTATTGGCAGCGGCGGCAGCGGGTAGGGTTTCGAGCGCGGCGGGTCGAACGGCCCCGGCTGCCCCGAGATTCCGAGTTCCCACTCGGCTTTGGTGTAATAAGGCTCGAGCTCGGCGTAAGTAATCGGCCAATCATCGAAGCCCGTGCCCGAGATCGTTCCAAGCTTGCTTCGCTCTACGAAGTCGATTTCGTGAAACCGCCAGTAGTTCGCCGTGAAGTGCGCCGTGCCCCCGCCCACCATTCGGCCGTACATGACTGCCGGTTGAACCGTGGCTTTCGCTTTCGGAGTCTTGCGAAAACTATTGGGTTGCTTCTTCCAGTCGTTTATCAGCGCCGCCTGCCAAAAGTGTTTTATCTCGTCGTGATCGAAGTCCTTCTCCTTCAAGTACGGCCCTTGCTCGAGAACTACGACTTGAAATCCGGCGGTGGACAACTCCTTGGCAATGATTCCGCCCGCCGCGCCCGCGCCGATAACGACGAAGTCCACCTGCGTCTGCGTTTCAAACTTAGGTTGTTGCGCGCTCATAATCACGTCGGCAGAAAACGGAACTTTACTCGTGCCGTCGCCCTGTCTCCCCGTCGCCGGTCACTGCGCTTCTTTGTACTCACGATCGTAGTAACCGAACGGCGGTTTGAAGTAGAAGTCGTCTTTGAATCCAATCAGTTTCCAGCCGACCTTGTCGTAGTTGCCGCCGTACGACGGATCCGCGAAGAAGCCCACTATCGTGTGCATGCGAACCGTCTCGAAGAACTCATTCTTCTCGAAAGCTTTCAGCACCTTGATTTGTTGTTCCGAGTTCAGGTCGGAAAACTTCGCCGAGTTCTTGAACATCTTCTTCTGCTTCGACTGAAGCTCTTTCAGACCTTTGACGTATTGGCTCTGTTTGTCCTTGTCGAAGGTCGTCAACGCGCGGTCGATGAAGTAGATCACGCGCGCTTCGCGAGCGCCGGGTGAGTCATCAGTCGGGATGATCTGTGCAGCGACGGCTTCCACCTCGGCGGCTTGTTCGGCGGAGAGAAATTCGAACTTGACCGGCGCTGCTGACTGCATCGCGCGATGAGCGTGCTCCTGAGCGGCGACGATCTCCGGAAGCCGCAACGCGAGCCACGCTGAGCTTACCCCTGTGAGCGACTTGATCAGAAACAAACGCCGGGAAGTGTCTTCGCTATCCATAGAGCAGGCCCTCTCAGCGACGAAAGTTAGCGACCTGACCACCAGGGCGCGGTCACTGTGACGTGAACCTACTCGTTCTGTGGAGTGATGTCAATGGCGTTGGCTTACTTGTTGGCTTGCTCGGACTGGGCCGCCTGTTCCTTTGATCATCGAGTATGTCAGGCAGCGGCTTATTTGGACTGCGCCGCCTCTTCGTCAACCAAGGAGTGTCTCAGGCAGTGGCGGCGCTTTTGGCAAACACTCTGCCAACACGCGGTTGCTCACTCCCCCTGGGCCAAAGCGCCGCCACTGCCTGACCAACTCCTTGGTTGACGAAAAGGCGGCGCAGTCCAAATAAGACCTTGCCTGAGGCAGTTCCAAAGAGCTTTGACAATCTCACTTCGTTTCGTTGCAATGAGCCTCATTTCGCGATACTCTCGCCGCCTTGGGGTTGAGTCGCGACTAGGTTTTTAGCGGCTCGCATCTGGAGGTTCAATATGCAACGCGCAATCATCGCTTCAGTCTTAGCCATCCTCACCCTGAGCGGCGTCGCCGCCGCTCAGGATCGAACGACGTTCAGTGTCGGCACCGCGACTGCCACGCGCGGTCAGAAAGCTACCGGCCTCATCGAAGTTCCGCGCGGAGTTGACGCGGCTACCAGCATCCCAGTCGCCGTTGTTCACGGAGCTAAACCCGGACCAGTGATTGCGCTCGTCTCGGGCGCGCACGGGACCGAATACGCGTCGATCATCGCGCTCGAGAAACTGATCGGCCTGCTCGATGCCGCCGAGATATCCGGCACCGTAATCATCGTGCCCCTGGTCAACATCCCATCCTTCGAGCAGAAAGTCCCGCACGTCAATCCGGTTGACGGCAAGAGCATGAACCGGATGTATCCCGGCAAGATGGACGGCACGCAGACGGATCGCGCTTCCTACCTGATCACTAAACAGGTAGTCGAGCAGTGCGATCATTTGATCGATCTGCACGGCGGCGATCTCGACGAGAGTCTGCGGCCGTACAGCTACTGGACCAGGACCGGCAACGAGAATCAGGATCGAATCTCGCGCGAAATGGTTCTTGCGTTCGGGCTAGATCACATCATTATTTCAACCGATCGGCCGAAGGACCCGAATGCTTCGAGGTATCTCGAGAACACCGCAACCACTCGAGGTAAACCTTCGATCACCGTTGAAGCCGGATACGCCGGGACGGTTGAGCCGGAGGACCTTGCCGCGCTGGTCGACGGATGCTTGAGCGTGATGCGCTACCTGAAGATGCTTCCGGGCGTGCCCGCTCCGATTGAGCGTCCTGTGTGGATCGAAAAAATCGCGACGATTGCGAGCGAGCAGACCGGGATTTTCTACCCGCTGGTGAAGCGCGGTACCTATGTCGAGCAAGGGATGAAGGTCGGCTACGTCACCGACTATGTCGGCAAGACGATTTTCGAAGCCCGCGCGCCGGCGGCCGGAGTTGTCCTATACATCTGCGCCGTGCCGTCGATGACCAAAGGCGCAACAATCGCCAACGTCGGAGTTGTCGCCGGCCAGAACAAGTAACAGGAGAAGAATCGATGAGCGCAAGCGACCTGACTGACCCGCATCATTGTATCGGCTTCCTCGAGACTGGCTCGATTGCCAAGGGCATCCAAGCCACCGATGCGATGATGAAGATGGCTGACGTTGAGCTTCTGATGACCACGATAATCCCGCGCGGAAAGTACCTGATAATGATCGGCGGGAACGTGGCCGATGTCGAATCGTCGCTGCGAGCCGGTCTTCAAACCGCCGCCGGAACGGTCCTGGACCACTTCATTATTCCGAACGTTCACAGCGAGCTCTTCCCCGCGATAAGAGGCCGTGTGAAGGTCGAGCACATCGAGGCCATCGGCATCATCGAGACGAAAGAGGTGGCCTCGGCGATTTACGCGGGAGACGCCGCGGTGAAGTCGGCGAACATCAAGCTGATCGAGGCTCGGAACCAACCCGGCGGGAAAGGCCTTGTGGTTTTGACCGGTGAAGTGGGGGCCGTGCGGACAGCGGTCGCTGCGGGAGTGGCCTCGATCAAGAAAGAAGGGATGTTGATCGCCGAGGTTGTGATTCCCTACGCCCACGAGGCGCTGCGGAAAATCTTGACCGCGTAGTCGGGATCAGGCTCATGGACCTGATTTTCTCAAGATGAAACGCAAGATGGAACGCAAGATGGAACGGATGATGTGACGATAGACAGGATTCTAGAAGCTGTGGAACAAATAGTTTTGCAGGGTCGAAACGAGAAGCTAGACTGACCGGCCCTTTCGCTGCGCCCTCCGCTCCGGCTTCCCCAATCTCTTGATATACTGAAGCACGATAGCGCGGTCGGCTGGTGACAACTTGACCACCTCTTGAACGATTTCGGCCACGTCGTTGCTAATGACCGTTTTCTTTGTAATGTCCACAAGTACAAGGTTGTGCGACAGGTCCACGCTTCGATGAGCTTCGCGTTCGTCCGATAGTCCGAACGCCACGCGAATCAGCTCCAGCTCGCGCACTCGGAGCCCGCGCGCCAAAGCCTTGAGCTTCTCGACGCTCAGGTTCTTTGCAGTGCCGCTTATGATTCCGCTCACGTAGCTATCGGTTATCTCTCCGCCGGATCTCAGCTTCACATCGCGCCGCGAAAGGTGCTTCTCCTTCATCACCCGGTCGACGTAATGACTCAAACCTTGTTTGCGGGTCTTCGACATAATGAAACTCCTGCTTAGTCGATATTAGTTTGAGGATGGCCAGTTCAAAAACCCATTGAAAGGCGGCCCTATTCTAAACCAGTACCCTGGTTGACTACAATCTTATCCTGTCCATCTTTTGAGCGGGGCAGCCCCGGGAGGTTCGGGGGTGAGTCTAACCGCGCTCGGCAGTGGAGATCGCACCAAAGCAATGAAGCAGCGGCGTGCCAAAAATTGACGCTCTCAGAATCCGGGTGTTAGACTTGACGCCTCAACTCAAAGGAGGCGCCAGATGCCGGTAAGCGAGAGACTTCTCGAAATCCTTGCGTGCCCGGTCTGCAAGGTGAAAGTCGAACTGAAGCCTGACGCGAGCGCTCTGAAGTGCGCCAAGTGCAAACGCGTGTATCCCATCCGCGACGATATTCCGGTGATGCTCGTAGACGAGGCAGTGATTGAAGAGTGAAGCAAGCAGTTCCCCGAACGCCGCGGACACGCCCGTCGATTGGTCGCGAGTTCAAAGCGTTCTGCTCATTCGCCTGCGGTCAATCGGCGACACCGTTCTCATGACTCCCTGCCTTACGGCGCTCAAAGAGTGGCGGCCGAACCTGGAGATCGCCGTAATGTTGGAACCATTAGCTGCGCCCCTCCTCGAAGATCACCCGCTAGTCGATAAGCTCATAATCGCACGAAAGTCGGTCGCCTCACGCGTGTCGGTGATTGCCAGGTTGCGACGAGCGCGTTTCGACGTCGCGTTCAACATGCATGGCGGCTCGACGAGCGCGATTCTCGCTCGACTTTCGGGAGCGAAACATTCCATCGGCTATCGAGGCCTGCCCCTATCGTGGCTGCTGACCGATCGCACTCCGTCCCCCGGCGTCGTGCTGGAACGCTCGCGAATACACAGCAGCGAGCAGCAACTGGCGTTGTTGAAATGGTCGGGTGTGCCATGGCCGGCATCGCAACCGCGTTCGAGCCTGGTCGTGTCACCCGATGCCCGGGCTAGGGTAAGAGAGAGACTCCAGGCGGCGTGCGACGCAGGTTGGAATGGAGCTGGCGGCGGCGGCTTCGCTTGCATAGTACCCGGAGCAGCTTTTGAATCCAAGATGTGGACCGCCGAGGGATTCGCCAGGGTGGCAGACCATTTGACCGAGCGTTGGAGCCTGCCGAGCGTCGTCGTAGCTGGGCCAGGTCAAGAGAGGCTCGCGCGAGAAGTCGCTTCGGCAGCAAACGCCAAGACCACCGTGCTTGCCGGACTCGGCTTGAAAGAGCTGGTCGCGTTGCTCGAAACAGCTCGCTTGTTCGTGGGCAACGACAGCGGGCCTATGCACATCGCGGCAGCTCTCGAGTGTCCCGTTGTGGCGGTGTTCGGGTCTTCAAATCCAGACGTGTGGCATCCCTGGACCGGAGCGGCTTATCGAGTCCTCGGCGGCGAGCGAGGTACTGCCGACAGCAACGTCCGCGGCTCGATCGATACGGTTAGAGTGAGCGAGGTGATCGCGGCCGTGGACGAGGTGCTCCAGTCCGCTGCGACCCGCGCCGCTTCCTGAAACCTTATGAGCAAACTTAGTCGGGAACGCGCAGGTACACTGACCGCCGGCTTTGATGGCAAGCGCATCATCGTGTTGGGCGACGTGATGCTCGACGAGTTCATATGGGGCCGCGTGCGCCGAATCTCGCCGGAGGCGCCCGTCCCGGTTGTTGAGGTGGATCGGCAAACACTTGCGCTGGGCGGCGCCGGAAACGTCGTTTCGAATCTGGTCGCGCTCGGTGCAAGCCCCACACCGATCGGCGTGGTCGGCGATGACGCTGACGCCGAGCGGCTTCGCCAGGCTTTTCTCGAGCTGGCTGTCAGCACCCACAGAGTCGTGGTCGATACGACCCGGCCGACGACCGTCAAGACTCGCATCATTGCTCATAGTCAGCAAGTCGTGAGGGCCGACCGGGAGAGCCGAGCGCCGATTAGTGAGGAGGTACGAGATAGCGTGATCGAGGCCTTTCGCAGTGAGATCGATACGGCCGATGCCGTTGTTGTCTCTGACTATGGAAAAGGTCTTTTGACGCCGGGCCTGCTTTCTCTCGCGCTCGCGGCTACGCGAGAACGAGGGTTGATCGTTTGTCTCGATCCGAAGATGCGCAGCTTCGTTCACTATCAACCGGTCACAGTCATCACGCCCAACAATCAGGAAGCGGCAGACGCGTCCGGGGTCCCGATCGATGACAAACACAGTCTGGCCGAAGCCGGCCGCAAGCTGCTCGGCTCGATCGACACTCGCGCCGTACTGATCACCCGCGGAGAAGAAGGAATGACGCTGTTCACCGGCGGCGGCACGGATGGCGCCGAAGTCACGCACATCCCCACGGTAGCGCGTGAGGTCTACGACGTAACCGGCGCCGGCGACACGGTCATCGCCACGCTCGCGCTTGCGCTTGCCAGCGGCGCTTCGCTTGAGGAAGCTGCCATGCTCGCCAACCATGCTGCAGGCGTGGTTGTGGGTAAGGTGGGGACGGCAGCGGTTACCCGCGACGAATTGCTCGCCGCTATCTAACGCGTGAGGGGGCGTGACAGCAGGATTAAGGCACTATTGTCTTGACGCGACGGCTGAGGCGTAGTTTCATAACGATTGCGCCCTGCCTCTTACTAATGTGAATCAAAATCAATCGCAACAATGGGGTTCCAACGAATGAGTGAGGAGATTCTGAACAAACTAAACGAGCGTCGCGCCATCGTGGGCGTGATTGGGCTCGGCTATGTGGGACTGCCGCTCGCGGTCGAGTTCGCGCGCGGCGGATTGAAGGTAATCGGATTCGATCTGGACCAGTCGCGCGTCGACTCGATCAACAATGGCCGCTCATACATTCCCGACGTGCCGACCGAGATGGTCGCGGCTCTTGTCGAGCGCGGCAAGCTTTCGGCGGCGACCGACTTCTCGCATCTGGCCGAAGCCGATGCGGTGATCATTTGCGTGCCGACTCCTCTGCGCAAAACGAAGGAGCCGGACATTTCCTTTATTCTCGCTGCCGCCGAGCAGGTCAAAACGTATCTGCATTCGCCGCAGCTCGTGGTGCTGGAATCTACAACCTATCCGGGCACCACGGACGAAGTAGTGCTGCCGATGCTCGAAGCGACAGGGCTTAGCCTCGACAAGGATTTTTACCTCGCATTCTCGCCCGAGCGCGTCGATCCCGGTAACCAGCAGTATCAAACCAACAACATACCCAAAGTCGTCGGCGGAGTTTCGGCCTCGTCCACTGACATCGCGGCCGCTCTGTATTCGACGATCGTTGACGAAGTGCACAAGGTTTCAAGCGCGCGGGTCGCCGAAACCGCGAAGCTGCTCGAGAACACCTATCGCTCGGTCAACATCGGACTGGTAAATGAGATGGCGCAGCTCTGCTATCACATCGGGATAGACTCCTGGGAAGTGATCGAGGCGGCGGCGACAAAGCCGTTCGGGTTCATGGCCTTCTATCCCGGTCCCGGCATAGGCGGCCACTGCATTCCACTCGACCCGCACTATCTGTCGTGGAAGGCGCGGCTGCACGGGTTCGAGGCGAGATTTATCGGGCTCGCAGAAGAAGTGAATTCGCATATGCCCGGTCACGTTGTGCAGCTCGTGCAAGACGGCTTGAACAATCACGGCAAGGCGGTGAAGGGCTCGCGCATTCTCGTTCTGGGTGTCGCTTACAAGCGCGACATCAACGATGTTCGCGAGTCGCCTGCGCTGGGAATAGTCGACCAGTTGCTTCGCAAAGGCGCCGAGATCAGTTATCACGATCCTTTCATTGATGAGATGTCCCTGGACGGAAGGGGCTCGCTCTCCAGCGTCGCGCTAACCGACGAAGCGCTGTCAGGCTGCGACTGCGCCGTGATCGTGACCGACCATTCCGATGTCGACTACGCGCAAGTGGTGAGGCTCGCGCCGCTGATAGTCGACACACGCAACGTCACCCGCAAGCTTGGCATGCCTGAACACGAAGGAAAAATAGTCAGGCTTTGAGGCGCCGTTATGCCTCTAAACTTCGGGCGTCGCCCGGCTAAAAATGGAAAGCCTCATGAATTATGTGACCATCGGGCTCTGTTCTGCGTCTAGGACAATGCACGCCTTCAACCGTACGTGACAGGCTAAGCTCGCTCTAACGCAGTGAGACAGCTATAATGTCCGAGTCTCAAGTCCAGCCTTTGGCCGATTCCAGGCCGGATGCCGGCGAGATGAGAGGTTTAAGGCGACAAGTTTGAGTTCGCTCAGGTTTTGAAACAGCATCGGTTGTCGATCAAACAACAAAAGAGGTTTTTGGATGAAGACGAAGTTATATCTAATCGCAATCTCAATGACGCTTGCGCTGGCAATGCAGGCCTCCACCGGACTACTTCGAAGCGCAAAGGCTCAAGTCAAAACCGATGGAGTTGGAGCGCTTGCCCAAAAGCCGCAGCGTGCGCCCGGCCCAATGGCCGCGATAGTCGAGTTCGAGAGCGAGCCGGTCGCAGCGCACCAGCGGCTGGCAGAACGCATACCTCGTCGAGGCGTCGATTTCGAAGCGCTCAATGCGCAGGCTTACGAGGCGCGACTTGAAAGCGAGCACGCGAGCTTCAAATCGCGGGCGGCGCTCATATCGCCGAACCTGCGCGTGCGTGCTGAGCTTCGCAAGCTTGTGAATGCGGTTTCGATCGAGGTTTCCGAGAGCGAGCTTGCCGAAATCGCCGCCCTGCCGGGTGTTAGACGCGTTGAGTTAGTTAAAGAGGTTCACGCCCTGCTCAACTCGAGCGTTCCACTCATAAACGCACCCGCGGTCTGGGATCGCCTTGGCGGGATCGGGGCGGCCGGTCAGGGAATGAAGATAGCCATTCTGGACACCGGCATTGACATCACCAATCCGCTGTTCTCAGATGCAGGCTTCAACATGCCCGCCGGCTTCCCGAAGACGAACAACGGAAGCGATGCCCTCATCAACAACAAGGTGATTGCGGCAAAGTCGTTCCTTCAGTCGGCCTCGAATGCGGGCGACGAGAACGGGCACGGCTCGAACGTTGCCGGCATCGCAGCCGGAAGTGTGACCGCCGCGACGGCGCTAGGCACACTCTCGGGTGTAGCTCCGATGGCGTACCTTGGCAACTATCGCGTGTTGGGCGCGAACGGCTCGGGAAGCACCGATTTGATAGCTCAAGGGATCGAACAGGCGGTGGCCGACGGATTCGATGTGCTGAACTTGAGTTTTGGCGGCGACGCGGGTCCCGATCTGGATATTAGCGCAAGGGCGGCGGAAGCCGCGGTCGCTGCCGGACGCGTTGTGGTGATCGCCGCGGGCAACATAGGAGACGGAGGCGCTCAGATGACAATCACGTCACCGGGCATCGCGCCGTCAGCCATCACCGTTGGGGCAACCACGAACGCTCACGTAGTCGGACCGGTGATCAGCGTAGCGGGACCGGGTCCGGTCTCGGCAGTTCTAAACGGAATCGGATCGACTCTTGGCAGCGGCAGCTCGGCAGTCGTCGACGGCACCCTCGGGCCATTGACTTACGCAGAGCCGGACCCACTGGGCCGCGCTTGCGGAGGGATTCCGGCGGGATCACTAAACGGAAAGATCGCGCTGATCGAGCGCGGGAACTGCGACTTTGTGACGAAGATCAACGCCGCCGCTGCGGCAGGAGCACGAGCCGTGATCGTCTTCAACAGAGACGCGAGTGAAGACACGGCAGGCAGTACTGGCGGCGGTGACAACCTCTTCACTATGCTTGTTACCGGCACGACGATACCTTCGTTCTTTGTCGTGCGCAGCAAGGGGCTAGCGTTGCGCGATTTCGTTAGAGCGAATCCCGACGCCACCGTCAGCATCGCATCGTTCGGATCCGGCAGCTTCACGCCCGACGTCTTTGCGGATTTCAGTTCGCGAGGGCCTTCAACGATCGAAGGCCTCAAGCCGGATGTCTCGGCCCCAGGTGTGATCATCTATTCGGCGGCCGCGGCCACCGGTAACCCGAATGTCGGAGTAGTAGACCCTAGCGGCTTCCTTGCTATCAGCGGTACCAGCCAGGCCACCCCGCACGTAGCCGGAGCCGCCGCGCTTCTCAAACAACTTAACCCCTCATTCACGCCGGAGCAAATCAAGTCTGCACTGATCAGCTCGGCTACAACCGATGTCTTCACGACGGTCGGCAAGACGGCGCGAGTCGGAGTCCTCGATACTGGCGCCGGCCGCGTCGATCTTGCTCGAGCGAGTTCGGTCAGCGCGACGCTCTCACCGCCCAGCTTGAGCTTCGGAATCAGAAAGCTCAAGAAGAATAACGTTTCGGTGACCATCGATCTCCAGATCACCAGCACGGTCGATGGGCAAAACAGCTTTACTGTAGGGGTGGAGCAGCTCAATCCGGGCGATGGGATTACCGTCACTCCTTCCGGCGGCTCGGTGCTGCTCGTGCGCGGTGAGACAAAGACGATCACGATTACAATGGCGGCTATCGTGGGCTCTCAAAGACGTGACTACACGGGCTACGTGGTCGTCACCGGGGGTGGCCAGACCCTCCACGTTCCGTATTGGGTACGATTCGTTAAGAAGAAGTTCTAGAAATCGCAATTCGTGATGCGCGATGCTCAAAGTTGAAAGTTCGCGTGCGTAGGATTCACAGGTTGGGAAGCGCGGTTTACCCCCGCTACCGGCAGACGTTACATCGCCAAGGTGAGAGACAAGAGTGCGGATAAACCGCCCTTCCCAACCTGTGATCCCTCCCATAGATCCTACCCAAACAGTGTCACGAATCACGGATCATCAATCACGAATCAGGGATCATCACGGCTTCTTTCGCTTCTGCTTCTCGCGTTCCTTCTCCAACTCGCGCTGCTTGCGCTGTTCCTCTTCGATTTCCAATAGTGACGGAGGAGCCGCCGCAAACGTCAGTTCTTCGCGGTAGGTCGCGAACACAGGCTTGCCGTTCAAAAGCGCCGGAGAGAACTTGTACTGGCGGAACGCTTCCACTGCGCGCTCGTCTATCACCGGGTCGAGCGATCTCAGCACCCGGATGTTGACTATCTTCCCCTCGGGTGTGACCACGCCGCCTAACAACACGGCTCCCCTAACGCTGCGGCCGGCTTCAAACTGCGGCGCCACGCGTTCGAGCGCCACTGGAGGAGTGAAGCGGTCGCTCTGGTTCGAACGAATCGGGCCGCCGTATTCATCAACCGGATGCGACAACTCCCCGGGTCGATTCCGCAGGTTTGTGACGGGAACGATTTCGGGTGTTACCGACACCAGCAAAGTGCGCTCGACGGGCACGCTTTCCTGGCCTCCGCCCCCGCCGACGAAATACTTCACGCCGAACATGCCTTTGCCGCCGCGCAGCATCACCGTTTCGTAGTTATCGAACTCAACACCTTTGACCTCGAGCAGCGGTTCATTCGCGTAGCGCACTCGCAGGTCGAGCTTCATGTAGCCGCGGACCACGTCGCGCGGCGTCACCGTGAAAACCATGTATTCGGGACCAAGCAGGACCGCGTCGTTGAATGTCTCGCCGCTTCGCAGACCGACCGACCGAACGTGACGGACGGCGAGCTCTTCGAGCTTGTTCTTGTCCTTCAAGTAGGCGATTTCTTCTTGAGCGGTCGAATAGGTGCCCGACAGTCGCGTCAGTTCTTGCAGTACGGGCGAACGCCCGGCGTCATACTGATAGACGGCGAATGTGAGATTCACGCCGTATTCGCGGCCCCCGGCGCGCACGCCGCCGGCTCCGCTTTGCGCCATTGCGGTTACCTGGACGTCAATCGTCAACAATAGAATCAACCACAGAGGACCCAGAGATTCCCAGAGACGGCCCCTGCGCGCCTTTGCGCCCTCCACGGTTTGATTTCCCGTAAACGTCATCGCTACTTACTCCTTAGCGCGCTCAGCGATCATCAGCCTGTAAGCTTCGCTCTTGCCGATCCCTCGTTCGCGGGCAACACGCTTGAGCGCGGTCTTCCGATCGAGTCCTTCGGCATTGATCAAATGTTCGACCTCCTCGGCCATCGAGCGAGTTGCCTCCCCCGCGGTTTGTTTCGCGTGACCTTGAACCGGCGGCCCAATCAACAAGACGATCTCGCCGCGAGCCGAGCCTTCGGGCACTTCTATCTCAGAAAGCCGGCCTCGCACAAACTCCTCGTGCAGCTTCGTCAGCTCGCGCGCAATCACACATTCGCGGTCGCCAAGGGCTTCGCGCGCATCAATGATTGCGATTCTGATCCGGTGGGGAGCCTCGTACAAGATCAACGCTGATTTAATCCCCGCAAGCTCCTTGAGCCGCGCTCGTCGCGCTGGCCGCCGCGAAGGTAGAAATCCTACAAAAGTGAACTCCGCGGTCGAAAGCCCAGCTACCGAAAACGCTGTCACCAGAGCCGAGGGCCCCGGAATCGGCACAACCGTAATCTCCCGCTCGATGGCCTCGCGCACGATGTGAAGGCCCGGATCTGAGATCAGAGGGGTTCCGGCATCAGATACGAGCGCGATGTTCACACCGGCTTCAAGCTTCTTGATAAGTTCGGCCGTGCGCTCACGTTCATTGTGCTGGTGATAGCTTACGGTTGGCTTTGAGATTTGATAGCGAGCCAGCAGCTTTCGCGAGTGCCGGGTGTCTTCGCAGGCGATGAGGTCGACCTCTTTGAGCACGCGCAGCGCGCGAAGGGTGATGTCCTCAAGATTGCCTATCGGCGTAGCGACGATATACAAAGTGCCTGCCATTAGCGTCTTGAAGGAATCAGACTAAGAGAGATAAGTCCTGTCGAGCCCGAACCAATATAATGCACCGGTTTTGAGGATGAGTAAAAGAGCAGACCGCAATGGAGGAGAGCAGGAAAGATTGTTCGCCTACTGCAGCCTTGAAAGCTTTGTCCTCGAATGAGTCTCAACGGTGTATCGGTCACTCCGTCTCAACATTGATAAAGTTTGACAGCTAATCCTCTCTACACTATAGTGTGCTACGCCCTTATTCGAAGCGCTATTAATGGTGGTCTGTGTCATCAGACCACGGAGCGGTGAATGTTCAGACTCGAAAAACTTGAGATAGCCGGCTTCAAATCTTTCGCGGATCGCACTCATCTCGTCTTCGGCGAAGGCATCACCGGAGTCGTCGGCCCGAACGGCTGCGGCAAGAGTAATATCGCTGAAGCCATCTCTTGGGTGCTGGGCGAGCAGTCCGCCAAAAACCTTCGCGGCGGCAAGATGGAAGACGTCATCTTCAACGGCACCCGCGACCGCAAGCCTACCGGGATGGCCGAGGTGCTGCTCACCATGGTAGCTATCGAAGACATCGCCGTCCGCGACAGCGAAGGCTCGGAAAAAGACGACGAGCAAGAATACGAAGACGCGCTGACCAACGCAGAACACGCCGCCGAAGCCGCGCGCTCGCTGGTTCAAGAGATGGCTCCGCCGGAACCCGCTAACGATGCTCAAGTGGCGCTAACAGCTTCGCCCGAGCCCGCGACCGACGGTCAACGTGAGCCGGCTCTGCAACCGGGACCCGCTGACCTGGAGAGCGCCGGGCAGATTTCGACTCCTGCCGAGTTGGACGCTGGAAAACCAGAAGAGCAAAACCAATCTGGCAACCGCGCACTGTCCGAGGACGCAACCGCCGAGACGGGGACATCGCCGGCGGTAACTTCGCACTCGCTCGATGATAACGAATCACCTCATGAAGCATCAGCGACTGTGAAACACGAGCCGTCGCCGGCGCGGCTTGAACTCATCGCCGTCGAAGCCGATCAAGAAACACCGAAGCCTGCCGAGCGCAAACGCACTCGTCATCATCGCAAGCGCACGACGATAGCCATCTCCGCCGGCGAACGCATAACAGTAGGCCGCCGCCTCTATCGCACCGGCGATAGCGACTACCTGATGAACGGGCGGCCGTGTTTGCTTCGTGACATCCAGGACTTGTTCGCGGGCACCGGGCTCGGCGGGGCCCATTACGCCATCATCGAGCAGGGCCGAATAGGACAGATTCTTTCGTCCAAGCCGCTCGACCGTCGAGCGCTGATTGAAGAAGCGGCCGGAATAACCAAGTTCAAATCGCGAAAGCGCGCCACCGAGCTCAAGCTCGAATCCGCGAAGCAGAATCTTACAAGGCTCAACGACATCATCAGCGAAGTCGAACGTCAGGTGAACAGCCTCAAGCGCCAGGCACAAAAGGCGCGCCGATATCGGCGGCTCCGGGAAGAAATGCGCTCGCTGCTGAAGATCATTTTTACCGCCGATTATTATCGACTGACTGAGGCGAACGAGCGAGTTGGAAGAGAGTTTGAAGAAGCCCGGCACAATCAGGCGGAACTGGATGCGCGGCTATCGGAACTCGAGGCCGAAAACAGGACGGCGTCAGCTCACGCGCGCGCGGCGGAAGATCATTTGGCAGAGTTGCGCGAGCGCGCGGCGGCGGTCGAGCTTGAAGCGGACCGCGCTCGCAATCGGCGCGCATTCGAGGAGCAGCAGATCAATGAACTGACCGCCCGAATCGAGGAGCTCAATCGCGATCAGAAGTCGCTCGATGAACGGCTCACGCAGCTCGACTCGGAATCGCAGCGTCGAGCGGCCGCTCTCCAAGAACTCGAAGCTGAGGTAGCCGCCGAGCAAGCCGACCTGCTCGCGCGCGATGGCGCATACCAGGAAGAGCTGAGGCGCTCGCGGGATGCCGAGAGCGATATCGAGCAGATGCGCCAGCGGATGCTCACCGAGATCGGTATGACCGAGCGGCTTCGAAACCTCGGCGCTAATCTCGAAGATGCGCTCAGACGATTGGATCTGAAACAACGAAGCCTGGCCAGTGAGCTCGAGCGGGCTGCCGCGCGGCGGGATGAGGCTTCGGGCGAGTTTGCCCGCGTTGGAGGCGAAGTCGAGGGTGACGCCAGGCTTCTTGCGGAGCTGATTGAACAAATCGCGGGACGCACGTCCGCTCTGGAGACGCTTCGCGAACAGGCGTCGGCCCTCCGCTCACAGTTTGAAGCCTCGCACGCCAGACGCGACTCTGCCACGCACAGGTTAACGTCACTCGAAGACCTCGACGCGCATCACGCTTACTATTCGGACGCGGTTCAGCAAGTTCTTTCGCGGGAGCAGGCCGCGCGCATAAATGCGCTCGGAACGCTCGCCGACTTTGTCGAGGTCGAGCCTCAATATGAGCGCCTGATCGAGAGCCTGTTCGCGCGCGAGCTGCAAAGCGTTCTGGTCCCTACCATTGATGACGCGCTGGCTGGAGTCGACTACATCAAGAGTGAAGGACTGGGCCGAGGCGCCTTCCTGGTCGTTGGCCTGCATGGCGGCGAAGGGGATCCTGAAGACGAAGGTCGTGAACAAGACGATTCACAGGTGCAACCATCCAGCGGGATTGAACGGTGGCTGATTGCGACTGATGACGAACGCGACGCGTTGCGAACTAACGAAGAGTACGTGCCTGAAGAGCGGCAACTGCCTGCCGCCGATCTCACATCGCTTGACGCCGTGGTGATTCAGCTCAACGATGAGACCCAGCCGCTGATCTCCGACTCCGGAATTGAAGCGGCGGCGGAATCAGATGATCGCGCCGCCCGGCAGTTTGATGAGGAGGCCGCGGCGCACGCTTCGCGCTTTCAACTCGACGTGTTGCGCGCAATCGATTTGCTCGGGATTAGACCCGAGATCAAGACGGTGGTCGAGCGCGCGTTCCCGGAAAAGTGCGGGGCCGCGATTGTGCCCGACATGGAAGCCGCGCTTCAACTGTCGATTGAAAACGCATCCCTGATCTATGTGACCTATGACGGCGATCAGGTCGCGGGCGGCAGGCTGATCGTTACCGGCACGCAAGCGGGGCAAAAGGGCACCTCGCTTCTGGGCTTGAAGCGTGAGATCAAACAGCTTCGAGAACACGCGGAGAGCGGCGCCGAAGAAGAGCGGCAAGTGTCCGAGGAACTGACCGGCGCCGAAGAGCGCCTGCGTCTGGTCGAAGTCGAAGCCTCGTCGCTGGACCAGCAGCTTCGCGAGCACGAAAAATCGGCGGCCGCGCGCAACTCGCATCTGGAAGGACTCGGGCGCGACCTGGAACGCGCCGCGCAGCACGTTCGAGTCGTCGAAGCCGAAATCGAGCAGTCGTCCGCGGAGCGCGCGGAACTCGAGACTCGCATCGAACAACTCGGCGTGGAGCGGGCGGCAGCGGAAGCTTCGCGGGAGGCGGTGCAACGGTCGCTCGACGAGGCAGGGTCGCGCTTCATCGAAATGCGCGCGCACGTCGACGAGTTAGCCCAGCAAGTGTCCGCCGTCCGCGCGTCGGTTGCAGCGCGCGCCGAAAGGTTGCACGCAGCCAAAGCTGAAATGCGGCGGACGGAGAGCGAGGCCGAAGAACTCAGATCGAGAATCAATCGCAACCGGCTGGAAATGTACGACAGCCACGGCCGCATCGACACGTTGAGGACTTCGCTCGAGGAGGGCGCGGGCGCCGCGGCGCAATTCGAACAGGAGCGAGCGTCGCTCGGTGAGCTCATCGCCACCGGCAGCGAAGAACTCACGTCTGCGCGAGCGCGAACAGACGAGCTTGAAAAGCAGTTAGGTGAGCAGAGGCAGGCGTCGGCGACAGCACACGATCGTCGAGCCCAAATCGAAGTCGAGCGGGCAAGGATCGAGTCCGAAGCCGAGCACCTGACCAGGACCTGTTTCTCGGAACTGGCGATGTCGCTCGAGGACGTCGTGACCAGCGTTGAGCTGGCCGGCAGTGGTCAGTGGTCAGTGGCCAGTGACCAGTTGGCCGAGGCCGCGAAACTGTCGCCTGACCCGACGGTTTCTGAGAGTAGCGACGAGAGCCATCCCGAATCTGAGTTGGGTCGTGAACAACAACTGGCCACTGATCACCAGCCACTGACCACTGTGGATATCGATGCGGCGCGCGCTCGTCACGATGAGTTGCGCATCAAGCTCGACGAGATGGGGCCAGTCAACATGATGGCGCTCGAAGAGCTTGAAGAAGCCGACGAGCGCTTCGGGTTCTTGACCGTGCAGCGGCGCGACATACTCGATTCGATTAAGATGACAGAGGAGGCGTTGACCGAAATCAAGCGGCGCTCGCAAGAGCGATTCCGCCACGCGTTCACTCATATCAACGAGAACTTCCAGCGCATGTTCGTCGAGTTGTTCGGCGGCGGCCGCGGCGAGATGATGCTCATCGACGAGGACGACGTGATGGAGTCGGGCATAGACCTGATCGCCCAGCCGCCGGGCAAGCGCTTGCAGAACGTGCTGCTGCTTTCGGGAGGCGAGAAGGCAATGGCCGCGATCGCGCTGGTGCTTTCGATCTTCCAATACCGGCCGTCGCCTTTCTGCATACTTGACGAAGTTGATGCGCCGCTGGACGAAGTGAACGTCGGCCGCTTCGCCGGAAAGGTCACAGAGATGAGCAGCGAAACCCAGTTCCTGGTCATCACTCACAACAAGCGCACGATGGAGGCGGCCCGCGCGCTGTACGGCGTTACGATGGAAGAGCCCGGCGTGTCAAAGCTGGTTTCAGTGAAGTTCGATTAGATTTCTCAACAACAGGGATGGACAGGATGGGCGGGATAGATTTTAATTATCCTTGTTTATCTTGATCGTCCCTGTTTGAATTTGAAGCAACCTTATGCGCAGGCATCGTCTTACGTTATCTGTACTGGTCCTCTTGCTGGCGGCGGCTTATGGACTAGCATATCAAACGTCGCAGAGCCTGGTTGACGGGTCGGCCTCGCGTGATCTGAGTTTCAGCTACAAGTTTGAGCACCCGCGGTTCGACATCCGGGTGATCGAGATCGACCTCGACTCGAACGGGGCGGGCGAACTACGATTCACGCGCGGAACGTCAGATGAGATTCTGGACTGTAAGGTCAAGCTTTTCCCTGCGACCATCGCGCGCATACGCAACCTGTTTGAAGCCTCCGGCCTTCTGGCCTCGGTCATCGACTATCAGGATAAGAAGGACTTTTCGCATATGGGCTGGGTAACGCTCGTCGCGCGGCAGGGAGCGCTCGAGCGAAAGACGCGGTTCAACTTTACTACCAACGTTCACATGAAAGCGCTGCAGGAAATCTTTCGCGCCATCGCGTCCCAGGAGATATCGCTGTTTGACATGGAGAACGCCGAGCGCTATCAGCCTCTCGATCTGCCTAAGCAGATTGAGATCCTCGAGAGGGATTTGAAGCTCGAGCGAATAGCCGAGCCCGAGCGATTGCTGGCCGCCCTGAACGAAATCGCCGGCGACGATTTTCAACCGTTGATCGCTCGCAATCACGCCAAGCGGATAATTGAAGCCATTAAGAAAGGTAAGTTCAAATCGCCGGTAAAGAAATAAAAGGACGTCCGTAGTCCGTAGTCAGTAGTCCGTTGCTCCCCTGCTGCAACACTGACCACTGACCCACTACTGACTGCCTACTGACTACGGACCACGAACTACGGACTACTGACCTCCTCCATGTTCATTCCTCGCGGAAAAATGATCCACGAAAATCTGGCGACCAGCTACGTGCAGGTGGATGCGCTTGTTGCCGATCTCGGCGAAGGTGGCTTCTCGGGTGTTGTTGAAGTAGTGCTCCGCGATACGGATAGCTTCGTCATTATCAGCGCCGGCCGTGTGGCTGCCGTTGTCGAAAGGCGCGGCGAACACGCCCAGGGCAGGGTCGCTTATACTCGCGCAACTATTGAGCAGCTCGCAGAGCGTGCACGACGGGAACGGGGTCGCGTTTCGATCTACGGCTACCCCGCATCCACGGCTGCTGCCGTCGCCGGTAGGATAAACGCGCGGCCGCTTTACGTCGGGTTGAGCACCGAATTTACCGACCTAGAGAAGATGATCTGGAAGCTCGTCCGCGAGCGCGATCGCGAGTGGTTCATCGAAATCTACGCCGAAAGCGCACCAGGCACCCTGATACACATGCGCGATGGCCGCTGCCGAATCCTGAACTCAGAACTTGCGCCGGCCGAGGAGACTGAGGCGCTGGACCTGATGGGTAACACGGCGCTCGCCAGGCTGCTCGATGAAGGCAACCGTGCGGCGGCAAGTTTCGATGTGTACTTCAGACCCGCGGCCGAAGCCGACGTCGCCGCGACTGACCGCGTTGCTTTTGAAGCTGCGGAGCCGATCTCAGATTTTCACCCGATCGAGACGCCGATGAATGAGACGCACGTCGAAGCGCAGCCGGCTAACAGTCTCGACGGCCTCGATCATAGGCAAGCGAACGACACGGGGAGAGCGGCATCCGGACCGTTGACGCCGCACGATATGTCGAGTCCGGATGTTTGGCGGCTGCCCCCGGATCGCCCAGCGGGCGAGCCCGAAGCGCTAATCGAGGGTTCAAACAGCGCGCGATCGGCTGCTGCAACCGGGCCGATGTCAACGCTACCCGAAGAGATCGCCACATGGCCCGAAGGAACTCTCGCGATCGAGAGGCCGGGCGGCCCGATTGAGACGGAGGCTCTCGCCTTGTCGCTTGGAACCGGTGAGCTTTCAGTATCAGCAGACGCCGAAGCTATGGCCGAGATCAAGCGGCTGATGGGCGAGATAGCTCGGACGATCGAACAGGCGGCACAGGCAGTCGATCGACCCGAGAGCTTCTCGATGTCCCTGCGCGCCGGGCAGTTAAAGATCGCCGACCGCTACCCGTTCCTCGATCCGTTTGCGGGTGAGATCGAATACCTGGCGGGCGAAATTGTTTTCGTAGGACACGCCACCGCCACAGAGTTCATCGCCGGCTTAACGGAAGCTCTCAAACTCGCAGTTGCTGCGGTGACGCGTTCCACCTCGTACGCAGACAGGTTTCGCGCTTACGTGACTGAGGATCTGCAGAAACTGCTCGCGGGCAATCGAGCGGAGTTTGAGAGCTTTGGCCTCGATCGAGTGATCGAGAAGATAACCGGCTCTTGGAATAATGACTGACGACTGGCGACCGATGACGGATGACCGGAGACGGTCGTCCGTCATCTGTCGTCGGTCATCTGTCGTCGGTCATCTGTCGTCGGTCAGCGCGCGGCTCGCTTCCTCGAAGGCCTCGGGCTCGTCTCCGAATCGATCGATCCACCTCACTCCAGGCCAGGAGCGCCACCAACTAAGCTGTCGCTTGGCGTAGTGACGCGTGTCCAGCTTCATCTGATTGAGCGCATCCTCACGCGTACGCTTACCGTCGAGATATTCGACCACTCGGCGGTAGCCGTGAGCCTGAAAGGCTTTTGCCGTTGACGGAATGCCCGAGGCGATCAGCGATTCGACTTCTTCGACCAGCCCGCGCTCGAACATTTCATTGGCCCGTGTGTTGATGCGCGCGTATAGCTCTTCGCGCGGCGGGTTGAGCGCGATCACCCGAACGCGTGAGGCAAGTTCGGGCGGGGGAGGCGTCGCCGGTTGGGACTCCGAAATGCGCCGGCCGGTTTGAAGGTAGACTTCCAGCGCGCGCATCGTACGCGACCAATCACGCGGACTAAGATTCAACGCGGCTTGAGAATCAACGCGCGCGAGCATGCGATGCAGGTGCTCCGGGCCGTGCCTGTCGCGCAAATCAACAAGCCGGTCGCGAAGCGCGGGGTCGGTCGGCGGTCCTTCAAACAAAGGCTTCATCAACGCGCGCAAGTAGAAGCCCGTGCCGCCGACGAAAACCGCGCAGTGATGACGAGCTTCGACTTCCTGGATCGTGCGAGCGGCGAGGCGTGCGTAGTCGCCCGCGGTGAAGTTCTCCGTCGGCTCGGCGATGTCGATCAGATGATGCGGCACCCCTCGTTGCTCGGCTATAGGGACTTTAGCTGTTGCGATGTATATTTCCCGATAAACCTGGATGGAATCCAGATTGATGATCTCTCCGTTGCGGGCCAGAGCCAGCTCGATGCCCAGTTCGCTTTTGCCGGAAGCAGTGGGCCCTACGACGGCGGGAATCAATTCTGTTTCGCGCTCGGGACTCACGTCTCGATGTTACCAAGAGGGGTGGCGTAGATTGAACTCGATTTCTTCCTGGCCGGGTGTGGCGTTGGCGCCAAAGCTGGCACGCGAGTAGTTACGCGAAGTGTCATTTACAACGCTGAAAAGAAAGGGCCCTGGGGTGGAGTGTCAACAATGTCAAGCCTGACCCCTCCGACCACTTTTTGCCGACATCTGGCAGACAATCTCACTGGCAACTTCACGCTAAGGCCTATCACACTTCACGTGGAACTAGTTGCTGAAGAGTCTTACTTGCTCGTCAGAGAAAACATGATTCTGGGTTTGGTCGTGTTCGTGCTTATGTAGGAATTCGTCTTGGAGTTTGTGTAAGGTGTCGTAGAAATTTGTCTGGTTGGATTTTGATTGCAGGGTGTAATTTGCGTTTTCGTTTGCTTTCGAGTCTGTCGTGTATTTCGTGGATGTCGCGTAGAAGATCTTAATTTCGCATTTGAAGTCTTAGTCGCTTTGGCCTTAGCTTTCGGTTTGTGTTTCGGTTTCTGTTTTGGTTCTCCTCTTGACCCCGGAGGGTTGGTTATTCTCTGATCCGCTGGACCAAAGATGCTGAAGTTCACGAAGCAGCCGCTTGGGGCTACAGTGAACGTTATGGTCAACGCGACCGTTATTGCCAACTGGAGGTTTATTCTCCTCATACGCGTCCTCCTTGTCTTCAAATTTACAAAAGGAACCGTAATGGTCGTGATAAACCTACAGCGTGAAGTTGCCAGTTAGATTGTCAAACACCAGGGCACTACTTCGCGATAGTGCTACCAAAGAGTCTACCGAACGTGTCTTCCGAAAGGCAAGAGGAAAAATCAACTTGTGGCTTCTCGCATTAACCTCTTGTTTGTGCCTTCCGCTTCATTTGTTCGACAGAAACCAGTAGGTAGATATTTTGAAGGACTGATGCGTCCCCTGCTTTCTCAAATGGCCGAGACGCGTCAGGAGGCGTCAGGGTTGAGTTTGTTGAGATTTGGACCGCGCTGGGAATCTAAGCAGCCGACGTAGGGGAATGTAGAAATGTCGACAAACTCAAGCCTGACCCTCCTGACGCTGTCTCCCGCGATCTATACTGAATCAAATAAGGCTTCGGGGTGCTTCTCGGCAATAGCCAGCAACTTCAAGGCAGCATCGCTTGGAGTTCGACGCCCAGCCTCCCAAGCTTGAATGGTCGAGGGACTAACGTTTAGAGCTCGGGCCAGCATTCCCTGGGAGAAGTTGAGCCGCTCTCGAAGCTGAACTATATCTTTTTTGTTTCGTGGCCGCGGTTCGGCAGGCGCCTGGCGGACGCTTATCCGTCCGCCAATGAGTTTTGATCCTTGGACCATCGCGAGCGCTTGGCTGGCTGATTCAAGTAGGTCGGAAGACTCTCTATCCGTCATCAGGCGTTCGCGTTTGGTCACGGGCTTGCGCGCAGACTTAATCTGCTTCATTTTTGCTTTGCCGCTCATTTGATCGCTCCCTTAATCTGGCTCACAAACTGGGCCAGTTGCTTTTTCACTTTGGCCGATAAGTCGGCCGCGTCATTCTTGGCAAACAGGTATAACAGGATTATGTGATGATATTCGGGAAAGTACGCGTATATGTACCTGTAACCGCCTCGCTTCCCTCTTCTGAAAGCTGGATCGCCTATTCTGGCTTTCCGGGCTCCGTGCGTGCCCTGAATGACATCTCCACGTTCAGGGTTCTTCAATAAGTCGTCTTCGATGGCAAAGAGCACTTTCATCGATGCCCGCTGTTCGATCTGTCTCATGAATATCGGCGTCTCAAAAAAGCTGTAGAGCCTTTCGGGCGATTTGCTCAAGGCGCTCCCTTTGCAATTACCTTTCTATAACGTAGTTACTATACTACCCTGTCACAGAGTACGGTACTGGCGTAACCAAGGGCAAGCGGAGGGAATTCAAAAACTCGAGAGAAGAAGAAGGTCACCTTCACTGCGAAGGATTCAGTGCTGGAGGCTGGACCAGATCATTCCTGTTGATTAGGTCGCCTGGTTTCAACCGCGCGCCGTTTGCGAACTCGCGCGCCGAGACACGTCGTTTGCCTTCGATCTGAACCTCCTGGATGAGCAGAGCGCTCAAGCCGCTACACGCAATCGTGAGCCCCGATTCGTCGATGTTCAAAATAGTTCCAGGTTCGGCCGCAAAGTCCGCTTCTTGGCGAGAGGGCGCTTCAGATCCCTGCCATACGATCAGCCGCCCGCCGCGGAAGTTGGTATAGGTGCCCGGCCACGGTTGAAACGCCCGAACGCGATTAGCTATTTCGCTCGCGCTCATTCGCCAGTCGATCAATCCGTCTTCGCGTTTGAGCATCGGCGCGTAAGTGGCTTCGCTATCGTCTTGAGTGAGTGGCGCGATTTCGCCTCGCTCGATGCGCGGAAGCGTTTCGCCCAGAAGCTCCGCTCCCAACTGAGCGAGGCGCGTTGAAAGCACAGGAGCGGTTTCTTGATCGCCGATCGATATGGAGAGCTTTGCCAGCATCGGTCCGGTATCCATCCCGGCGTCCATTTGCATGATCGTCACGCCTGTTTCGCGCTCGCCGTTCGCGATCGCCCAGTTGATCGGCGCAGCGCCGCGATACTTCGGCAGCAAGGATGCGTGAACGTTGATACACCCGAGTCGAGGGATGGAAAGCATCCACTGAGGGAGGATCTTACCGTACGCCGCGACCACGCATGCATCGGGCGATATGGCCTCGAAGATCGCGCGCACCTCGTCGTTGCTTTTGATCTTTGCCGGCTGGTGCACGGGGATGCCGCGTTCGACCGCCAATGCTTTAACCGCGGGAGTGTTCAGGTGCTTTCCCCGGCCCGCCGGCTTGTCAGGCTGAGTGAACACAGCCGCGACTTCGTGGCCGTCACGTATCAACCGCTCGAGCGACGGGACTGAGAATTCAGGCGTGCCCATGAAGATCAGTTTCACGATTCATTCATAACCCAGGCGGGAATCAAACACAAAGGCACTAAGGCACGAAGGGAAAACCAAGGAAGATCACAACATAGCTCGGCATCGGACTGAGCAAGGGTCGGTGCGTCGCGTGATTCTCAGAACTCGGACCTCATTTCTTCTCTTCGTGCCTTAGTGCCTTAGTGCCTTTGTGTTTTATTCCCAAAGTTGCGTGCGCGAGCTATCGACACCTATAATCGCACTTTACTTTGCAGCCGGCTGAAACTGCCGACTGGACGAAAGCGTAGAATAGAACAATGTCTACCAGCGAGCGCCCCATCAACCTCAACGGAATACTCCCGCCCATAACCACGCCGTTCAACCAACGCGGCGACGTTGACTATGCAGCGCTTTCCTCAAACATTGCTCGCTACAACGAGACCGGGCTCGTGGGTTATGTCGCCTTAGGCTCAAACGGCGAAGCAGTGCACCTCAACGCCGACGAACGCAGAACAGTGATTGAGACGCTCAAACGCGCGGCCACAAGCACGCACACGATCATCGCCGGTGTGAACGAGCTTTCAACCCGCGCAGCCATCGAAGCGGCGCGAGCCGCAGCCGATTGCGGGGCCGACGCCGTGCTGGTCATCACTCCGTACTTTTACAAATCGTCGATGACTCAGGAAGCGCTCGGTCGCCACTTCACCGAGGTCGCCGATCATTCACCGATTCCTGTTTTGATTTACAACGTCCCACAGAACACCGGAGTGGTTATCGAGCCGGCGACGATCGCCGCGCTCGGTGCGCACGAGAAGATCATTGGTGTAAAAGACAGCGCGGGAAACATGGGAGCGATGTCGGAGACTATCCGGCGCGCGCCTGAAGGGTTCGCGGTGATGGTCGGAAACGGGGGCATTGTGTACCCCTCGCTTACGATGGGAGCGACAGGCGCGATCCTCGGTGTTGCATGCGCCGCCCCGCGCGCCTGTGTAGAGCTGTACGCCGCGGTCGATTCCGGCGACCACGCGCGAGCGCGCGAGCTTCAACATCGCCTCGCGCCGCTGTCGCACATAGTAACGGCAGGTTTGAGTGTGCCCGGATTAAAGGCTGCGATGGATATGCTGGGGTATGCCAGCGGGCTTCCGCGCGCCCCGCTCAATCCAGTAAGTAACTCGCATAGAGAGCAGATCAAGGCGGTGATTCGCGAGACCGGGCTCTTCCCGGAAATTGAGTGACGCGTGAAACGTGATGCGTGATGCGACGACAGATGACCGATGACGGACGACCGGAGACGGTCGTCGGTCGTCGGTCGTCGGTCGTCGGTCATCCGTCGTCGCATCACGTTTCAAGAATGAAAACTATGACTGCCGACTGTAACAATCTCGAGGCTGCTGCCAATAAACTTACTGATGCGGTGCGGTTCACCGACATCCCGCGCATGACTCCTCTGTTCACGGATTTCTTGTACGACTATCAGAAGGTCGCGCGGTTTTATCCAAACTACGGCCGTTCGGTCGAGCCTCTCGCCGATCATTCCCGCCGCGTCGGAGCGCAGGAGTTCGATCGCAAGCGCGTGCCCGACGCGCTCGAGCGAATCAATCGCCGGGCCGGTTCCCCCGAGCTGACGTTCAAGCATATCGAGATGCTTCGGCATCCGGGTTCGGTCGCGATCGTAACCGGACAGCAAGCAGGGCTGTTCACCGGCCCTCTGTACACCATCCACAAGGCGCTCACCGTGATCAAACTGGCCGCTTGCCTTCGCGATCAGGGCGTTGAGGCCGTACCCGTTTTCTGGGTTGCGAGCGAAGACCACGACTACGAAGAAGTGAACCATTGCCGAGTCGTCGACCGCGAAGGACATTTGAAACGGATTCAATACGAGGCAAGCGGTCATAAACCCGACGAGCCGGTCGGCAGCGTTGTGCTTTGCGAAGACATAAGCCAGACGATTGACGATCTCATCGCGCAGCTCGCGCCTTCGGAGTTCACGCCGGCGCTCGAGCGCGACCTGCGCGAGAGCTATGAGAAAGGCGTCGGATTCGCGGAGGCATTCGAGCGATTGATGGCGCGGTTGTTCCGCGATTACGGCGTCGTGTTGCTGGACCCTCTCGATGATGAATTGAAGCAGGTCGCCGCTCCGCTTTATGAACGCGCAATCCAGAAGTCGAGCGAGATAGCCCGGGCTCTGGTCGAGCGGAGCCGCGAGCTCGAGGAAGCGGGTTATCACGCGCAGATCAAAGTATCCGAAGACATGGTTCCGCTGTTCATAATGGACGATGGACGACGCAAGGCAATCACACAGCACCAGGACGGGCGCTTCACGGTGAAAGGCTCGGACCGCTCGTTCGCCGCCGAAGAGCTTGTTGAGCTGGCGGCTCGGTGTCCGAGTTGCTTTAGCCCCAACGTAACGCTGAGGCCGGTGGTTCAGGATTACTTGCTGCCGGCTGCCGCTTACATCGGGGGTCCGGCGGAGATCGCCTACTTCGCGCAGCTTCGCGCGGTGTACGAGACGCTCGGCCGCCAGGAGCCGTGTGTTTTGCCGCGCGCGAGCCTTACGATCGTGGAAGGCCGTCATCAAAAAACGATGCAGAAGTACGGGCTGGAACTTCGAGACTTCTTCGATGGGTTGCACCCGGCGGTTACAAAGGTCGTCGAGCAGAGCCTCGATCGAAACGCAGCCGGCGCATTCACCGAAACTGAGCGATTGGTGAACGAACAACTGGACAAGCTCGGAGAAGCATTGCAGCAGACTGACGCTACGTTGAGTGACCCGCTAAAACGAGCTCGCGAGAAGATTACTTATCAGTTGGAACACCTGCGAACTCGCTTCATCCACGCAAGCGCGCATCGCGAACAGACCGCATACCGCCAGGTCGAGCGCGCGTACACTACCCTTTGCCCGGACAAGAACCTCCAGGAGCGCGAGCTGAATGTCTACTACTTCCTGTCGCGCTACGGACCCGCCCTGATCGAGGAGTTGTACAACGCCGCCGAGTTGGGCTTCTCTAATCACAAGTTGGTATACGTCGGCGGAGTCGCGTCTCAAGTTGTCAACGCTCGTTGATCTCTGGGAGCGCAGGCATCCCTGCCTGCTCCCGCCGACTCAGAAAACCGCGGAAGAATATGCACGCGGGGATGCCTGCGCCACAAAGCCACAACTTGCCGTTGCTTGATAGAGCAATATAAACTCTTGCGCTGTGCAAACGCCGATGCGCCGCGCAAAGATCCGGCAACGGCGCCGCGAGGGGAGAAGCGAATGAAGCGTGCAAGCCTGGTCATATTGCTGATGCTGGTGATGACATCCGTTGCAGTCCCGCAAACGAAGGGGAAGCGAACTGCAAAGGCCCGGCAGAACAAACCCACCGTGGCCAGCATCGAGCGGCTCAAAGACCTGAAGCTTTACTGGGCCGAGGCTTTTAAGAACCGCGACTTAATCGCCCTCCACATAATTCTGGATGACCAGTTCAATTTCACCGACGATAATGGGCAGGTCTCCGACAAGACGCAATATGTCGATACTGTGATGATGGCAATCAAGGTTGAATCATATAAGCTCGATGACGTGACGGTTCGAGCCTATGGCGACACGGGTGTTGTTGCGGGCCGCTGGACTGGCAAGTTCACAGTCTACGGCAAGGATGCCAGTGGCGACTTCAGGTTTACCGACACGTTCGTTCGCCGACTGGGTGCGTGGCGAGTGGTTGCGTCGCAGGATACTCGGATACCACGGAAAGGGAGTGCGGCTGTGGGTGATGAAATTACGACTACGACCCCTTCGGGGCTGAAATACGTTGATCTGGTTGTCGGGACAGGCGGGAGTCCGAAGCCCGGCCAGATGGTGACCGTTCATTACACCGGGAGACTTGAGGACGGAACCAAGTTTGATAGCTCTGTTGATAGGGGTCAGCCCTTAACTTTTTCGATTGGCATGGGTCGCGTCATCAAAGGCTGGGATGAGGGTGTCATGACGATGAAAATCGGCGGCAAACGGAAGCTGATAATCCCGCCGGACCTCGCCTACGGCGCGAGCGGCAGACCGGGGATTCCGCGGAATGCGACGCTGATTTTTGAAGTTGAGTTGCTCGGCGTGAAGTAGCGTAGACTTCCCTGGGAGCGCAGGCATCCCTGCCTGCTTTTTCTCACGCAACGCCAGGCACGCAGGGGCGCCTGCGCTCCCAGGGACAGCCGGCCACGGCAATCCGCATGTCCGAAGCACACAAGAAAGAACACGCTCACAGTCACAGAAGCAACCGGCGGCGTCTTACCGCGGTGCTCGTGCTGACGTTCGCCTATATGCTCGCGGAGGCAATCGGCGGGTTCCTCACCAACTCGCTTGCTCTGCTTTCTGACGCCGGGCACATGCTGGCGGATGTCGCGTCGCTCGTGTTGGCGCTGCTTGCGTTGTGGTTCTCGGCCCGTCCCACGACCGCTAAAAAGACCTACGGTTATTACCGGATGGAAATACTGGCGGCGCTTGCGAACGGCTCGACGCTGGTGGTCATATCCCTGCTGATCGCCTACGAGGCGTTTCACCGGATCAAATCACCCGAAGAAGTGCGAGGCTTCGAAGTCACCTTGATCGCGATCGGCGGACTGGTAGTCAACGCGGTCAGCGCGTTTATTTTACACTCGGCATCCGAACAGAACCTCAACATGCGCGGCGCTTTTCTGCACGTGGTGGGCGACGCGCTCGGCTCGGTCGGCGCTATCGTGGCGGGCGTCGTGATCTGGCAGTGGGGATGGGCGCTGGCCGATCCGTTGATCAGCATCGCGATTTGCTTGCTGATTATGTACAGCTCGTGGCAGCTCATCCGTGAGTCGGTAAACATACTGTTGGAGGGAACGCCGTCGCACATCAACATCCGCGCGGTTGCGGCGACGATGCAGCAGGTATCCGGAGTAATCGATGTGCACGACCTTCACGTGTGGACTATCAGCTCCGGGATGGAAGCGCTTTCGGCTCACGTGACGATCGAACCGGGCGTCTCGCACAGGGCGGCGCTCGAAGCGCTTCAAGAGCGGTTGCGTTCCGAGTTCAACATCGGGCACGTAACCATTCAAATCGTGTCCCCGGATGAGCCGGAAATCCCGGGCGGCAGGCTTTACCAAATCCTGCGAAAGGGCGAGGCGGAGCCTGGGGTGGAAGGCCATTAAAAAGATATCGGAGAGAGATGACCGCTGCTAAACCGTCCTTCGACCGCAAGGCTTAGAGAGGCGTCTAGAGTTGAACCCATTCACACGCGCGCGACTAGACGTCGAGCCCTCATCCTGCGCGGCTGCCGATCGAATGATTGAGACAACCAGAACCGACATACCGAGCCCACAGCAAACGCCCGAGCCGATTGTTGCGCGCTTCAGTGCTGTCGTTCCCCTCGCGCTCCTTGTGCTGGGAACCGCCAGCGCAGGACTTTATTTTTGGGGCCGCGATCTGCACCGCTTCACGCAATGGATCGCCGCTTATGTCGGTCTGTTTGTCGGCCAATTGGGCTTTTACGTCGTGGCCTGTTACGTTGTGCTGCGCTGGAGCAAACGCTCGTCGCCCGCCGCAAGATGGGCGACCATCGGTCTGGTGATCTTTTTTGCCGCAGGGTTTCGTGCGGTGCTGGTGCCGCAACGCCCGTATCTGTCCACCGACGTCTACCGCTACATCTGGGACGGCCACTTGCAAGCGGCGGGAGTTAACCCGTACCGCTACGTTCCTGAAGCCCCCGAGCTGAGCAGCCTGCGAGACGACAAAATCTTTCCGAACCTCAACCGCGAAGACAGGCAGTGGTTGTCGGCTTATCCGCCGATGGCTCAAATTGTTTTTTTCGCGGTGTCGTGCATTCGGCCGATGAGCGTGGCGGCGTTCAAGGCTGCGATGGCGTCGTTCGATCTGATCACGGTGCTGCTGCTGATGCTGGTACTCGCGCGGAGCGGTCTCGATCCCGCGCGCGCGATCATTTTTGCGTGGCACCCGCTGGTGATCTTTGAGGGCTCACACAGCGGACACATCGAATCGGTTTTCGTCGCGTTCTTAGCACTTGCGCTTCTGATGTGGTCGACGGGAAAGCACGCGCTGACCGGTGTGTCGCTCGCCCTCGCAACGTTGGTCAAGTTCTATCCGATTCTTCTGCTCCCGGTCTTTCTTAGCGCAAAGAGAGATCAGTCGCCGAGCGATGCTCCACTTGGCCTCGCAAGGGGCGAGCGTTTAACGCTGTCCGCTCTTTTCGAGAAGCGCTCACTGACGATGCTCGGCGCTTTTGCCGCGACCGTCGTGCTTGCATATTTGCCTTACGCCGGCGCCGGCAGCAATGTGTTTGGATTTCTGCGCGGCTATATAGAGGAAGAGGGGTTCATCCAAAGCGGCTCGAGGTACTTTCTGCTTGCCGCGGTGCGCGAGCTTATCCCCGTGCCGACCGTTGGATTCCTGGTTGTGGCTGCGATCGCTTTTGCCGCGGCAACGCTATGGTGGGCGCTCAAGAAAAAGCTTGATGCCTGCGATGTCGCCCTTGGAGCAACAACGCTCATTGGGCTGTTTCTGCTGGTGACCACGCCGCGGTATCCTTGGTACTACGTCTGGATAATCCCGTTCCTTTGCCTCGCGCCGCGGATTGGTTGGTTGTATCTGACCTGCGCGTCGACGCTGTTATACCTGGTGTGGTACACGCCGCTGGTCTATCCCGAGATCCCGCTCTGGTTGGGTGCCTGTATCTATGTTCCGACTCTCGGTTTGCTTGCCTGGGAGTATTCGAATTTGCGCTGGAAGCGTGGACGTCCTGCGCGCAATGCGATCTAGTCTGAAATTCACCGCCCTGTCGCCTACTGATCACTCCACACTGAAGTCCATCTCCTGGCGGATGACGCTGCGACTATCTTTTCCTCTCAGCTTGTCGCGAACGGTCACCTCCAAAGTGTAATCGTCGGGTGGAAGCTTCAGGAGTTTAACAATGCCGCCAGTGATGACTCGAGTCGGCGTGCTCCCCTGCGTCGCCAGGACCGGCCGCGGCACCCCGTTGTACACGACCTGGCTACCCTTCAAGATTCGCGCGCGCATCTCGAGCTGCGGCTGCGTCGTCTTGCGGTCAAGCTTCGGATTGTAGATCGCCAGCGAATACGAAAACTCACCGTCCCGAGCGAAGCGTCTTTGCGACGGCGTGCCTCCCTCGCCTGCCGTGTTGACGACCTTTCCTTCTTCAACGGCCTGGCCGCTAACGAAAAGACTGCTCGTCGATAAGCGGTCGGCCTTCATATCCGGAATTTCGATATAGTCGTTCGCGGTCCCAATGAGTCCTGAGTCCGCTTCGCGTACGAAGAGTCTTATCTGATAGACGCCGGGCTTCACGTTCAAAGTCCGTGTGGCTACCAGTCCTCTTTTGAGAACGGCCTCATAGGTTCGCGCCTGTAGGTTCAACTTCAGAGTGTTTGAGAACGAATCAACCACCTTCCCGTTAGCATCGAGCACAAAGCCGAGTTGATCGAGCTTGTTCTGAAATCGGCCTTCGGATTGAGTGAAGCTCAGCTTGGATGCATCGATGTGAAGCAACAGACTGACAACCGGCTCGCGTTGGGCGTTGTCGGTGTAAAGCGGCGTCAGGCGAAGGTCAAGGTCGCGTCGCACAAGCGGCGACGAGATGGCTTCAATCGCCTCGGCAATTTTGGGATCCAGCTTCGCCTTAGAATCGGGTTGCGGCGACTTCGCAACATAGCCCTTGCGGAACGACGCAGTAAGGCCGGGCCGGTTGCGAACGACAACTTTGATCTTGTGAAACTTTCCGTCCCAGCGGCTCGCCTCCGGATAGAAGCCCAGCATGTAGTACGCGGAGTTCTCCTCGAGCATTCGATCGAGCCCCTGCTTGATATCGTTGTTGTTCCCAAAGAACTTTCCCCCGGTGTCAGCCGCGATCGCCCTCAAGCTGTCTTGAGACTCGTGGAAGTCGTCTCGTGTTGCCGTGTCAGCATCCGGGTCGAACTCGTCTGCCGCACTGGCTACAAGAGGGTCCAGTCCCCGCGGGATCGATCGTGTAGAAGACCACGTTTGCGCGCGCGGCGAGGCCGGTTGTCCTATTCACGGAGTCAGTCCTCTGCGTTGTGAAGATCCTGAGTCCCTCGGATACGAACACGCTGACCTTGCGGCCTGGAAGCTTTGTCATCGCTTTGATGGTTTCATCCAACGCGTTGAGAGTCGCGCGTACGTCGGCTTCTTCGAGCGGGTCAGGCATCGCTCCAAAGGGTCCACCCCCGCGAGACATCGATGACCCGCCAGCCGCGCGTCCACCCATGCCCATCTGGCCACCAGGCGTACCCGAAAGGCGGGCGAAGCTTCGATAGGGAGTGGAGCCGTTCGAAAAAAAGGAAGGGCGGAGGCGGTCTATCGCGCGATGCAGTATGCGCCGGTCGGATGTGAATTGCTGAAACACGCCCGAGCCTCCTCCCGTCGGCAGTATCAACACCAGGTCACCGGGCTGCATCTTGTTATCGACAAAGTCTTCCAGCATCCTCCGTGTCCGATTGACGTTCTCGAACTTGATGTGAAGCGTGTCTACGACGAAGGCGATCACTCGTTTGAGCTCACCGGCGGCGATAGCTCGCGGCAACGAGCTGGTCCCGGTCGTTTGATCTGCGACCCGTCTCTTGTCGCTCTGTTCGTAGGAGAAGTTGGTTATGTGCTGGGGCTTGTTGTTGTCGTACAACTCAAAGTCTTCCAGCTTGAGTCCGGCCACCGGCTTATTGGTCTTGTCAGACACAAGAACATCGATCTGTACAAGCTCCGTGGTGAGCTTTATCGCGCCCTGGTCTTGTTTCTTTTTGTCCTGCGCGCCCAAAGCGAGTGCCTGGCAGGAGATCAACACAACCAGCAGCAAGATCGAGACTCTATTTTCTCTCAAGGGTTACCTCCGATGGCTTCGAGTCGGCGGTGCGCCGGCGAGTCGTGCAAAGCAGGCTCTCGTACACGAGAGAGTTTAACAGCACACCCACCAATTGGACGACAACAACAGGGCGCCGGCAGTGGGGTACTTACAGATCTAATCGGAGATGACGTGATTCTCTGCCAGATTACAACTCCAACTCGCGCGGACGGATATTCGATTCCTCTCTCAAGAGCTGATTTTGTGAGTGGCAGGATAGATCATGATTCGGCCATACGTCCTAATCATCTGTTTACCGCCGACTCTAGAATCATTGCTTATTGTGCAGGAAAGTTATCCCAAGCGAAAACGGATGAAGTCATCAACAAAGCAATAGAAATCATCAAGTCTTAACCCGCCGGCTTGATTAGACTGCGAGCTTGATAGACACTTGTGTTCCGCCACAACGGTAGGCCGTGGAGGAGAATCAAGCTTGTCACACTTGGACGATCCATTCGATTTTGATTTCAACGAGCGGTCGTTAGCCAGCCGCGTAATCCTTGTAGCCGGCGGGACGGGTGGGCTCGGCAGCGCGGCCGTTGCGCTGCTGGCTCGCGACGGAGCCACCGTCGTCGCGGGTTACCGGACTGACCGCGTCCGAGCTGAAGCCCTGAAACAGGCTGTGGAGGCCAAATACAAAAGCACCGTCCATCTGGTGGAAGGCGACATCTCGGAACCGGCCGTGCGTGCGCGCTACGTTGAAACGGCCGATGCAATCGGTGAGGGCGTGTACGGGCTGGTCTGTTTCACCGGCGATCCGGCGCGGGTGAAGTTTGAGGATGTGACCGATGCCGACTTGCACGATTCTATGCAGAAGAACTACGTCGCGCCGCTCCTGCTTGCGCGAGAAGCCGCGGCCCGGATGGCGAAGCGCGGCAACGACGGCGCAATTGTGCTGCTCTCGACGATGCAGGCGGTGGCCGCTTTTGAATCGAGTATCAACTATGCCGGTCCCAAGACTGCGTTGATTCAAGCCGCTCGAATCATGGCCAAGCAGTTGGGCGGACCCGGCGGAGTCCGTGTCAACGTAGTCGCGCCGGGCGTCAACCGCGCCGGCATGGCTCTGAAGTCTATCGAGTCCGGGAAGTACGACTTCTACGTCGATCAGAAGATCATCCCGCGGTTTGGCAGACCCGAGGATGTAGCTCGGGTGATCAGGCTGCTGGTCGAACCCGACAACTACATCACCGGTCAGGTGATCACGATTGACGGCGGCTTGACGCTTCGACGCGACCGCGGTTAGTAGCGGATATGGAGTCATATCCATGAAGACAAAAGAAATCCTCAACCTTGCTGACGATCCCCGGTTCATCGAGGGCATCTACAACTACTGTGATCGTTGGTGTGAGCGTTGCCCGTTTACTTCCCGCTGCATGCTCTATGCAATGGAAGAAGAGGATCGCGATGATCCCGCCGCTCACGATATAAACAGCGACGCGTTCTGGACAAAACTGGGGGCGATATTCAAACAGACTCACGAAATGATCGCTAAAATGGCGGCGGAACAGGGCATCGATCTGGACTCGATAGACACCGAGTCTGTGATGGAGGAAGAGAATCGACAACGGGCGAAGTCCGAAAGCAACCCGCTATCACAATCGGCAAAGCAATACGTCAAGCTGGTTAGTGAATGGTTCGATCGCGAGTACCCCGCATCCGAGCAAGAGCGCGATGCCGACCCGACCCGTACCGACCTGCCGCTCGTCGACTTTGACGCTCAGGATCGCGCTTCCAATATACAAGACGCGATAGAAGTGATTCGTTGGTATCAGTTTCAAATTGCGGTGAAGATCATGCGGGGGCTCATGGGAGACGAGCCCGTAGAAGACTACGAACCGGAAGGCGTCAGGCAGAGAGACTCGGACGGTTCCATCAAAGTCGCATTGATCGGGATGGAGCGCTCCATCAGCGCGTGGGGCAAGCTGCGCGAGCTTCTGCCTGAAAAGACCGCCGGCATCCTTCCGATGATGCTTCATCTGGAGCAACTGCGCCGCGGGACTGAGCAGGCCTTTCCTAACGCGAACAGTTTCGTGAGACCAGGCTTCGACGAAGCCCCAGACCGGTTCGTGAGCTAAAGGTTTCGACTCGCGCGTCCCGCCGGACAGTCTGGAACGCAACGATCAAAGAGGTGACGGATGACATTTGATGTTAAACACGCGGCACTTTTCTATTCGACTCGTTTCATCCGCAGTGTTCTTTTACTGATCATCGGCGTTTGCTGTCTCAGCGCGCAGCAGGCGCCGCGGCAATACACCATAACGCCGGACACTCGGGCTGCGCTTGATCGGGTTTCTGCCGACTCGCTGCGCGGGCATCTGTCGTTCATCGCTTCGGATGCGTTACAGGGCCGGAACACTCCGTCTCCCGGACTCGACATCGCCGCGGAATACGTCGCCGCGCAGTTTCGACGCGCGGGTCTCGAGCCGGCCGGCGGCGAAGGCTTTTTTCAAGCTGCCAACTTTCTGCTCTCGGAAACGCCAATGGACGCCTTTGAGTTGAAGCTCAAGGCCGGCGCCGAGACGATAAGCGTCGCCAAAACCCAGGTGAGCCTCAACATCGCCAAAGAGCTGAATGTTTCAGCCCCGGTGTTAAAGGTCGACTTCGCGGACGCATCCGCTGCAGCGGCGCTCACGCCCGAGCAGGTTGAAGGCAAGGTGGTCATCACTGAAATCCCCGACCCTCGTCGTGCAGAAGGGCCCCGCAGGCTTGAGTTGTTCATGGCTCGAGAGGAATTCCTCAAGAAGATGACCGTGCTAAAAGCCGCGCTGGTGATATCGATCGATCGCCTGAGCACCATAGGCGCTGGAGCCGGACAAGGTCGTTTGATAGATCCCGAAGACAGGAGGGCGTTCTTTCGAGAGTCGAGCATGCCGGTGATAACGGTTCACGATCCCAAAGTCATCAAGCTTTACGACGAGCTGAAACCCGGGGCGGCAACCGCGGAGTTGCAGCTTCGGTTGCCTGCGCCGGTCGAGCGGCCAGTGCGCTTGCGAAATGTTATCGGGTTGCTGCGCGGATCGGATCCGATCTTGAAAGACACCTATGTCATGGTTACCGCGCACTACGATCACATAGGCACGCGCCTCGAGCTTGCGGGCGACAACATCTTCAACGGCGCGAATGACGACGGCAGCGGGACCGTTTCTGTGATCGAGCTGGCCACGGCGCTCTCGACTGTGAAGCAGCGTCCGAAGAGAAGCATCATCTTTATGACATTCTTTGGCGAAGAGAAGGGACTGCTGGGTTCGCGTTATTACGGCCGTCATCCGGTTTTTCCGATCGCAAAGACGATTGCCGACATCAACCTCGAACAGGTGGGCCGCACTGACAGCAGCGAAGGGCCGCAGGTTGCGAATGCGACGCTGACCGGCTTCGACTACTCCGAGGTGGGAACGATTTTCCAGGCGGCCGGGAAACTGACTGGAATCACGGTCTACAAACACGAACAGAACAGCGACTCCTTCTTCGGCCGTAGCGACAACCAGGCGCTGGCAGACCAGGGCGTGCCTGCTCACACGCTGTGCACCGCGTTTGTCTACCCGGACTATCACGGAGCCGGCGATCACTGGGACAAGATCGATTACGCCAACATGGAAAAAGTAGATCGTATGGTTGGTCTGGCGCTCATCATGATCGCGAATAACCCGGAAGCGCCGAAGTGGAACGAAACGAATCCTAAAGCCGCGCGCTACGTGAAGGCGTGGAACGAACATCAAGGCAAGTGAGGCAACCCGCGCGAGAGCTTCAGCGCGGGAGGAGATTACCGCAGTCGTGGGCCATCGACACATACGATCGGCCCGTGAACCGTGTGTCAGAGAAAATGTCGCCACCCGCTTCGCGAGTTGGTGACTCGCTTGGGAAGCCCACCACGGGTTCGCGGACTCACCCGTGGCTTTACTCCGTCATCCCTTTCGGGATTCGAGCCGTCGAGCCTGAGCCGAGCTTGGCAGTCAATCGGCGCTTTGAGCAAGAGGAGCAGAACCATGTTCAAACGCATTTTGATCGCCGTCACGGTTTTCGCGCTTGCTTCGTGTGCGCCTTCTCTTACGTTCACGATTGCCGCCCAGGAGATGATGTCGCCTGACCCTGCGGACTTGATTCTTCGCAACGGTCTCATCTACACCGTTGATCCTACGAACACAATGACCGAAGCCGTAGCTATCCGCGGCGGCAAGTTCGTCTTCGTTGGTTCAAACCAGGACGTGAAAAGGTATAAGGGCAAGCAAACTCGAGTGATCGACTTGAAGGGCCAGTTCGTTGTTCCAGGCTTCAACGACAACCACGTTCACTTCGCTTCGGCGGCGCAGTTCCTCGAGTTCAACATCATGCGCGTCACGACTCAACAGGAGTTCGCCGCGCGAGTTAAAGACGTGGTTGCGCGCTTGCCCAAGGGTGAGTGGATACTGGGCGGCTATTGGGGCGCTTACGATCAGTGGGCTGCCGGAAGCGCAGGCAGCGGCCGCCGCGAGCCGTTCTCACCCGACATGCGAGCCGTTGAGGTGATGAGCAAGGACCACCCGATGCTCATCCGAAAGTTCGACGACTCAGAGTTCGCCGCGAACGCGCCCGCGATGCGCGCAGTCGGAATCGATCCTGCTGACCCGAAGCTTCCGGCTGCGGCTCGCGCCGCAATGGCGGAATCAAAGAGACAAGGAACTGAGCCCGCCGGCTCGAAGATCGAGGGCGTCGAGTTCATCACGGATTCCGGCGGGCGCTTCAATGGACATATGCGCGGGCGAGGCGTGATGAGTCTCTTCGCCTCCGTGATTCCGAAGAAGTTTTCGCACGAGCGGCGCATCCAACAAACAAAGAACGCGCTCGCCGAAATCCGCCGTTACGGAGTGACCAACGTTAGCGACATGTCCGACGACGAGCAACTCGACATCTATCGCGAGCTGCACAAGGCAGGCGAGCTGACTGTGCGCGTTCATTTCAGGCCGGGGCTCGATCGCGCGCAGGAAATGTCCGATCGCGGAACCCGGGTCGGATCGGGCGATGAGTGGATTCGGCTCGGCGCGGTGAAGGGTCACATAGACGGGATCATGGGAACGAGCACCGCGCGGTTCTTCCAACCATACTCGAATGATCCGGCGAATCGCGGCAAGTGGCGGCCGCTGATGGTCGATGAAAAGGGCAACTTCGTCGAAGGCAAGTTTCTTCAGTACATGCTCGACGCGGATCGCCTTGGCTTGCAGATAACGGTGCACGCAATCGGCGATGAAGCAAACAGCGTCTTGCTCAACTACCTCGAAGAGTTGAACCGGCAGAACGGCGTTCGCGATCGGCGCTTTCGTTTGGTCCACGCGCAGGTTATCGCGCCCGATGACTTCAAGCGATTGGGCAAGCTTGGCGTTATAGCAGAAGTTCAGCCGTTTCATCTGAGCGACGACATGCGTTGGATGGAGGAGCGCATCGGCCGCGAGCGTTGCAAGGGCGCTTACGCGTTTAAGAGCATCAAGGACAGCGGGGCGGTGTTGTGTTTCGGGACCGATTGGCCGGGAACATCTGCTTCTGAGTATCCGATCAATCCGATGCTGGGGCTTTATGCGGCGGTGACTCGTCAGACGTTGAGCGGCGAGCCGGCCGGTGGCTGGTTCCCCGAGCAACGGATATCGATGGAAGACGCGATCCGGGCTTACACGTACAACACGGCGTACGCGAATTTCGAAGAGAAGATCAAAGGCTCGATCGAAGTGCACAAGGTTGCTGACCTGGTGGTGCTGACAAAGAACCTGCTGCAGGCGTCCCCGCGCGAGATACTTGATACGAAGGTGGTGTACACAATCGTTGGCGGAAAGATTGCGTATGGGTCGTCAGCGAGTTCTTGATCCCAACTTCACTCGTCTTGGAATGCCTACGCTCCTGATGCTCGGAGGTCAACACGCCCGCTCCGGGCTTATCGAACTTGCAAGGGCCCCCTCAAGGCTTCTTCTTCTTCCCAAACGGTATTTTTATCCCGCCCGGTACGCCGGGTACAGTCACGCCGCCTGTGTTTATCAATCCCCGCACCTCGGAAGGCAAGTAGGCCGTCATCCGATACGAGACCCCGCTGGCAGTGAGAATCTTCAGAGCTGCCTTTAGCGTCGGGTCGAATCCCCGCGCTTCGGTTTCATGCCCCTTGCCAGCTTTGCCGATGGCGTCGCCCTCAGGACCGCCCACCTGTTGCCCCTTCTCGGTGTACAACGCTGAGAGGGCAAGGTGATTGCCAGCCATCTCGCCGGAATTGTTGGTCTCACCTTGATAGCCGCTTGCTGTGTTGTATTCACTTATGGCGCGATCAGTTTCGCCTGCCGCGTGATAACAATAAGCCAGCTCCCGATGCGCTTCGTAGTAGTCGGGGCGCAGCTCGAGCGCCTTCTTCAACTGCGGTATCGCCTGCGGGTACTGCTTCATCAGGCGATAGGTGTAGCCGGCCCCGTAGTAGCCTTCCGGGTCTTCGGTCGCAATCGTCGTCGCGCGCACAAACGCCGAGATAGCTTTTGGCCGGTCGCGCTCTTCGAGACCGTACGCATAGCCGAGCGCGAGATTGACAACCGCAAGGTCAGGCGCTTTCTTCGCGGCGAGCTCTGCCGATCGCAGCGCTTCTTTGGCAGCGTCCTTCTGTTTGATCGCCTTACTCGGCCGCGAATTGGTGGAGGCGTCCTGGGTTTCGTCCCGAACGGCCCACTCGCTTAGTGCGCGCGAGCGGCGCGCAATCAGCGCGGCATTGTCAGGAAGTTTTTCCGAAGCCCCGGTGAGCAAATCGACCGCATCGCGATACCGCGCAGCCGCCATATATGCGGTCGCCAGCCGCTCATAGGCGGCTACCGAAGTGGGATCTTCGCGAACCGCTTGCTCGTAGGACCCGATGGCCTGGGGCCATAGATTTTGAGCTTCGAACTGGACTCCCTTTTCATAGCTCGCATTACTGGTCGTGGGCTTCAAGGTAATCGTGAACTCCTGCTGGTAGCCGGGTACAACGGTGATTTTTGTTTCGGTTGGTTGAAAGCCCTGCGACTCGGCACGCACGGTGTATTCGCCCGGCTGAAGCTGTTTTTCGAGCGGCGCGGTGCCCAGGACCTTACCGTTCAAACTCAAGCTGGCATCTTTGGGAGACGTCGCAAGGACTACGGTGCCAATCGTTGGCGCCGACGGTGGACTGGCGGCAGACTGAGACAGACGCACGATAACCATCGAACCGCGAATTTCGGTCGCCACCATCGTAGGCGTTTGTTCGACTGCAAACTTCGAGCGGCTCTGGAAATCAGCGCTCCATTTTTTCACGTTCTCTTCAAGGAACTTCGCCAGATAGCCTGCTTCAACTCGGCCGTCCGGTCTGTTCGCCACCTGGCGGATTCCCTCCAGGATGAAATAGGTGAAGACACCGTGTTTCAGTTGAGGGTCTTCGAAGGCGCGTTCCCCGACTTTGCAAGCGTAGAAGACAATCGCGGTTGGCTGCGGGGAATCTGCAGGGCGGGAAACGCTCGGCGTAATGCGCAGACCGCGGCTCATCACATCGGTCATTGTGTTTCCCTTGATGCCACGACCCGGGAATGGATCTTCGCGGCACGCGTCTATGAAGATGGAAAACTGCGACGCCTTCAATTCGCTAAGCTTGCGGGCAAGTTCTTCAAGGTCTACGGCTGTTCGCTCCAGCGACTCCTTCGACTGAGCATCGACATCGACCGGCAGGAAATAGCTCTTGGCCTGAATGCCCAGCCCGCGAGCGATGCCGTGGCCAGCCAGGAACACGATCACCTCCTGGCCCGGCTGCACGCGCGGCGCAAAATAGTCCACGGCCGCCAGGATATTCTGCTTGGTGGCCTTCGCGTCTCCGGCGCCGTCGTCGGTCAAGAGTCGGATGTGGTCTTCGGGAAAACCGGCATCGCTAACCAGCAAGTCTTTGATGGCGCGAGCATCGTCGCGCGGGAACCCCAGGCTCTGAATCTGCCCGGGATATTGGCTTACTCCGACCAGCAGAGCCCACTGGTTGACGGCCACGGGCGCCTTTTTGGCGGACTGCGCCCGGGCCGGTTTTGCATCCGTTGACGAGGGGGCCTTCTTGTCATCCTTAGGCGATGTGGATGTCTTCGGCGCCGGCTTCTGTTTGCCGGGTTTCTGCGGTCCATTCGCAAAAACTAAATGCCCAGACAAAAAAAAGCTCAGAACGATGAGAACGATTCGATTACGCATGATCAGCCTCCGTAAAAGAAATATCCGACCTCGAGAGACATTCAAATCTTGCAGAGTTGGCGAGATAGTTGCGGCCGCGAATTCTCAAACAAATCCGGCGGGAAAAAGTCTGTTCGCGCCTGCGATCTCGCCCGCGGTTCAACCTTCGGGAGTATTGCACAGCCTCACCAATCCGATCAAGAATGTGGTGGTGGGTCAGTTTGAGTTCAGAGTACAAGCTTTCAGCTTGCTCTTTCGGCCGCATGAACCTGAGAGGCAAGCTAAAGCTTGTACTCTGAACCGCAAACTGACCAACTACCAAGAATGTCCTTCCACGACCAAGTCGCTCCGCTGGAGCCGTGGCGTCAGAAACTGGCGTTCCCGTTGCCATAGACAGGACATTTAGGGAGCTAAACCAACAAGAACCACCGAATGGCTAGAGAAAGATGTTCACTTTTCGCAGGGCTGTGCTATTATCTCGTCCGTTGCGAGACACGCAAACGGTTCGGCCCTGATCCTCATCTCGTTCTTAGAAATCGGAACAACAACACAGTTCAGAAATCGCACGGCACCGCCTCGTCCCACCACGAACGGTTCGGCGGGATTGTTCTTTCTCTAAACCACAAGCAGGGAGGATGACATGAAAGGGTTCAAAGGTAACGCTGACGACTCAGGCCAGGGTAGGATAAGCCGAGGGGTCGAAGTGTCTGGAGACGTCTCCTTTGCAGACGCGCTGCAGGTGGACGGCAAAGTCAACGGCAAGCTGGCCTCGGAAAGCGGCACTCTCGTCATCGAGCAAACCGGCGAGGTCGAGGCTGATATCGACGTCGGCGTTTGTGTGATTCGAGGCGCCGTTCGCGGAAACGTCAACGCCCGGTCCAGAGTTGAGATCTACAAGACCGCGCGCGTCCAGGGTGACGTAAGCACTCCGGTCCTGCTTGTAGAAGAGGGCGCAATTTTGAGCGGCGCTGTAACGATGGGCAAAGAAGCGGCGCGATTGCCCGAGAAGATCAGCGTCGAAGCGAACGACCAGTTGCATAAGAGCAAGGGTGCGTCCTAATGCAGCGGCTTGACCAACTGACTCCTCACCCGACATGGCTCCGCGGTTGGGGCTCGGTGCTCGCATTGATTGCCGGGATCAGGAGTCGCATAGCGTCCGCGATGAACCTTCCGAGGCGCAGAGACAAGAGCTCTCGGCGAACATCCCAGACGACGCCCGCGTTGAAAATAGCCGGGTATAGCCTCGTCTTGATGGACTCTGATGGGCAGGTCATCTGGACCCGAGAGTGGGATTCAGGCGGCGTGTTTGAGTTCGGTCCCCGCCAGCGTTTGTGGGTGTTTTGCGGATTCACCAACCATTCCGAATGCGAGACAGAAATATCAGAATACGAGATCGAGCTTATGAGCGAGGACGGATTGGTGGTCGAGCGTTTCGGAGATTCATTCGGGGACTCAGTGATCATACCACCCGGTGAAAGCAAACACTTCCCCGCCGATTGGCGGATGTAGCCGCGGTTTCGGTAGAACATGCTTGGGTGATTCTTAGGATGGTGTTGAAGCCGCCATCCTGCGGCTCATCTCACTTGGTCAAGGCCTTAGCCTCAAAACAGCAGCGGCTCGCTCGTGTCTGGCGCCGGCTCAATACATTCCGGCGAATCGTTTTTGACCGAGTTTACGAGACTCGAAACCGTGTGCGCGGCCATCTCATCGGCCGGATAGGGCTGCAGCAGATCGAGCAACCGCCTGGGGTCTTCCACCTCGGGGTCGAGCCAGAGACCTTCGACACCGCTGGGCAAAATTACCGGCATACGATCGTGGATCGGACGCACCAAATCGTTCGGCTCTGCTGTGATTATCGTGCACGTAACGAGCCGCTCCCCAAAAGGCGGCGTCCAGACTTCATAGAGGCCGGCGAAGCCGAACGAGCGCTCCGGCTCGAGGTGAATGAATACCGGAGTCTTCGCGCCGCCCCGCTTCTGCCACTCATAGAAACCATCCGCCACGACCAGACATCGGCGTCTCCTGAACGCGTCCTTGAAAGCTGATTTCTCCATCAACGTCTCCGCGCGTGCGTTGATGAGCCTGCTGCCAATCGCCAGGTCCGTCGCCCATGAAGGCACTAGCCCCCAACGCATCGCGACCAGCCGGATAGCTCCATCTCTCAAAACGACCGCGACATTCTGCGTCGGCGCTATGTTGAAACTGGGCTGGAGATCGTCAGTGATTTCTTCGACGCTGAAATCCTTTGCCATCAATGAAGAGGATCTTTTCCTGACGAATCGACCGCACATTGCGTATGCAGGCTACACGGATGCAGTTGAAGCTGTAAAGCGCGGAGTAATACGCGGGTGACGTCGTCTTCTTCGGCGCACATTGGCAAAGTCTGCCGGCGCGCGCGGAGCTAACCTGGTCCGTGAGTGCGCGCGACCATGACCGTCGCGCCTCACGCGGGAGGGTCGCGCATAATGATTCTCCTGGCTCAACTAGGAATGTCAGTATGGAAGACAGCTAGTCAGGCGCCACTTTGAACATCTGTGCAGCTTTGTACTCTTCGAGTACAACTCTATCCCAAGCTCACTCCCCTCAGGCCATCGAGTTCCTTAGAATCCACACAGATAAATTAAAATGACGCTGGACAATCGCGACGCGGCTTTCGACTCAAGTTGGCACAGGCATTGCTTATATCTCGTCTGAATCGACGGCTGTCTTTGCTTCGTACTGTTGAATGAGCGAAGAGAGGTCCGTGAGAAGCGATTATTGAATGAATAGTTTTAGACAAGAGTCGTGAGGAGAGAACCTTATGCTGACAATAATGGTGGCAACCGCGATCGCACTGGGATTCGCGAGCCTCGTCCTGATGAAGGGCCGAACCGCAGATCCGGCGCAGCTAGTTCAGCCGCGCCCCGGGTTGATGACGATTGGAATTCAGATAATCTGCGGCAACTGTTCCGGGGAAGGCGCTCGGCCAATCAAGACGTACCTGGACCGGGCCGGCAACTGTGCACACTGCGGAGGCAGTAGTTACTTGTTGGCGTCGGCCGTCGGCGTAAACATCGCAACGCTCAGGGCTGGTCGCGTGAGAGACGCTCACGTCGCGTCAAGCCACGGCCGAGTAATCCCGTTTGAGGTGCCGGGATCTCGCGCAGCGCGAGAAAGAATAGCAGTTTGATGATCGGTTGAATTCGGGCAGAAAAAGGAGGCCTTCGCGCTGCGGGGGCCTCATTGGCTTTTGGTCACACCGTACCCGCTGGGAACTTAGTGCTGAGCAATATGTAGCCAGCGCCCGCCTGATGCTCACATCATAGTTTCAATATCCGCTCGTAGTCCTCGGGCAAGTCGCAGTCTTCCAGCACCCCGCGGTCAGAAGCTTCGACGCGCGCGATCTCGCGCGGATGCGCGCCAACCACCTGGCGAAGACCGCGCGCCGGATCCATTTTAAGAATCTCTTCTTTGAGGCTGATGTCCAGAAGGATCGGGTGACCGTTTTTTCCTTCGTATGCCGGAATCACTATTAGTGTCTGTGCCTTTTCGTAGGTTTCGATGATCCGGTTGATCACACTGGCGTCGATCCAGGGCTGGTCAACGAGCGCGAGCACGAAAGCTCGCGCTGTCAGAGAGACCGCCTCGACACCGCGGATGATTGACGAAGCCATTCCCGACTGATACTCGGGGTTGTGCGCGAATTTCACTCGACGATCACCGATCGCGCGCCGGACTTCGGATTCGCGATGACCGGTCACAACGATCACTTCGCCGACGCGAGATGCCAGAAGGTTGTCCACGCAATGCTCGACGAAGCTCTTATTGCGCAACTCCAGCAACTGTTTGAACTCCCCCATCCGCCGCGACTCACCCGCTGCCAGAAGCACTGCTGAAATCATGTTAAGCTCCCATCGCTTGCCGGACCTGGTTTCAGGGCCAGATTATAAGGGCTTTGAGGCCATCCAGCGAGATACGAACAAGTGAACGCGTCTTGTAAACCTACGATCGCCTGTTTGAAATCTCCGTTGAGCAGCTACGAACGAGTGCCAGTTTGCCGGTGGTTCGTTCTAACTGCTAGACTTCAAACTCAAACAAGCGCAGCAGAAATACCGGCGAGGGATGTGAAACTTTGCCGGCTCGCGCAGCATCCAAGATCGGTAAGAGAAGAGATAGGAGCAAGCTTAGGAGAAAGCCATGTTTACCCGATCGAGAGCAATAACCGCTGCCATCGCCATCATATTTTGCGCGGCAGTCACGGCGAGCGCGCAGCAGGACTTCGGTTTTTCGACATCCGATGGACAGTCCGTCACTCTTTCGAGCATGCGCGGCAACGTTGCCGTGCTCCTGTTTAGCGGCGTACAGGATCCGCAGCGCCGCGAAGGACTCAAGGCGCTCGAGGCGCTGGCCGACCGATTCCAAGGCAAAGAAGTAAAGTTCTTCTGGGTGAGCATCAACCCGGCCACCGAACTGACTAATGATCAGCTCAAGAGTATGGCAGGCGCTTCAGGCTCGGTCCGCGTGTTGCGCGACACGAATCAAGCTGCGTTCAAGCGCTTCAGCGGTAAAATCGCACAGCTTCCTACCATCGTGGTTCTGGACCCTCAGGGTAATCCGTTTGGGCAGCCGCGCGGCGGATTCAATCCGAATTCTGACTTCATCAACGACCTCGCTTCGATAATCGACCGCCTGCTCCAGCGTAAGTAGAACAAACGGGTCACGCCGGTGAACCGCTAACCAACCCCTTGGAGAGAGGTTCGCCGGCTGGCGTGCTCGGCTTCCCTCTGATAAAACTTGGTGTGATGAAAGCGAACAGGCCCGGCCCAGCGGTTCTGTCTTACTTCGAAGCCCATCGCTCGGAGATGCTCGAGTTCAGCCGCTGGCTCGTAGAACAAGAATCAATGTCTCGCGAAGCCAGCGCTACGCGACGGATAGCGGAGAACCTCGGCGAAAGTCTGGCTTCGAAGGGAGCGGCAGTCGAGTTGCTCAATGATCCCGCCTACGGTTCCACGCTCCGCGCGCGGTTCGATTGCGCGCCTGACGCATCGCCAAACGAGAAGCAGCTTCTGATCGTCGGACATCTCGATACCGTGTGGCCCATCGGAACGCTCGCCGCGCGGCCTTTCAGAGTTGAAGAAGACCGCGCATTCGGGCCGGGCATATTCGATATGAAATCCGGAGTTATGCTTGCTGTTTTCGCGATGCGGGCAATCAAAGAGTTGAGCATTGCCACCAGACGATGCGTGACTATGCTGATGACTTGCGATGAAGAAACCGGTAGTCATTTTTCGCGCGACGTGATTGAAGAAGAAGCGCGCCGCACACACGCCGCGCTTGTGCTGGAGCCGCCCATACCGGGCGGGACGATCAAGACCGGACGCAAAGGGGTCGGCGAGTTCGAACTGATTATTCGCGGAAGGCCGGCTCACGCGGGCAACGATCCTCGGGCAGGTATCAGCGCGATAACAGAACTCGCGCATCAAATCCTCGCTATCAACAAGCTGAACGATTACGAGCGGGGCACGACGCTCAACGTAGGCGTGGCGCGCGGCGGCGTCCTTTCAAACGTGATCGCAGCCGAGGCTCACGCTTCCATCGATATGCGATTTCAAACCGTCACAGAGGGTGAACGCATAACCGAAGCGATGTCCCGTCTCCAGCCGGTGATCGACGGCGCTCGCATCGAAGTGCGCGGCGGGATAAATCGTCCGCCGCTTGTTCGGACACCTGAGACAGCGGAGCTGTTCGAACACGCCCGGCGGTTGGCTTCCGAGATTGGCTACGATCTGAAAGAGGGCTCGGTCGGCGGCGGATCGGACGGAAACTTTATCGCAGCGTTGGGCGTGCCGGTGCTGGATGGGCTCGGAGTCGATGGGGCAGGCGCGCACGCCGAGCACGAGCACATAATCATCAGCGACATTCCCCGCCGCGCATCGCTGCTCACTCGGTTGATTGAAACGATTTGAGTGCGCCGAAGTTGAGCGCGTCTACTAGCTACTCTGCTTAAAGCGATGATGGACGGCAACGCAGTAACGAACGGATAAGGGGATGGGATGTGGGAGCCAGACGGCGGCTTTTTTCACAACGCTATCTCTTAAGTGGATGTACTGGCGCCGCATACCCAACCGCTCGCGTCGCGGCAGCAGCAAAATCTTTTGTTAGGTGTACAGAAACAGTTACGGAGGATTATCGGTGCCTGCGGAATAAGTCCTTCGCCGCTTCGCAGATTGCTCGAATCCTCTGTCATATTGTAGTGACTACTCGTTTGTAGAGCGACGCTTCCGCAGTAAATCCTGGCATGTTCATTTTCAAAACCCTCCGTCCCATAATCCAACGGTCGCCTGAGATACCTGCCGCCACAACTGGGCACCGTTGCCTCAGATCATAGCCGCGCGATAAGTGTAGATCCGCTACATGAGCTCTGGCAGCTATTCATGCAGTGGTCAAAAAACGAACCCTTGCCTAACCCCGAGCTCATGCAAACGTGCCAACATGCCCCCGCACAATCTTGACCGGGAAATCCGAAAGGTCCAAACGGGCCAGTCGCTCGCCTCGCTTGCGGGTACAGTGTGGTGCTTAACTCCATAGCTTCGAGAGTTGCGGCAATACCGTAGTGCTTGCTTGTCTTGTTGAGCGAAGCTTCTGCAGTAAATCCAGGTAAATTCATATTACTATTCTCCTTCCATTGTTTGAGTTTGTCTGTCCTCAGGCGACAATTGGTCATCAGGAACCGAGCCCTGAGTCACATCGGCGCGCACAGAGAACTTCCCAATAAGACTGCTCCGGCTTGGTTTCCTTCCCACGTGGTAAGACATACATGTTCCGCCTTCGTGGGTTGGAATTCCTCTATGGGATTACGCCGAATGAGCAACTGCCCCTGCTACGATTATACATTTGGCGGGCTACATCTCGCGCCTCCTGTTGCTCGCTGGAACTATTGTTTGGGTTAACGCTATCTTGATAAAACTCATTAACTATGGCACCTATCTGTGCGCAGATACTCTTGAGTTCGCCGCTTTTGCCTGGTGCGCCGGCCACGATCCTTAGTTGGGGAATGATATTCGTTTCTACCCCAACGAGATTGCTGGCATTCATGCGGTAGTCCGCGCGGGCCTTGTAAAGCGACGCTTCAGCGGTAAATCCAGGTACAGTATTCTTGGTGTTCATCTCACATCTCCTTTTGGTTAGTTAAGTTCATCAGTTATGGTACGGCGACAATTTGGTCACCAGGAACGGGAACTCCTCAGTCGCATCACGCGCACAAAACACTTCTCCGTGGAATCAGTCTCAACGGTCAAAGTAAGGCGACATCTTGGTGACCAGGAACGGAAACTCCTCTGTCACGTCGACTCGCGTGAAGAACTTCTCGACGACATCGGTGTTGCGGTTGGTGAATGAGAAGATCACATCCACAACTTTGCGTGTGACGCTCAGCGGCGAGGGCAGAACATCAACCGCAGTCAACGACGAATCGCGTCCAAAGGCATCGGCCACCGTGTTGTAGACGGCCGGATAGCGGACTACCAGATAATTAAGCGCCCGATGCTCATCTGTAGACCCGGCGTTATCCGCCAGAAGCATGATCCGGTCAAGCAGTTCTGCTGCCGCGGTAGCATACTCCTTGGCCTTTGCTCCCTTGGGCGTCGGCAGCGCTTTGATGAGCGCGTCGCGATCGAAGGAATAGATCTGGTCGAAGGCGACGATCGGCACCATCAATCCATTGCACATGTCCGGCGGGGCGATTGGCCCTCGCATGCCGACGACAAGATCAACGTCGAGAGGGCTCGGGTCAGAGCGCACCGCTTCCAGCAACTGGGCATAGTCGGCAGGATCGCGGGGAACAAGAATGTACGTCTCCATACCCTCGATCGTAAACACCCAACACAGCTGACGCACAATGTAGCGATTCGAGCGGTCAGAAAGAACAGCCTGGGTTGCCGCGCGGTCAGTGAGTCCCTTTGTGTTTGCGCGCCCGGTGGCCTGCGCAAATTCCTTTTCCACGGCGAGGGTCGGAAAACGCATCTCGACTCTGCCAATGGCAAAGACATAGGAAGGGGCGGTCGCTCCATTGCCGTTTGAATCCGCCGCGGCTCCGCAGCTAGCACAGGTCGCGGGACTTACTTGGGATTGGATCCCCCTTTGGGTAACACCATTGGCCGGCAGCGCATTTGCTTGTGCCCCGTTCACGCCATGCGGTTGGTTTGTAGATTGTTCATTCAATTCGGTTTGTTCCATGACCCTTTTCTCCTTTCGGGATAGACCAGGTTCTAGCGCTTGCCGGAGAAAACCATCCAGCGGTTAAGTGCGGCTGCACGACGCGCGCAGCCGCCACAGGGCTTGATTCCAACTGCATAAGTAGCGCGCTCGATGACATCGCCGAGGCCAATGTCTCCATCGGTAATGAATCCCGGCAAGCGCACTCGATGAGGCTGCCGTTCATTCTTAGGTGCTGCGCCGCCGCTCCTTTCCTCTATCTTTTTCATGACACTCGCCTGCGAGCGTAATGGGTTGTCGCGATGATTTGGTATGCCGACCAGGCATCCAGCAGAGGCGGGACAACGGTGGTGCGCCGCGATACGTAGGGTCGTGTCACGGCGATCTTCACCTCCCCCGCGGTCGCTCCTGGAAACTCTGACCACAACAATGCTATGGCGCCAGTCACAAATGGCGCCGCTGCGCTCGTTCCTCCGAAACTGCGTTGTTTACCATCGGCTGCGAGGCTGATGATGCCGTCACCGGGCGCGCTCAGACCCCGTCTCCCGATGGAACTCCCCAGGTTCGAGTAACTGATCGGTCTACCGTGAAGGTCACAAGCAACAACCGGAATGACCCACGGATGGCGCGTGACCGCGGAACTGCCGACGGCTCCCTGATTCCCGGCTGCCGCAACAACGATAACGCCGCGCTTTGCTGCATGATCAAGAGCCTCATCTAGACGGCGCCCACCTTTAGAGGATGGTTGCGCGAGGGCGGCGCTCAAGTTGATGACGCGAGCGCCCGCTTCGATGCAATCAATGATCGCTGTTGCGAGTTCTTCCGGAGTCGCGCTGGGCATCGGTCCGTTTGTTGATTGGATCTCTGCAAAAATGGGTCGCACTAGCAGGGTGCAGCCTGGGCAGATTGCCGGGGCCGCGGCACCCCTCTTCGCGCTCAGGATGCCCGCCACGAATGTTCCATGCATACAGGCGGCGCTGTTAGCTAAAGCGCACGCAGCGTTGAGTTTTCCAGGCAGCGCACGGATGTTTTCACTCGCCAAATCAGGATGGTCCATAGCCACTGGTCCATCAATCAAAGCAACCGTGGTTTCAGCTCGGCCGCTGGTCAATTCCATCACAGCCGAAAGCTTGACGAGATCCAAAGGAGGCATGGCGATTCAGCTCCCAGAGATAACCAGTTGCTGCAAACTCCGTTGTAGATCGCTAATCGAAATGAACCGAGGGGTTTCAAAGCCGCTAGGTGAGTTGGCACCAAAACCTCTCGAAAGAGCACCCCACTAGACAAGGAAGACGAGTGCGATGTTACTGCAAAGCATTTCCTTATTCAAGCGAAAAGCAATCAAGCGAATGTCTGGATTACCTGAAACTCGCGCGGGATGGTAATCCCTGGCAATGGCACAGCAGCGTTTCGGTAGCCCGTCACGATGGTAGGAGTCGATTGGGCTGCCGCGCACGCCGAGCACGAGCACATAATCATCAGCGACATTCCCCGCCGCGCGTCGCTGCTCACTCGGTTGATTGAAACGATCTAGCAGTCACCGGTGTTAATTCGAACAGTAATATTCCGGCCTGCTCATAGACGAGCTTAAACCTGCTTTGAAAGAACGCATCGTGTGGAAGGGTAACTCTTGCGAGATCGTTTCTGACTAGAAAGTAGTCAGCCTTCAGACTTCTCAGTTCATCGTAGAGTCGTTGGCTGTCATCCATGTGGTCCAGGATGCGAGTGTACTTTGCCGGCCCGAAATAGTCGCCCATAAACACTCCATCGGCAAAGTACGCCATGCGCTCATCACGTAGTGCATAGAGCCTATAATCGCGCCCCTTCAGACAGTTGAGCAATTTGTACGCGGGATACGAGGGCAGCTCTCGGGTCAAATAAGCGTCTCGCTGCTGCGCCGAGACGGGCAGCAGGCCCCGCGCGGGTAGCCTCAGCAGCGTCCACCCCCAACCCGGCGCAAACAACAATAGCGCTCCAAGAATCGTTGCGAGCTTATGGCTGGTCCATCGTTGAGAAGACGGCCATCGCAGCAATAAAGAGTCAAAGCTTGCCGCTGTCGCCAGGCTGAGCAACGGCAGGGCAGGCATGAGGTGCCGGGGATCCTGGACGGCAAAAAACCAGTAGAGCGTGAAACCGACTCCGATAGTCAGTAGCCCTCTGGTTCTCTTCCGGGCAATCCCGAAAATGAATAGCAGGTGAGGCGCAAACAAACAGAGCGGAGAAATCAATGCGCCGAAGCTTCTCCAATGAGCCAGAAGATTCCAGGGAAGCAGAATCAGCGGCTTCATGTCTTTTCCAACGCCAAGCCGCGAATATATAGCTCGATGCATCTCTCGAAAATCTTCAGGCTCCCACAGCTCGTACCCAAAGGCACGGCCAAACACATCGTAGAAGAAAGGAAATAAAGGGTTCTTGGTATAGTAGAAATTGCGCACAACCCAGGGCGCAAATATCACAATGGCCAGCACAAGAGGCCGCAGTGACTGCCGAAGATTGCGCCGCTTCCAGCCAGCAAACAAAGCGACCACCGTCAGAACAAGCAGGAAAAACAACCCCGTGTATTTCGTGCCCATGGCAAGCCCGCAGAAAGCTCCTGCCAGAATCAACCAATGCTGCTGCCGTGACTCAAGAAAATTCCATAGAGCATAAACTGTCATCATCACGAACAGCATCAACCCCAGTTCAACATAGGCGACCGTTCCCAACCACATCACGAGAGGGCTCTGGAGCAGTATTGCCCCCGCCCACAATCCGGCGCGCCGCGAAAAGAAACGCCAACCGAAAGCAATCATCGCCGCGACTAGCACCGCCATCATCAAGAATTCAACTAGCTGCGCCAAGACGTCGTCCTGCACCAGCAGCGCGAGCGTGAATAGCATCTCGTTGTTTTGAGGAGAGACCGGAAAACGCAAGTAGGGCGTAAGCACAAGCTGATGGTTTTGAACGTAAATTTTTGCGTAAGCGAGGTGATACATAGTAGCGTCCCAGGCCGTCGGCGGGTAGAGCGGAAGGATCACAAGTGGCAGAAACAGGATAAGCAGGATAAAAAGGACAAGGGCAACAGAAAGCGCTTGCCGTTTGTTCGTTCTATCGACGCCACTCTGAACGTCGCGCAACCGGCTGAGCCAGCCCCACCAGACGCGACGGCAGATCAATAAACCGATCAGGAGCAGACTTATCAGCATCGCGGGATTCAATAATCCGCAGAGGCCAAGAGTGAAGACCACATACGCAAGCACTCCTAAGCCCAGCGCTATGGAAAAGCTCATCTGTTCAAGAGGAGAGTGGTAGCGAACACCGAGCGTCAGCCGACGCCCGAAAACGTACGCGCAAAAGGCAAGCAGAACGACGGCAAAATAGTGTGAGAGCGCAAAGAATAGTTCTCGCATTGCAGCAGCGTCTTCTCAAACGAGCGTTAACCGTGATCGGCGGGGCTGGTTTTTCAACGGCAGTCTTCGAAGCTCATTTCAAAGCGCGCTGCTGCTGGATAGCGGGTTTGCGCCGCAAGACTATCCCGCAAGCCCCATGCGCTGTAGAAGATCCGTGAATCTTTTATCTAACCGAAGATTGTTGAGCACCGGGTCAACCTTGAGATTCATCAACCAGATGTCCCTATCGTCAAATGCTTTCTCCAGCCATTTGAACGCCTTATCCTTCTCGCCAAGTCCCGCATAGATGGCCGCAATGGTGTATGGGGAAACGTAACGTTGCTTCTGCTGATCCAACTCCGCCAATATCCGCCGCGCTTCCGGCTTTCTGCCTGACACGGCATAAGCGTGTCCCAGCAGCGAGATCATCAGCGGACTGCCGGACAACTTCACGCCTTGCTCAAACTGAGCGATAGCTTGCGCGTTCATACCCTTTTGCTCGTAAGCCAGTCCAAGGTATCGCCGCGCCGGGAAAAAATTCGGATCAACATCGAGCAATCTCTTGCAATGCCCGATTGCCTCGTCGTAGCGGCCCGCGAGATAAAGAATCCAACCCAGATGCGAGTTGCTGATGAATGAGAGCGGCTCGAGTTCCTCCGCCCGCCTGGCCTCAGCGATCGCTTCATCAAAACGCCCCATCGCGACCAGGTACGAGCTGTACCATTGATGAGCCGGCGCGTAAGTAGGTTTGGACTTGATCGCAAGCTGGAACTCTGCTTCGGCATCCGCACCCGCCCAGTCCCAGCGGTGTTTGATGAAAGCAAGCGAAGTGCGAGCCTCTGCAAGCGTGCCATCGATACTCAATGCTCTTGTCGCTGCTTCTTTTGCTTTAGGGAATGCTTCTTTAGGCTGGTTGATCCCGTACACCACCAGCATGTTGTAGCAGTCCGCGAGCCCCGCATAGGCAGGCGCATAATTCTGGTCGACCTCGATCGCTTTTCGGAAGTATTCAATGCCTTGCAGCAGACCGTCTTCAGTTCGCTTGTTCCAATAATTGCGGCCTTTCAAATAAAGGCTGAATGCCTCCAGTTGTTTCTGCTCTTCGACGCTGAGCTTGAGTCGGAGATTTTCGAAGATGTCCCGCGAAATGTCTTCCTGCACGAGAAGGATGTCTGACACCCTGCGGTCATAATGCTGGCCCCACATCTGCGACACATTCGCAACGTCAATCAAGTCCACCTGGATGCTTAACGTGTCTCCGCGCCGATGGACTCTGCCGGTGAGCACCGCGCGAACGTTCAGCTCACGGGCGATCTTTCGAGGATCAGTTTCACGGCCCCGGTAATTGAGCACAACACTGCGCGGCACGACTCGCAGCTTGGGCAGTTGCGAGAGATTGTTTATGAGACTCTCAGTGATTTCGTCGCTGAAGTATTCAGCATCGGTATCGGCAGCTTCGTTGACGAAGGGTAGAACCGCTATTGATTCTATTATGCTGCTGGCGCCGTCGACCGCCTTGCCGCCTCGCGTGGAGTAGACGATTCCGGCCGCGGCCGCGGCCAGCGCCAGCAGGGACACCAGCGCAAGCGCACGGTGACGCTTTAGGCTGCCGATCACATTCTGAACGGCCGCGTTACGGGACACGCTGGCAGTCCCGGTTTCAGAGGTCACCACCGCTTCAGCTTCGACAACTGCCATACCCGCGCTTGCCATGTCGCGAGAATCAAATTCGCTGTCCCGTGACTGGCGGACAGGCGAAACAAATCTGTAGCCTCGCCGCGCGACCGTTTCGATGTATTGATGCCCGTTTTGGCCTTCGCCCAGGGCCTTCCTCAAAAGCGATATGTTCTGGGTGAGATTTCCTTCCTCCACGAAGCTATCAGGCCACACCTTCTTCATGAGGCCGTCCTTTGAAATCACCTGGCCGCTGCTTTCAACGAGCGCGAGCAGTATGTCGAAGACCTTTGGCGTGAGCGGGACGATCTCCTGGTCGCGGAGCAGAACCCGGTCGCCGGTCCTGATTCGGAAGCGGCCAAACTCATAGAAGTATTGCGAATGCTCGCCCATAGACGGCTTTGAGAAACATCTTTGAGAAAGAATTGAGCCCGTTCTGAGGACTTACCAGCCGCTTCGACAGTATCGTCTGCCTCGATCGAAGTGGCGAATCAGATTCAACGGTCTCGGCCGCGCCCATTCTAGCTCAGGGCGTCATGGCTCGCAAAAGAAAAGCCGTTCCAGCGGGGTGTCGGAATGAACAATCTTTACTTCGCCTGCACAGACTGCAAGACCTACGTTGACGCCGGGTACCGATGGGCCTCCTGGTGGCTGGAAGAGCCGGGCATCGTGAAACGAGGCAAGCTCGCCTCGGTGGAGGCGGTGCTTTCAGCAAGAGAGTACTGGACTCCGGGCAAAACAGATGGCGCACAGTGGCTCTACAGCGAAGTGCTCCCATCGGTTCGTCGTTTCCTGGAGGAGCACCGATGTCATCCAATCGTCTTTGGCGACACCGGCGATTTTCTCTCGCCTGACAGCAATGGCCTTCTCGACTGGATGCAGGTTGGCTTCTTGCCGCTGCTTTTGCCGCGATACTTCGTCGAGCGGCTTGGATTCCAAACTTGGGACCAGGTTTCCAACTTCATAGCACGTCAAGACAGCACGCCCTGGTGGTGGATGCTGGAGTGGGATGATCTGCACACCAAAGCGAGGAAGAAATTTCAGGAATTGGTAGAATCAGGAACCGGCTGCAAGAAGCCTCTCCACTGCAAGCCGGCTTCCCACTGAAATGGAGTTCTCCCGTCGACTCTCCAGGGAGATTTGATTATGACGAAGACACGCCTGGGGTCACTTGCGATTCTGGCTCTGCTTGCGACGCTCGTAAGCAGCTTGCAAGCTGGCAGATCATTCTCGGCGCAGGCCAATGAGGATCAAAATGGATCTGCAATTCCACAGCAATCGGCTCCAGACCCACGAACTGCAATCTGGGAGTATCGAATCCTCAAATCGTAGTACTTCTAAAGCGAGCGAGGAAATGAGTGCACGCCGCTGGGAGTTACATAGCCGCCGCTATTTGGTTGCGCTCTCTCGGTAAGAGAAGAAGTTCGCAACCTGTTCTGCGATTCGCCCGATCGCGTCTTCCATATTTGGTCCAATGCCGTTGTGACGAGCCGTGAACACCGAGATCACAATGTGCCGATTAGGGCTTTCCAGCATCCCGACGTCGTTGCCGATGTAAGGCATGAAGTCTCCCGTCTTGTGAGGCACGCGAAACCCTGCCACATACTTTGGCAGGCGAGAGCTGTAAACTTGACCGCGCATGATTTGAAGCATCTGCTCACTTGCCTGCTTGCTCACGGCCTCGCCCTTGTAGATCTTCTCGAGCAGCTTGCCCATGTCGCGAGAAGACGACAGCCCGAATGGCGTCTTGCCTTCTGTGTGAAACTTCCACCTGTCCGGCTCAGCGGCGATGGCCTTGAACCAGACGTCTGTCGGACCGGTGGCTTTGATTGTGTTCAGCCCGTAGCTCTGCATAAGCTTGTTCACGGGCTCGACGCCGCCCACTTTTTCAAACAGCATATCCGTAGCCGTGTTATCACTGACGATGATCATCAACGTGATCAAATCCTTGATGGTCAGGCTGGCGCCGGCATCGAGCGAGCGTATGACACCGGTACCCGGGCGCTTCTCTGTTTCTTTGAGCGTCATCCGGTCGGTTAGCGCGAACTTCCCGGCTTCAATCTGACGGAAGACTTCGGCCATCAACGGGATCTTGATGACGCTCATCGTATCCATCGTTTCGTCGGCGTTGATTGCGATCTCTTCGCCGGTCTCGATGCACTTGATATAGATTCCCCACTTCGCATTCACCGAGCGCGTGATCCGTTCGATGTTCGCTTGCAAGCGGGCCAAGGGCGTGACCAGCTGAGGTTGTTGAAACGCGAGGTTCGAGTGGCCGGAAAGAAGGGCCGCGATCACGGCGCCAATGAAACGGGCAGGTATTTTGGACATAGCAAAGCGTCTCCTATGAAAGAGTTCGTAGTACGGCCTTTAGGCGGAAGTTTGTACCTAGGTCACAAGTCCGGTCATTGTGCTACAGACTTCCGCCTAAAGGCCGTACTACGAACTTTCAAACTGAGTCTCCGGAGTCCGCGGCGACCGTTGAACGCGCAGCAGCTCCTCGTAGACTTCGACAACGCGTTGTCGAGTGTTCTCAAATGTTCCGGAGCTGTCTATCGTGTAGTCGGCGTAGCGCAGCTTTTCCTCCGACGACATCTGCGCAGCGACCCTGCGCTCGGCGTCCTCGCGAGTGATCTGATTTCGCTGCATCAAACGCTCGATCTGGGTCTCGCGGGCGCAGTGGATGACGATCAGCTTGTCGAAGCGCTTGTAGCCGCCCGACTCGATCATCAGCGCTGCGTCGATAATGGCGATGCCCTCCGGGTTTTTCGCTTCGGCTTCTTGCAGCAACCGGTTCTGTTCTTCGATCACCCGCGGGTGAACTATTTCATTTAGCCGTAGCCGGCGCGCTTCGTCCGCGAACACTACCGCCCCTAGCTTTTGGCGATCGATCGAGCCGCCCGGAGCAAGAATGCCTTCTCCGAACTCGAGCGCGATGTCTTCGTAAGCTGGACGGCCAGGGTCCATAACCGAGTGAGCTACTTTGTCGGCGTCAAACGTCACGCAGCCAAGCTCGGCCAGCACCGAAACCACGTGGGTCTTGCCGACGGCAATGCTGCCTGTGAGTCCAACTTTGAGCATAAAACACTATCTTCAGGGGACTGAACAACGTTGAAAATTGAAAAGTCCAAATTGCATTCAATCTTCCATTTTCAATTTTTCAATGTCCTTCTGCGTCGGGGCGATTGCACTCAGCCGCACGACAGTCGTTCAAGTCCGTTCTACACATTATTCAGAATCGACAGAGCCGTCCCGCTGAAAATCTTCTCCTTCTCGTATTCTGGAATCGCCAGGTCTTGAATCGAGCTGACCGAACGTTCGATAGAGCCCAGCAGGTGCGGATAGTCGCTGCCCATAACCATATGATTCACGCCAACCATGTCACGCACCATTCGCAAGTTGTATGAGCTGAACGTCACCGTGTCGTAATAGAGTCTCTTGAGATACGTGCTCGGCAGTTGATCGATCTTCACTCGGCATTCGGCAAAGTCGCGGTAGCCGCTGTCGAGTCGCTCCATCAAAAAAGGTATCGCGCCTCCGAGATGACCGACGATCCAACGTATGTTCGGCAGCTCGCGAAGCATTCCATCAAAACACATGCGGGCCACTGCAAGCGTAGTGTCGAGCGGGAAGCCGACCAGAGGCCCCAGCACGTATTCGGTGTACAACTCCGGGTTCGCCGGAAGCATAGGGTGCAAGAAAATGCACAGGTTCATCCGATTCGCTTCCTCGAAGAACGGCCGGTAGCTGGGAGAAGTCAGCGCGCGTCCTTTGATGTTGCTGAGAAGCACGACGCCGTTCAGCTTCAACTGATCGATCGCGCGGTGAAGCTCCTCGAGCGCGTGATCCGGGGCATCCATGGGAATCGAGGCAAATCCCTTGAATCGATCGGGGTGTTCTGCGATGAGTTCCGCGTAAGCGTCGTTGAGGATTCTGGCTACCTCAGGTTGGCGGCTCTTGTCGGCGAAGAAGATGTTTGGGGTAGACAGCGAAATGACTTCCACGTCTATGCCGACCCGGTCCATGTCTTCAATTCGTTTAGCGGGGTCGCTCATAGGCGGGGTGACTCCGAAGAATCGAGCGCCTCGATGGGTGATGATTGTTCGCCCGGTCGGGTCCTTGGCGAACGAGAACTCAGAAGGAATATCTCGAAGCATCTGAAAAAAGATTTCGGGGTAATAGTGCGTGTGCAGGTCGAGTTTCATGGTTACTCCGAGTTGATTGGTGAACGTTCAGAAGTGGACGAGTCAGTAGCCTACCACGAGGGGGATTGCTGCCAAAACCGCCCGACTAACCTTAGCGCTCTTTGCGAGTCTTTGCGTCCTTGCGCGAAAGAGTTGTCGATCAGTTAATGACCTTACGAATTGGACAAAGACCGAGCGGAAGCTCCTTTAACTCGGTACTTTCTTGACTGGGCCCCATCGCTTTGTATAGGCTCCGTCGCGAGTTCTCGGGATTTCAAATGCCATCTCTCTGAAATCTGAGAATCTGAGAATCTGAAATTCGCAAATTCAAACTACCGCAAGAAACGGAGACTCAACGTGACTTGTGATCTGGCGTCGAAGGCGAAGCCGCGCATCGTCGAACGCTCTGCTCGCCTCGCCGCGCGTATTGTATTGTTGGCTTGCTTTCCAGCCTTATATCCGAGCAGCGCCGCGCTAGTCCTTCCACCAGTCAAATCACGCGTGATCGTTGGAGCCCTCGTCGTCGACGGCAGTGGCCGCAAGGCGTTTCCCGCCAACGTGCGAATCGTTGGAAACCGAATCGCAACGGTTGGCAGGTTTGTCACCAGATCAGACGAAGAAGTTATCCACGCGCCCGGAATGGTAATCGCCCCCGGATTCATCGACGTTCACAACCACTCTGAAAACGCGCTCTCATCCGAGCCCACCCTCGTGAGCCAGGTCTCGCAAGGTATCACCACTCTCGCTGTAGGGCCCGACGGCAGCTCACCGTGGCCCATCGCCGATTTTCTGGCCAGGCGCGAGTCTGCACCCTCCGCTGTAAACGTGATCGCGTTTGTCGGCCACGCAACCGTTCGCCAGCGCGTGATGGGCAAGGACTATAACCGCGCGGCTACCGAAAAAGAGATCGCTGATATGGCCAAGCTCGTCGAGCAAGGCATGCGCGAAGGCGCGGTCGGGCTTTCAACCGGGCTCGAGTATGACGTCGGCCATCCGAGCACTACCGAAGAGGTGATCGAGCTGGCTCGAGTGGCCGTGCGGTACGGCGGAATCTACATGAGCCACGTGCGCGATGAAGCCGACGACGTAATGACCGCGTTCAAGGAAGCCATTCGCATCGGCCGCGAAGCGCACATTCCGGTTCAGATTTCTCATATCAAGCTTGGAACGGTCGGCGTGTGGGGGCAAGCAGCGCAGGCCGTCGAACTGATCTACGCGGCGCGGCACAGCGGGGTTGATATCACGGCGGACTGCTATCCTTACGATGCGTGGCAATCAACCATCACCGTGCTAGTACCGAGCCGGCGTCACGAGGACCCTGTCGCGGTAAAGAAAGGTCTGGACGACGTCGGCGGCGCCGGGAATGTGTTGGTCACAAGCTGCCCCGCACATCGCGAGTATGAAGGAAAAACGCTTGAAGAAATTTCGCGCGAGCGCAAGGTATCGTCGGTTGACGCCTACATTCAAATAGTCAAAGACGGCGGCGCCGGCGTCGTATGCCGCTCGATGAAAGACTCGGATATTAAGATTTTCTACCGCCAGCCCTGGGTGATGGTCGCAAGCGACGGTCAGGCGGGCGGGCGGCATCCACGAGGCTCCGGCACCTTCCCGCGAGTGCTGGGGCGCTTCGTGCGCGAGCGGGTGTGGCTCACGCTTGAAGACGCGGTGCGCAAGATGACCTCGGCCCCGGCATCGCGCTTAGGCTTGTACGATCGCGGACTGATTCGCCAGGGGATGAAGGCCGATCTGGTCATCTTCGATCCCAAGCGAGTCATCGATCGTTCCACCTTCAAAGAGCCGCAGCTTTTGTCGGAAGGCATCGAGCGAGTGTTTGTGAACGGCGAGCCGGTGTTTGAAAACGGCAAGACCACTGGACGACTGCCTGGCGTCGTGATACGTAAAGGCAGTTCGTAGTCCCCGGAGCTTTCCGTCTTTGCGTCTTTGCGCCTTTGCGTTAAGTTCGGTTCGCGCAAAGCCGCCGAGTCGCAAAGACCGCAAAGAACACCATCGGAGGATCAAAGCAATGAGGCGGACATTTATCGTCGCGATCATTCTTCTGTTGGCCGTCCCATTTTTAGCGCAGGCCTTTCAGGAAGAGGCCCAGCCTTCGCAGCGCCTAGACCCGAAAATTCAAAGGATCGTCTCGGAGATTTCCGCAGACCGGATCGCCGAGATCGAGAAGAAGCTCGAAAGCTTCGAAACGCGCAACACCTTCTCGGATCCGACCCAGCCCAATCGTGGAATCGGCGCGGCCCGGCAGTGGATCTTCGAGCAATTCAAGAGCTACAGCCCGCGATTGCAAGTAAGCTTCGACACGCACACGATCCCGAAAGCCGGGCGAGTCTGGAAAGAGATTGAGCTGAGAAACGTCGTCGCGGTATTGCCGGGCAAGACGCAACAGGCGTCGGGCCGCTGGATCATGATCACCGGGCACTACGACTCGTTGAACCTGAGAGTGCCGCCGGAGCTGCGAAACGATCAGACCAAGGCGGTCGAGATGATTGCTCCTGGCGTGACCGACGACGGCAGCGGCACGGCTTGCGCGATGGAATGCGCGCGCGTGATGAGCCAATACGAATTCGATGCAACTCTGGTCTTCGTCGCTTTCGCGGGCGAGGAGCAAGGCCTCCTCGGTGCGAGAGCGATGGCTAAGCGGCTCAAGGCGAGCTCCCAGACTATTCAAGCGGTCTTGAACAACGACATCATCGGCAGCGAGGTGAGTGGCAACGGGGTGATCGACAACCGCCGCGTGCTGGTGTTTTCAGAAGACCCGAACGATTCGCCTTCTCGGCAGATCGCGCGGTTCGCCAAGCGAATCGGCGAGCGCTACCTTCCCGAGATGACCGTTGATTTGATCTTTCGCTACGATCGCTTCGGTCGAGGTGGCGATCACACGGCTTTCAACCAGGAAGGCTTTGCTGGAGTGCGTTTCACCACGCCGAACGAACACTTTGCGAACCAGCACTCACTCACCGACACGTTTGCCAACACATCGCCGACATATGCCGCGAAGGTGACGCGAATCAACGCGGCGACGGCGGCAGCTATGGCGCTCGCGCCGCGATCTCCGGTGGTGTCTCGGCCGGCACCGGCGGCTTCGGCGACAACAGGGACGGTAGCCACGTCCCCGGCAGCTACGGCTACGCCTCCGGCCTTAGCACCTACTGCTACACCTCCGACCTCAGCCGCCGCGGCCGACCCCGATGAAGCCGCAACGCCTCGCGCTCGTCCGGCTGGCCCAGGCCTGAGCCGAGGCGGGGGATACGACGCGGTGCTGAGATGGGATCATTCCGACGCCGAACCCGATCTTGCAGGCTTCATCGTTGTTGTGCGATCTACGACGGCGCCGGATTGGGAGCGGGAGATCTGGGCGGGCAATGTAAAAGAGTTCACGTTGAAGAACACTTCGATCGACCAGCTTGTGTTCGGGGTAAAGTCAGTTGATAAGGAAGGCCACGAGAGCCCGGTGTCAGCTTACGTGCTTGCCCCGCGCGCCCGTTGAGGGCCGCGAGCGCGCTGAGCGCCACAGGAGGACCCGCATACCAGGCGGCACGTTGATACCGATACTAAAGGTGATAGCCTCAAGAATCACCCCTCAGTTGTGTTAATCAACAAGCGGTGGCGCCTGGCGTACATGCGAATCCACTGGTCGAGAGCCACACCATCCTTCAAGTATAAACGAAGGACGTTATTGTGATCCCGTTTTTCGCGATAAACACCCGCGCTGAACCTGCCCGATGTAACGAAGAGTAGAGCGGGGAATTCCCTGTTTGCCCAAAGTGCCGCCCTTAATTCTGATATGGGGACTACTGGCATGTGTTTCGCTTCTATGGCTAGAACACTTGGCTCACCGGGGAAGAGCTCCCCTTTAGCGATAATATCCCGACCTCCATCCCAGGATCGCTTGGTTATTTCGACCTCAAGGCCAGAATCGTAAAGAAGTTCCGCGACAAGCTCTTCGAGCGTTCTCCAATGTAACTCTGGGAGAGAAAGCTGTTCGTTAGCGATAGAAGTCAGAATACCCTGAATGGTATTTTGCAGTTGAATATCAGGGTAATTGGAGATTGGAGTACGTAGCGCGGGCATATAGATTGCCATGTTTTCACGGCCTGTTTGCTTTGCTATTTCTGAAACCCACCCCTTTCGAAATCGCGATAGCCATTCTTCTGTTTCGTACTGCTCCTCTTGTATAGGTTCTTGTTCAGGGGGGAGAATTCTGTCCAATACAAATTCACAATGATGCCAAGAGCCATTTGGGGTTCTAAATTGCGGAGCTAACAAAAGCAGGGTATATACATCACTTAGAACAGATTTCTCTTTGGCCGTAAGTCTTCCTTGTAATGCACCTTCATTCACGTTGTCGTCAATTATCCCGCGCGTATCATCTGATACCATCGAGTCATGCAGTTTCTCAGGGTTAAACCGCATCTGGTCGAACCCTAACGGTAAAATCCACTCGGGATGAGACCAATAAAATACCTGAGAGATTTGTGCCACGATCCACAGCCGATGAACAGGGTCTAACGTGCCAAAGTTGTCCGGCATGAAATTGTTGAGCAGATCCACTATCAACTTAGTTGCCTCATTGAGGCCGTGCCCGGGAGGAAATCGCGTCGCAAAGTCCCCAACTAATGCGGCGGCTATTTTGAGTTCCTCCCAATACTCCTCCTCCGAGGCATCGCCTAAGAGTAATTGATCTAGTAACTGGGAATTTGGAGTGAATGTATCTTTCACAACGTACCTTGGCTTTATCGGCTGCCATCGGAATAAGTCGCCAAGTTATTGCTCAACCGATTCAACCTTCGGACCCGCGGATGACGAATTGAAAAAAAAGCGATGCGGGAAGAGCGCTTCTATGCTACTCCAAATCAAATTGGTAATCAAATTGACAATCAGCGCGGTAACGACCAATTGGCGTCTTGCGACTCCTGTGTAGTACTCGCTTCGCGCGCTCGGCCGCGTGCGTTAGTGCGTCAAAGGTTTCTCTTCCAGAACTCCAGCATAGTGCGGTACAGGTGGATAGTGGCGTCGCGGTCACCGATGTCATGCTTGCGCATCGGGTAGATCATCAAATCGAACAGCTTCCCCGCCTTGATGAGCGCGTCGATAAACGCTTGAGTGTTCTGCGGGTGCACGTTGTCATCGTATGTGCCATGCACGAGCAATAGCCGCCCGTGCAACTCGCCGGCGCGCTTGACCAGCGAGGTCCGCGCGTATCCATCGGGATTCTCTGCAGGCGTTTTCAGGAACGCCTCGGCCCACTTGGTGAGCAAGCCGGCGTGCGCTCGTCAGCCTTTCGCGCATCGCACACGCGACCGCGGGAGATTGTATGAAAACCCCAACCGGGAGGTTGGGATCATTCACTCCAGCCTACAAGCAGACACCCGACGCGCCTCCCGCAATCCCCCAACCGGGAGGTTGGGGATCTTTCACTCTAGCCTGCTCTGAGATTCTTCACCCACTGCCGAGAAACGCCTTCACCATCGCCGTAGTCACTTTGCCGCATGTCCCGGCATAAGCCGATGATTGCCATACACTATCGATCTCGGCGTGCATTAGCGCTCTTTTGTGGTGTTTTTCCATCCAGTGTTGGCTGTTGTTCATCAACGAAAGCGCGCATTCTTCTATGCTCGTCTTTGGCGCAAGCCTGACCAGTAGATGCACGTGATCCGGAAGCACGCTTGCCTCATCCAAGGCAAAGCCTCGTTTGCCTGCGACCTTCAGCCAGTAGTCCACCAGCTCACCCCCAAGCGTCGACCCAAAAACGCTGCGGCGATAGCGCGTAGCGAAGACCAGGTGGTAGCTCAGATCAAACACCGCATGCGCGGCCCGGAGCGCAGCCGGCTGATCGCTGCGATAACGAAAGACGGGCGGACTCACCCGTCCGCTATAGCCGTGATGCTCCCCCTGATGAGCCAAGTATTGCTTCACCGCCTGAATGCGCACGCGTCCGACGCTGCGAGCCAGGTAACCGGTAGCCACAACGGCGGCTCAAGATCGAATTCCGAACAGAATTCGCGCGAGACGTTTGACTTGAGCTTGTTAATTACAACCGAGATCGACTGATCCGGCTTGAGGCTGAGAAGGCAACGGAGGTGCTCCGGGTAGACCTTGTGTTGTAAGAGATGATAGTCGTGGTTGCCGCAGACCTCCGCCAACAGGCGGGAGAGCGAGGCCTGCCGGTTGGCTTCGCCGAACTCCTCGCGGCGCCAGCGCGTGCGAAAGCAGATGTAGTAGTGGAGTTGGTAAGCCCATTGGAGTTCTGTGAACGGTTCCAGCAACACCGAGCAAAGATAGCTGCGTGAAGTATGCGAAGCAAGTGTAGGCGGGAGTGACGACCCCGCAGTCTTTCCAGAAGGCAGGAGTGAAAGATCCCCAACCTGGAAGTTGGGGGATTGCGGGAGACGCGCCGGCTGCCGTGCTTGTAGGCGAGAGTGAAAGCACCCCAACCTTCCGGTTGGGGGTACCCCAACCTTCCGGTTGGGGGATTGCGGGAGACAGGCCGGCTGCCGTGCTGTAGGCAGGAGTGAAAGATCCCCAACCTTCCGGTTGGGGGATTGCGAGAGACAGGCCGGCTGCCATGCTTGTAGGCGGGAGTGAAAAATCCCCAACCTTCCGGTTGGGGGATTGCAGGAAGCCCCTTGCCCGTTTCCAGTAGGCCGACGTGAAAGGACCCCAACCTTCCGGTTGGGGGATTCTCTCGTGCCGGTTACGGTAACCATCCCGCCACTACGTGGTTGTATCAACCGCAACAGAGGCTGCTCTGTTGACCGACTAAGGCGTCGTCACCAGCGGCAGTTCAATGAAACTCGCCTGGCCAGGAGCGTGGTAAACCCGCTGCACCGCCTTCTTGTAATCCCCGGGTTTCGCCCAAAAGATGTTCGGCACGAAGGTCTGCGGATTGCGATCGTACAGAGGGAACCAGCTCGACTGGATCTGCACCATCATACGGTGGCCCTTCAGAAAGACATGGTTCGCCGTCGGCAGTGCGAACCGGTATAGCAGCGGTTGATTCGACGCGATGGGCTTGGCCGTCTCGAAACTCTCGCGATAGCGGCCTCGGAAAATATCGGCTGAGACCATCAACTGATACCCTCCCATGTTCGGCTGACCGGCCACCTCGTCGGGATAGAGATCGATCACCTTGACCACCCAGTCGGAATCCGTGCCGCTGGTGGAGGCTAGCAGATTCACAATCGGCTCTCCGCTGATCTTCACAGGCGCTGTCAATACATCGGAGACGAATGCGACGACATCCGGCCGGCCCGAAGCCTCACGCTGATCATCCACAAGCCACCGCGACCATGACGTATTGTCGATGGGACGTGCTCGGTAGGGGACGGGCTTGGCGGGATCAGAAACGTACTCTTCGTAAACCGCGCCTCCCGATGGGGGCGCATTGAAACTCAGTTTGAGCCCGGCGTTGAAATACAGAGGAGTCGCTCGAACAGTGCACCCGCTCGCGCAGCCGGCGGGCCAGGCAGGCAAGCGCCGCCACGTGTTCGTTCCGGTTTCAAAAGTCACGACGGGCGCGATGTCCGCCCCGTTGGCTTTGTCCGCGCCGTCTTTTAGATACCTATCCAGGAACGGCCGCAGAATCTCTCGACGAAAATAGAGCGCCGTGTCGCTGTCGAATTTGATCGCACCGAGCGAGCTGCCGTCCTTGATCTGCTGGCCGTGGTGCCAAGGGCCCATCACCAGGAATACCTTGTCATTGTTAGTGTCCTTTGGCTTGATCGCTTTGTAGACGGCCATGTCGCCGTAGATGTCCTCCTGGTCCCAGAGGCTGTGCACCAGCATCACCGGCACTTTCAGCGGTTGGGCTGCGAGGATCTTGTCCACCGCCTGGTCGCGCCAGTATGCATCGTAGCTCGGATGCTCGAGAATCTTTCGCCAGAAGCCGACTTGTTCGAGCCCGCGCCGGCGGCCAAGCTCGCCTGCCGAGCCGGCCTGCATGAACATGTCATAGTCATCGAAATGACTCGTCCACCACTTGATCACATTCGCACGGGTCGCCTGCTGGTCGTAGATGTAGCTCATTCCGGCCTGTCGGAACGCACCGTTGTGAAACCAGTCATCGCCGATCCACCCATCAACCATGGGGTTCATCGGCACGGAAACCTTGAGCGCAGGGTGTGGATTGACTAGCGCCATCAAGGGCAGGAATCCGTCGTAGGAGATGCCCAAGATGCCGACCCTGCCGTTGCTCTCAGGCGTATTTTTGACCAGCCACTCGATGGTGTCGTAGGTATCGGTGGCGTGATCGACCGGCGTCGGATTTTGCGGACCCTGCAGAGGGCGATTCATCACATAGTCGCCCTCCGACCCGTACTTGCCACGTATGTCCTGAACCACCCGGATGTAGCCGCCCTCGACGATCACATCGGTGGCATTATCGTAGCCGAAGAGAATCGAGCCGAGGTGAGCGCTCTGGGCGTGGCTCGTGAGTTCCGTGGCGTTGTAGGGCGTGCGCGTCAGAAGTATCGGCGCGCGATTGGCGTCCTTCGGCACGAGGACGACGGTGTGCAGCTTTACGCCGTCGCGCATGGGGATCATCACATCTCGCCTGATGTGATCGAAGCCGTCGTTGGTGGGTACGATTTTGTCCGGCGTTTCGCTAGGCAGAGCGGGATACTGTTTCTTCTGATCGGCCGTTTGAGTTTGGGGTCCTTCTTCCTTCGTTTGATCGGATTTCTTTTGATCGGAGCTTGAGGTTTGAGAGAAGGCTGTGCCAATCCCCAAGAAACAACACGCGACGAAGACAACAACGATTATTCGATCACGCTTCATATAGTTTCCTCCAAGAGATTCCGGGCCATCTGAGTTTCATAAGCTTGCGCCGTTATTGCATGGCCGGTGAGTGATTGTAGCGCGAACTTGAAAAACTGTGCTAGAACGCGCCGAAGGCGCGCAATTGAATAGCCTGGGGCGGCGCGCGAGGGTTGTATCGTGCGAAACGACGAAGCCCTGAAAGTGCGGCACTGCAGCTATTACCAAAATTCGCTTCCGAGTTGGGCATCAACAAAATCAATAAACTGCTCGATACGAAAAAGGGAGATGTCCGCCAATCGCTTGGCATTATCGGCCTCCAGCGCTTGAAGGATGATCTCGCGCCATTCTTCCGGCAGGTGTTTGATCGCCCACCTGGCAGCGCGTGGCTTCGAGACAATCGTGCCCTTCCTGAACGAATACAGAATCCTGCATAGCGTCAGGACCGCATAAGCACGATACGATGGAACGTTCCTCCATTCGCTCTCGGGCTTCTCGCCTATCTCCTCTCGCAAGTACCCGACTTCGCGTTTCAATGCATGGAATAGAATCTCGGGAGTTATCTCCGGAACGAACAATTCAGGTCGTGGACCGTAGAGGACCACTCCGCTCTTCAGAACATTCATCCAGATAATCGGGTTGCCATCCGAGCCGCTGCGCTTGAGGCGGCCGAATTGATACAGGCATGCTTTGGAATTCAGGGTGAGGATTTCATTCTTGATCAGAAACAGGATTTGCAAGCGCGCCGTCCACGGATTCAACTCAGCGGATCGGGCCAGCCACCCGTCGAGTCTCCTGAACTGCGCGTCGCTCAGGTCCCGTTGCGTAACTACAATGCAGTCGATGTCGCTGCGTTTGGGGTTAAACGCCCGCTGGGTGAGTGAGCCGTAGACGTAGAAGCCGACGAGGTTCCCGCCAAGGAGGACCGGGAGCTGAGCGGCGAGTTCTTGGAGCAGAGCGGATACTCGATTAGGGATATCTGCCATAGGCTGCCTAGCGAATGGAAGCGAGAGTCCGCTTTACACTTGGGTCAGGCTGCGCTGATCTTAGCAGTCCAGGGAAGTGACTTGAGAGGAGCCCCTAGTTTCACGGCCGCCTCCTCAAGAACCTTCCGGGCACGAGGAACGGACCGCATAGCAGTGCACTCCATTCGCCGTGACCATGAGCGCCAGGACTCAAGCGCCATTTCGTGACGACCCGACGCCGTATGGACCTCCTGCGTCGTGACAAGGAGACGCGCTTCAAGTTCTTTGACGGGCGCCCCGACTGCACGGACGACACCGTCTCCCTTGTCGAGACGCTCGAGAAGACTCTTCGCGTCGCCCGAAAGCCCCTGTACTTGCCACTGCTCGCGGGCTTTACCCACAGTGAATACCGCGGGCCACAGGGACTTGTGGACGAAAGTGTCTTTACGGTAAAGGAGCTTCGTGACCAGGACGTCCGGGTGCTCGGCGAGTTCCGACAAGACGGCGAAGATGAGGTGAGCCTTAGGATGACTCCACCACGAGGTCCGAAGAGACTCACCCGTGAGGATGCCGACCACGTTTGGGAGTGCCTTGTCCTGCTTCAGGAGAAGGCCGTTGTGGGCGAGAGCTGCGAGAACAAGATTAACGGGCCGCATGGGATAACATTCAACGTCCGCCGCCTAGCGAAATGTTCATGAGTTAAAGTACCAAAAGACACAACGCCCAAGCGGCGCTCTTCGTTAGGCGTATCGATGGTAACGCCGTTCTACCCTATCGCAATGAGACTCCCCGAAGTTCGAAAGTAAAGCACACCCTGCGAAATCGCGGGCGTTGCCAGACATGGCTCGCCCAGATCATTCCTCGCCAGCACCTCCAGTACAGGCCCGGCTTTGACGACGTGAACGACACCCTGTTCATCCGGGCAATAGATCTTGCCATCGGCCGCGACCAATGAGGCCGAGCAGGAAGAATCCGGGCCCAGCCGCTCCTCGTACATCTTGCTGCCACTCTTGAAATCAAAGCAGCGCAGCACGCCGTTGTGATTGGCGAGGTAAATATAACCGCCGTATACAACAGGCGTGGAAATGTAGGAGCCGCCATTCGGAACGCTCCAAACAATCGAATCATTGCTGGTGGCGCCTTCCGCTAGCGAAATGTCGCCCTGCGCCGAGGGGCGAATCGCAAACAATGGCGCTTTCCCACCGTGCGCATTGGACACGACAATCAGTCCGTCCGCGACGAACGGAGTAGGAATTGGAATATCGCCGCCCCCACGCAACCGCCAGAGTTCCTTGCCGGTCTCAAGATCGTAGGAAACAACGTACGGCCATCCGTTGGTGACAACCTGCGTCCGTGCGCCATCATTGAAAATCAATGGCGATCCCCAGCTCCCTTCAGAAGCGCCTTTGCGTGATGTTCTCCACAACTCTTTCCCATTGGAGAGATGGAACGCCGCCACGAACGGGTTCTTAGGATCATCGCAAAGCAGAACAATGCGATCCCGGTATAACGCCGGCGAGCTGCTATAACCCCACCCAATGCCGTGCCAACTGTTGTTGATGACGCCCAGGTCTTTGGTCCAAAGCACCTTGCCGTCGAGATCGAAGCAATACAGCCCTTCTGAGCCGAAGAAAGCCACCAACCTTTGACCGTCCGTTATGAGCGTGGTATTCGCGTGCGTTGATTTCTCGTGTCTCTCCGTCGCGGGCTTGCTGGTCCGAACGATTCGTTCCCAACGTTTCTTTCCGGATTTCTTATCAAAGCAGAGGATCATCCAGTTCTGTTCATCGTTGTCCTGCGCGGGTTTGACATCGCCGTAGTAGCCGATGCGCAGCGGCGCTTTGCCTGAGATTCGAACGGCAGTGCCGACGTAAATCCGGCCGCCCCAGATGATCGGGCTGGAATGTGCCAGGCCTGGAATCTCAGCGCGCCATAATACGCCGGAAATCTTGCCGGCGGTCGCATCTGCATTCCACGCAGCCCGCGTTGGATAGCCGTCCGCTATGCCCTGCGCGCCCGCGCCACGAAACCCCGGCCAGTTCTGTTCGGATTTGGAATTGGAAGCGAACGTTACAGCGGGCAGAGCCATTAACGAACTCGCCAGAAATGAACGTCGTGATAATTCCATTGAGTTGCCTCGGAGCTTTTCATTCATAAGATTCACCTTACGACGAGGGATTTGAGCATACGACCGTTGCATGGTCAACTCCGGTTCATCACCAGATCAATGAGTCAATCGCCGCGAACCGTGAACTCCAGGCCGCCCTCGAAGGGCAACGTCATCGTGCGCAGGCGGTTCACCGGATCGTTGATGAACTCAAAATAGTCGCGATACGCGTCGGGGAATTGGGAAGTGTTGTCGCAAATGACGACAGCGCCCTCCCGCAAGAACGGCGCGACTAGTTCAAGCGCCGGCCGAGCCATCGGCGTCCAGATGTCGACCAGCATGAAATCAATCGGCGAGCCGACGCCCACTAGCGTCTCGCGCAAATCGCCTTCGCGCAAATCGATGAGATCGGACAAGCCGGCTTCGGCGAAATTGGCGCGGGCTGCCTTGGCTTTCTCCGGTTCATATTCCGTGCCGATCACGATGCCTTCTCCGGGATCCGCGCGCAGATTGTCGCGGGTATTGTCTCTCACTGCGGCTGCGAGAAACAGAGTCGAAACCCCGAACGAGGTTCCCGCTTCGACGACACGCCTGGCGCGCAGGGCACGGCAAATGTGATAGCAGAACTCAGCCTTATCGCGATCAAGCGCGACGAGCTTGTCGCTAAGGAACTGATTCGCTAGCGCGTCGAACGAGCTCCAATCGAAGGAGGGCTCCGCGGCGCGGGCGGAGAAATAAGATCCAAGCGCTTCGTTTTGGCTAGCGCTTTGGGCGTAGAGCCGATCGAGCATCGCGTCGATTCGCGAACCCAGAACCAGGTGTTTGTTCACAATTTCAGTTTTACACACGAGCTGCCAAACGCGAAGACGGCTTTCGGTGCGCGTCTGATTTACGTCGTCGTCAGAATTCTTTCAAGGAACTCGCGGTTGGCAGCGGCGTAGCCTGTGGTCTCCTCCGCGGTCCTGCCCACCTTACTGCATTCCACCATCACCGGCCCGTTGAAGCCCGCGGACTTCAGCTTCTTGAAGACGGCAGCAAAGTCAACTTTGCCTGCGCCGAACTGGATCATCACATCCCCCTTGAGCTCGCCGCAGTCCTTCGCGCAGAAGCCGGTGATGTGTTGCGCAAGCGGGTCGATCTCAGCTACCGGGTCTTTGCCGGTGTAGTAGATGATGTTCCCGGCGTCATACCAGATTGAGAAGTTGCGGTGATTGACTTCCCTGATGACCCTCAGTATTTCATCTGACGCCCCGCTGATGCCGCCGTGCGGCTTCATCGCCAGCCGAATGGTTTTGTCTTGAGCGTAGGCTGCCGCGTCGCTCATGACTTTTGCGTAATGCGCAAACTCTTCGGGCTTGTCCGCGCCGAACGACAACACGTACTTGAGCGAGAGGAAGCGGGCGTTATCAATCTGCTTGCGGACTTCGCGGATGGAATCTTCGAGCGGTATGTCGTGACGCGATCGCAACGCACCCATGTTTGAGGTGAGCCCACTCGCCCCAATTCGCTTCTTCAGTCCTTCGAGGTATTCCGCGGTCGCGTCTACGCCAATGAACGGCTCTTCTTTTGTGCGGGTGAGCAGGCCCATCGTTTTGAAGCCTGCCGCTTTGATCTCTTTGAGCGTTTGATCGAAAGGCCATTTTGTCCACGGGCGGTTGAAACACCCGATTGGCCATTTGACGCCTTTGGCTAGAGCATCGTTAGAACGAAGAATGGTGGTTGCAGTGCTTAAGACAAGGGCTTGCTGGATGAATTCTCTTCGGTTCATATGATTGTCAAACCCAGAGGGTACACTCAATCGGCGTCGGCGCCGGCTGCCTTAGGCTCTAGCGATTTCAGGGTTAGCTGGTGAGCTTCGCATCGGAGGAGCGATATCGAACTGCCGCCCTGGTGCGGGCCTTTGAAGCTTCTACTTCGCGATCGCGAGGCGGAGCGTTCGTAATCAGAGAGTCGAGCAGGTTACGTGCAGCTTTCTCGACCTGTTCCGCGGCGCGCGTGAAAGCGAGTTCGTTTGCTTTGGAGGGTCTTGTGAAGCCGCTCAACTTTCGGACGAATTGGAGGGAAGACGCGCGGATCTCTTCGTCAGTAGCAGGCGGTTTGAAGTTGTGCAGAGTCTTGATATTTCGACACATAGTGAATCTTCCTCGCCACCTAACGCAGCTTGCCAGCGGCGCGCACCGAATCTGAGAGGCAGCGACCAGACTGTCTCGGGCGTTGCGGGCAGGCGGCGCCAGTCGAACAGGGGCCGCCTGCTCACTGATGGGTCACTTGGCAAACAGCATTTGACAAATCTCGTCCAGAGACATCGTCACTGACTGGTCCGACTGTCCCGAAAACGCAACTGCGTTGCCGGTCTTATTGGGCGTGATCTTGTAGACATAGCGCGCGCCCTTCTTTTCCACGGTATTCACAACCGTCCCCTTCGGGTCATACATGACCATGCCGAAGCTGACGCGGTTATCGATGTAACTCAGTGGCCAAAGCGTGAAGGCGCCGACGCCGAGCGCCGGGCAAGCCGGCGCAGCTTGGAGGGTGTTTGGTCCGGCAAGAGCGGTCACCTTCATTCCATCCGGGATCTTCCCGTTTGGTGCTTTCTTCGCAATTACGGTAAACATGTCCATTGAACAAGCCATCTTCTTTCTCCTTTCGGACTGAACTGGATTTTTGGGGATGAAGATAACGGTTTCGGTTTCAAAAAGCCATTACTTTTTTGTAGTGACTTAGGCTTCGCTATCCACCGCCTCACCAAAGCCGAGCACGTGACCATCCCGATCGCGAATAGCGAATTCCTTCATCCGATACGATTCTTGAATAAGAGGACCGTAGACGATGTCCGCGCCTTCCGCCTTAAGCTCCGTGTGCAAAGCCTCTGAATCGCTGACCCAGAAGAACGCGTCCCATGTCCCTCCCTGTTTTTCGATTGGCACAATGAGTTCAGGGTCTGCCACTCTGCGCAGCATGATGGCGAAGCCATCGCGACTGCAAATGGCAAACTGGAGAGGAGCTCCCGCCGAGTATTCACATCGAAAGCCTAATACCTGTTCATAGAAGGCCATCGATTCCTCCACGTTTGCTACAGGAAAGTACGGCGCGTGGCGGAGCAGTTGCCCGGTTTGATTTGAAGACATACACACCTCCGCAAACATAATGTTGAAGAGTAGCTGGTACCCAGACTACCCAAAGGTTCGACGAGAACCGCCGCGGCTTGCCGCAGCTTCGCGAAGCCATGCCGCTGAAGCGCTTTGCGTTCATCCTTCGGATTGCTGAAGGTGGAACTCACAAAGATGCGAAACGTTTTGCCGGCTTGCGTCATTTCTGCCCTCTAGTCACTCCTGCCCTTCGCTGCCCGAATAGCTTTGTGCCAAGTCGATGAGGAGCCGAGATGCTCGGTCACTCAGAAGGGGATTGAATCGTCGTCGGCCAGGAAGTCAGCATCAACCGGAATTGATTCATCATCGAACAGGAAGTCAAGATCAGCCGGGATTGAATCGTCATCGAATAGGAAATCAGGCTCAGTTGGGATTGCTTCCGATAACCGCGATGCTGACTCCGACGGCGCAGGCGAAGGGTTGTGTACCTTTGAAGGTTTGCGGGCGCCGATCTTCCTCTGCTGCTTCTCGTAGAGGTCCCGAACCCAGTACTTGACTGGAGCCTTCCACTGCTGACTCTTGCTGGGTATGTTCTTGATCAGCTTGCGCGGATTCAGCCCGAGTTCCTTGGCTTTCCTGATGTCATCTTGATTGAGCTGGCATCGGCGCTTCGCCTCTACCCAAGCTTGGTCTCGCTTTATCTTGTTTGCCATACGTAAGTCTGAATCTAAGGCTGAATCTGGTGACTTGTACCGGGCATTTCGCTAGCCATCAAATAGGCAAGAAATCCGTGCAAATCCGTCGAATCCGTTTCATCGGTGGTCTATGCGTTGGGAGGAATCGCTTTCGTGGTACAGCATAGACCACCGATGACACTGATCCGACAGATTTGCGCGGATATCAAATCTTCACTGTCGGCGTGCCGGTTATACGTCACTAGCGAAACCCAAAGCCCGACCTAGCGGTTGGCTCCGGGTTTCTGCGCGGGCATCGGCGACTCGGAGTTCAGAAACTTCAGTAGAGCCTTGTAAAACAAATCCGGGGCCTCGAAGTGCGGGACGTGGCCGATGTTCGGAATCAACACAAGCTCGCCGCCAGGAATCGTGTCGGCAATGTGCTTCGCTCGTTCGGGAAAATTCGCGCCGTCTTTGTCGCCGCCCAGCACGAGAGTCTTCACTTTGATATGAGCCCAATCGTAAACGACGGGGTCCACGTACACCATCTGCTGGACCAGCGTTCGAACCATCGCGAATCTCGGCCAGTCGCCGCTGAGCGTCCACGCGTAATGAATGCGCACGTATTTTTCATACTCCGGCTTCCATCCTGTCACGAAGTAGCGGGCGATGCCCTGGTACGCCTGCTGATAGGTCAAGCCCAGCGTTTGCTTGTACGCCTCCTCCGTGCTTCGCCACGGCCGATCCCAACGCGGGTCCGTCAATCCGATCGGGTTGTAGATCACAGCACGCTCAGTCATGTCCGGATACGACGCAGCGAATCGCGCTGTCAACATCCCGCCCATCGAGTGCCCTACAATCGCCGCCTTTGAAATGCCAAGATGCTGAAGCAGCTTGCGGGTGTTCAACGCCATGTCATGAAAGTTATAGGGGATGATGGGCTTCGAGGACCGCCCGAAGCCGATCTGGTCGGGCACGACTACGCGGAAGCCCTGCTTGCGGAGGACGCCAATCGTCCCGGTCCAGTACTCGCCGAAGAAATTCATCCCGTGGAAAAGGACCACAGTCCGTCCGTTCGGCTGACCTTCGGGTGCAACGTCCATGTAAGCCATCCGCACGTCTTGCCCGTACATCGTCATCGGCAGGTACGCGACCGTGTGTGGGTACGGCACGTCATCGAGCGTGATGCTCCCCGGCTTGACGTCCTTGGGAGTCGGAGGCGCTTGAGCTGCGGCTCTCTCCTGTGCCTGGGCCGGCGCGGCCAGCAGCGCTACTGAAGACAAAAAGAGGCACGCGACGACCCACCGGACAACCCACCGCAGGGGCCGGCGAGATTGTCTCGTTTGATTCGATCGGATCTCGTCTACGACCAGAGTTACCGAAGCCACCTCGTTTAACATATCGCTTACCTCCTATGAATCGACGGGCGCAGCCGCCGGCTGTGCCGGAGGCGATCAATCAATCTCTCGTACCGGTGTGGCCTGTTCGGATCTTCTCTCTCCATCCTCTTTACAGGTCTCACGTCATTGACGTTAGTAGTACGGGCTTTAGCTGGGGTTCAGAGTTCAAGCTTCAACTCGCTTCCAGGGCCTTACCCGATCGAATCACGCAAGCTGAAGCTTGAACTCTGAACCCCGCCTGAAGGCCGTACTACAAACTCAGTTGGAGTTTGCCTTAGGCTTTGTTGCTTCGATTCGAATCTGCTTGAGCAACTCGGCCTTTGGATCGAGTTCTGTCTTGCCGGCCGGAAAGCTGTTGAAACTTAGCATGTAGCTCAGGATATCGGTGATCTGCTGCCGGCTCAGCTTGCCCAGATTGTTTGGCGGCATCGTGACGCGAACTCTCTCCGTCAAGTCACCTACACTCAGCCCATCCCAGTTCGCGAGAAAAGCCGAGCCGGTGAGCGGGGCCGCTTCATCGTTGCCCGCCAGATCAGGCCCGTGGCAGGACGAACAGTGTTGAGCGTAGAGCGCTTCGCCGCGGGTCGCTTGCTCTTTTGTGAACACGCCGTCCCACACCGAACGCGACCCCTTGTCCGGTTGTTGCGCGCTAAGCTGGAGGTTTAGTGCTGCAATCGCAGCCAGCGAGGTGATTACAAGAACCGCGATTTTGACCTTGATCTTGATCTTCATCTGTTTTGCAAGGTGTCCGACAAACTTCCAGTTTGTCGATGGCTTCTCTCAATAAGCGCTCGATAAACTAAAGTCTGTCGGACATGTGTCGGTCACTCGGTAGCCGGCAGCGCGAACGCGATGTACTCGCCCGAATAAGCACCGCCGCTAACGGCGACGACGATGTACTGTTTGCCGTTCACCCTGTAGGTCATAGGCGATCCGCTCTGCTGCGCCGGGAGGTAAACCGCGCCAACCTGCTTGCCGGTCGCCTTGTCATAAGCGCGGAGCATCGCGCCCCGGGGATGGTCCGGCGTTGTGGTGACCTGAGGGTCACCCATGATAACCAGCGTCTTGGTGACCACTAACCCGACCGCTCCGCTCTGACCGGTCTTGGGGATATTCATTCCCTTTAGCAACGCGTGATTGCGGACCACATCGGGCGTGTCGCCGTGCGGGACCTGCCATACGAGCTCACCTCGGTCCAGATTGATGGCCGAGAGTATCCCATAAGGCGGTTTCACAATTGACAGACCCTGAACCTGTAAGCCGCCTCCGCCACCTCCCGCCGGAGGCGTTGCGGCAGGCGCGGCTGGCGTCGCTGCTGGGGCTGCCGGAGCAGGGCGGCGTCTGGGCTCCTGCGGGAAATCAGCGGCGCTGCCGAAACCGGGTCCCTCGGCGATCCGGAAAGGCTGACCAGCCCTACCCGACACGTACTTAAGGTCCGACGGGAACGATGCCGGAGGCTCGACGAGTCCGAGTGGGGCAACAGCGGCATTTGACGCCGGCAAATATGCGGTGTGTGTTTCTGGATCGTATCCCGCGCCCGGCCAGTTCGTTCCTCCATTGAGCGTTCCGATAGTAAGCCCCGCCAGCGGGCCCCCGACCTTGCTGACCACCGGGGGATTGAACATCGGGCCGTTTTTGAACTGCTCGAGATTCTTAATCGCCTGCGCCTTCAGCTCTGGCGTGAAGTCGATCAAGTCGTCTTGAGTCACGGCCTGTCGAGCGTAGGCCGGCGGCCTGGTCGGGAACGGCTGAGTCGGCGAATACCACTCACCCGGAACATCGCCCTCCGGTACCGGCCTTTCCTCGATTGGCCAGACAGGCTTACCGGTCACGCGGTCGAAGACGTAAAGGAAAGCCTCCTTGCTCGGCAACGCGACGGCCTTGATCGTTTGGCCGTTTACGTTGATGTCGGCAAGAAGCGGCGCCGACGAAAGGTCGTAGTCCCAAATCGGGTGATGCACTATCTGGAAGTGCCATTTCCTTTTACCGGTCTTGAGATCGACGCAAACCAGGCTCTCACCAAACAGGTTGTTGCCCGGCCGGTGCCCGCCGTAGAAGTCCGACGTCGGCGACTCGACGGGCAGGTACACAAGCCCCAGTTCCTCATCGACACTGATCTGGGTCCAGACGCCGGTGTTGCCGTTCGTCGCCCACGAGTTGTCGTGCCACGTGTCGTTGCCAAACTCACCAGGCCTGGGGATTGTGTTGAACGTCCAGAGCACCTTGCCCGTTCGCACGTCGAATGCTCGCACCAGCCCCTTGGCGTTGTTGTGAGTCTTAACCGTCATGCTCTCCTTGTGAGCGGCGCCGACGATGACGACGTCCTTTACCACGGCTGGCGTCGAGTGCAGGCCGATGTCGCCGGTCTCCAAGTCGATCTGCTGACCGCTGCCGTGCACTACACCTGCCTTCAGGTCGACGACGCCATCTTTGCCAAAGCTGGATATTCGGGCGCCCGTCCTGGCATCCAGCGAGACGAGTCGATAGCCGGTAGTCACGTAGATGATGCGCTCGTCACCCTTACCGTCGCTCCAGTAAGACAGCCCGCGGCCCGACAACTGCCGGGGCGCGTGGATGGGGCGCTTCCCTTCGAACTCGGAGTGCACCCAAACGAGCTCGCCGGTGTCCGCCTTGAGCGCGACGACCGCCCTTCGCGTACCGGCTGTCGCGTAAAGCATGCCGTTGACCATGAGCGGCGTGCCTTCGAGCTTGTACTCGGGCCGCGTGCCCAGATTGTCGGTCTTGAAGCGCCACGCGACTTCGAGCTTGTTGAAGTTGTCGGCGTTGATCTGATCAAGCGGCGAATACCTGGCGCCAGTAAGATCACCAGTGTAGTGCGGCCATTCGCCGTTCTTGGTTGAACGGACTGCCGTCCCGTTCGCGGCTGACTTGACCGGAGTCCCTTTCCTGGTTGAAGGCGCCTTTATGCTGCTCTTGGCCGCAGACTGGCCAAGCACTCCCATCGGCGCCCAGACTAGTCCAAGAACAAACAGCAACACTGCAACAGATCGACATACTCTTCGTGACATCGTCCACCTCCGTTTTGTTAGGACAGCAGCGGCATTAACCGGTTCAGCCAAACTGTCAACAGGCCAGAGCCTCGAGTGACTAGCGCATCAACAAAAACAATTGCGAATCAACCGCGCATCTCTTCACCTCGTGAGCCGAAAAGCCGTACAATTGGCGTCGGCTAAACATCACCAACCGGAGTTCAAGATGCAAGAAGCGTCCATTATCAACTCAAGCGAGGCAGCCCTGTGGGGACGCCTTTTCGATCCGACCAGCGTGCTTTCTACAGACTTGGCTCGTTACATCCTAACCCTAACGTTCCCGCAGCCGGACATTGACCGTATGAACGAATTAGCCACGAAGGCCCGCGCGGGCACCCTGACTCTTGAAGAGCACATCGAGCTGGATAACTACGAGCGCGTAGGTCATGTGTTATCCCTCATGAAGTCGAAAGCGCGCAAGGCTCTCAAAAAGGTCCGCAGTGCCAACTGAGCATTGCAATGAACATGGTCACGCGCCTGCTTCCTTCGCTTCTTTCTTAGCCTTCTTGATTCCGCCCGCCGGGAACAACTCCTTGAACGCCGTCATGAACCTGGCCATCTCGGGATCGGTCCCCACCGACACGCGCAGCCAGTTGTTCATCGGCGGAAACTTTCGTCCAACGAGCACCTTGCGCTTCTTGAAGTCTTCGGCGACCGCGGTGACATCCTTCCCCACGTCGATCATAAAGAAGTTCGTCTCCGACGGGATCACCTCGTAGCCCCAACCGCGCAGATCCTTGATCGTCTTCTCGCGAAGCTCGATCGTCATGTGCTTGATCTTCTTCTCGTAAGCCGTGTCCTTTAGCGCGGCAACGCCGCCGTACTTCACCACGGCGCTGATGCTGCCTCCGCCGAACGTGCGCATTCTTTCGATCAGCTCTTTCGGCGCGAGCCCGTAACCGAGACGCATCCCGGCGAGCGCGGCGATCTTCGAGAACGTGCGGGTAACGATCACCGGACGCCCTTCCAGAACGTAAGGCACCGACGTCGCGTAGTCCGAAGTCGCTACGAAATGATGGTAGGCTTCGTCGATCAGCACCGGAACATCGCCGGGAATGCTGTCGAGCAGCAGCTTGATTTCATGTTTGGGAATGATGTTGCCGGTCGGGTTGTTCGGGTTGCAGATGTACACAAAGCCGACGTCGCGATAGTTCATCTTCGTCGCGCGAATCACGCCCGGCACGTCCATCCGGTAGTCCTTCAGCAGCGGAACTTTGATCGTATCGGCCTTGATGTTGGTTACGAAGCGATACACCGAATCGTAGCTCGGGTCTACGCCGACAACCCTCTTGTGATCGAGCGTGAAGGCTTCGCCGATGATCTTGAGGATTTCGCCCGATCCTGCGCCGAGTATCACGTTCTCCTTTTTCAGTCCGTGGTGCTTGGCGATGGCCTCAACGATGCCGCCGTCGGGATACTGATAACGGTTGGCGTACTTGAACGCATCCTTCATGGCTTTCACTACTTCGTCAGAAGGTCCCCAGCAATTCTCGTTGCTGGCGAGCTTCGCCATTTCGTCGTAGTTTTCTTCGGGATGTTCTTCTCCCGGCTCACCCTGTCGAGCCTGTCTCCCTTGCGCGAACAAATCGAGCGAAGGAGCCAACCCGGCAAGACCCAGGGCGGTTGCCATAGTGCCGATGAATGTCCGGCGTGTCGCTGAATTCTGAATCATGTGCGCCTCCTTTGGTTGAAACCGGCAAGAACCATCAATTTGCCATTTTCGATTTTCTATTCGTCATTTTTATCGTTCCCTCGCAGCGTCTATCGGAGCGCGGTCGAGAAAATGGCAAATGACAAATGGAAAATGGAAAATCAAATGTGGTTTCCCCTCCTGACTACTTTGCGCCTCCCCCCGGCCACACCGTTCCCTGGTCCATCTTCGTCACCGGCGCTAGCCCCTTGTAAACGAACTTCTGCAAGCGCCTTCCCTCGTAGGTTTCTGTGGTGTAGATGTTCCCCTTCGAATCGGTTGCGATGCTGTGTACTCCGTAGAACTGGCCGGGCTGGCGACCGCCGTCGCCGAAGCTCGTCAAGACTTCAAGGGTATCGCGCTGGACGATGTACACCTTCTGGTTGCGGCCATCGGCGACGTAGATGTATTTCTGCTGAGGATCCTTCGAGAACGCTATGTCCCACACCGACCCGTCAGCCAGCGACCTCTTCGCGATGAACTGTTCCTTCACGAACGTCCCGTCCGGCTTGAACACCTGAATCCGGTTGTTCGGGCGGTCGCACACGTATAAGAACCCATCGTTAGAGAGCTCGGCACAATGCACCGGATTGCGGAACTGCTGAGCAGGCGGCGCGTCCGGATCGAAGCGGCCGAGGTTCTTATCGTCAGGTTTGTTGCCGTACGCGCCCCAATAGCGCTTGAACTTTCCGGTGTCCGCATCGATCACCGCCACGCGTTTGTTGAGGTAGCCATCGGAGATGTAGGCTTCGTTGGCCTTGGGATCGACAAAGATCTTGGCAACTCTCCCGAAGTTCTCGGTGTTGTTGCTGCCGGCGGTTTTGCCTGCGTGACCGTACTGCGCCAGGAACTTGCCGTCCTGCGTGAACTTCAGGATGTGAGCGTCGTTAGTGCCGTTGCCGCCGATCCAGACATTCCCCTTGTGGTCGATGGTGATTCCGTGATTCGACTCCGGCCATTCGTAACCCTGTCCCGCGCCACCCCAGTGCCCTATCAAATTGCCGGCCCGATCGAACTCGAGAACGGGCGGCGCCTTGGAGCAGCACGCGCCGGTCTTCTGGTCCGCGGCGGCTTCGTTGGCGGAGACAGTGTCGGGCCGATGAACGATCCACACGTGGTCCTGGGCGTCGACCGCTATGCCGATCGACATACCGATGTACCAGTGGTTGGGCAGAGGCTTCGGCCAGAGCGGGTCTACTTCGAACCTGGGCGCCATCACCACGGACCCTTCAGCGACTGTCGTTTTGTCCAGCAGGCTCTGACCGATGAACAGCGCGACCAGAAGCACCACCAAGATCGCCCCGATATAGAAATTACGTTTCGAATCTCTCATCGATTTCTCTCCTCTTTACCAAAGGAAAGCCTTTTCCTATTTTCCATTTTCTATTTTCTAGTTGTCATTTGTCATTGCGGAAATGCCGTAGTCAATCTCTCGCGGTATTAAATGACAAATTGCAAATGACCAATCACAAATAAAAAATCTCTTGATCTACCGACTCGCAGCCATGCCCTTGTAAACAAACTTCTGCACGCGCTTCCCTTCGTAGGTCTCGCCGGTGTAGACGTTGCCCTTCGAATCCACGGCGATGCAGCCGACGCCATAGAACTGGCCCGGCTGGCGCCCTCCGTCGCCGAAGCTCGTCACAACATCAAGCGTATCGCGGCGCAGCACAAACACTTTCTTGTCGTGACCATCGGCGACGTAGACGAACCGTTGTTGCGGATCGCTGGAAAACGCGATGTCCCACACCGACCCGTCCCCGAGAGTGCTCTTAGATACGAACGCTTCCTTGACGAACTTGCCGTCCTTTTGAAACACCTGGATCCGGTCATTCTGGCGGTCGCAGACGTACACCAGGCCGTCCTTCGATATCGCGGCGCAGCTCACGGTGCGAAACTGTTTCGCCGGGGGTGCATTCGGATCGTACGGGCCGAGACTGCCGTCTTCCGGCTTCTCGCCATAAGCGCCCCAGTGCCGTTTATAGGCGCCGGTGTCGGCGTCAAACACCGCGACGCGGTGATTGCCGATTCCATCGGCGACATAGACTTCATTCGTTGCGGCATCGACGCGGAGGCCAGCAGGCCGGTTCAGCCCGGTCGTGCTGTCGCTGCCTTCGACTTTGCCTGCGTGTCCGATCTGCAACAGGAATTTGCCCGTTCGCGAGAACTTGAGTACGTGAGCGTCTTGAGGTTTGGGCGCCGCAGGTCTCGCGCCCGCAGCCCCGGCAGGTCTCGCCGCGCCCTCAGGCTGGCCGGCCGCTGCGATCCAAACGTTCCCCTTATGATCGACGGTGATCCCGCCAGTGGACTGCGGCCAGTCGAACCCCTGAGCCGGGCCGCCCCAATGACTGATGAGTTTCCCAGCCTGATCGAATTCGAGAACTTGCGGAGCAGGGACGCAGCATCCGGTAGGTGGGTTTAGTATCGCGCCCTTTTCGTTGTTGCCGAGTGAATCCGCACCTCGATGCGTGATCCAGATATGATCCTGAGAATCAACCGCAACTCCGGTAACCGAACCGAGGACCCAGTGGTTAGGCAGCGGCTTGGGCCAGAGCGGGTCCACCACGAACCCTGGCGCCTGGGCGCGTTTTTCTTGAGCGGCCACCGTTTCCTGGATCACGAACTGACCGGCTTCGAGCCCGACGAGGAGCGCGGCAAAGATCACACCAACATAAAGCCCATGCCTTCGCTTCATACTGTTCATCTCTTCCTCGCTTTTTCGGATGCAAGCTGCGTCGTGACGGGCGGCGCCGAGTTCTCGCGTTCCACTGATCCTGAGAACCAGCGCTCAGGATTTTGCCGGAGACCTTCGGTGCGCGCCAGTATACCTTCGTTCCGGGTTCGACTCAAGTTTGTCTGAGGCCAGATGGTGGTGTGTCATGGGTATGCGCAAGGTATCCGCAAGACTTTGACGCGCACCCTGCTAACGAGGCGGATTGTTCAGTGAATCTCCGACCTCGAGTGCCGCGATGTTGACTCGGTCGCGCAAGTAGAGAGTTGTGCCAATGAGTGTCGGCACGGTCCACGATGTCGCGGTGGCCACTGGTGCTCTCGCGAGAATCTTCAGACCCTCTGCCGACATCGTTACCAGCCCAAGATTCCCGTCCTCATCCAGCAGGATCACCTTTCCATCGGCGGCGACAAAACTGACCTTCGCAAAGCTCCGATCCTGCCACGCGACTTGCCCGGTGCGGGCATTGATGGCCGTCAGAAACGAAGGCCCGAAATCACCGCTGCTTCCAAAGAAGAAGTCGCCGATCCGCAGCACGTTTCCGAAGTGCACGCGCATTTTGTTGCTGAACCAGAGCTCCTTCGCCTCCGTGCGGCCGGCCGACCTTGCGAGTTGGATGACCCTGGAGCCCCCGTCGTATGCGCACGAAACAAACAGGAGCCGATCGTCGGGGCACCAAACCGGGCTGCTGATGTTGACGCCGCTTCTGGTCGGAAAGAGATATTCCCAAATCGGCTTCCCGGTGTTCGGATCGTAAGCATGCACGCCGTCACCGGAAGTGATGACGAGCTGTTCTTCCCCTTCGAGCGTGATGATCAGCGGCGAGGCCGGGACTATGTCGGAGAAGTTACCGGCCCGCCAGACGATTCGGCCGTCGTCCTGACGAAACGCCATTACGCCGTGCTCGCGGGCGCCAACCGCAGCTATGACCATGTCCTTGTAGGCTATCGGGCTCGTGGAATATCCCGGTTTTACGGCCCAGCGCATCTGGTTCGGCAGCGCGTTGTACTCCTTGACGAAGTTATGCGACCACAGAAGCTTGCCGGTGAGCTTGTCGAGCGCGAAGAACTGCTTGTCGGTCGAAGCGGCAAACAACCGATTGCCGGCGATCAGAGGCGTCGAGTGTGGACCGGCGCCCCGGCTGAAGTTCATGGTGTCCAGCGACGCTGGGTACCGGTACTCCCAGATTGTTTTTCCCGACGCGGCATCGAGAGCGATCACGACCTCCTCGGATTTCCAGGTGTTTCGGATACCGGTTGTTGGCCGGTACATCGTGTACAGCCGCCCGCCTTCGCCCCCTTCACCCCCTTCACCCCCTTCACCCCCTTCACCAATGATGCTCGAGTGGCCTTCGCCAAGCGGCCGGCGCCAAAGCCGCTTTGGACCCTCGGGTGGCCAGGTGTTAGCGAGCCCTTTGGTATCGCTTGTGAAGTTGTGCCGCGCTCCGCCCCAACCAAGCCAGCTTGGTGGATGCGGCGAGGGCTTACTGGTCTTCTGCGTCACCGGAACGCCGGACAGCAAGCCAGACAACAGCAGTACCACCACCGCCGCGCTTAGTGCATGCATAGAGTCTCCTCATTCAACAGCGTGAAGGATGATCGGCCTCCCTGCTTTTGCCAGATTCCCGGAAAGAGCGCAAGGATGATTGTCCGACAAACTTCAGTTTGTCGCACAACAGCAAGCTGCGGCTGAGTTATAATCGCCCGCACAGGAGGTTTCGGATGACTTCGCAAAAGGGGCTGCGTGTTTTGATGTTGATGTTTGCATTGGGTTTGGTTGGTGTCGCGGCATTATCGTCTTGCAGTCAGTCGCGGTCACACCAGAAGGTCGTGCTGGACATCCCGGCGCGAACAATGTGGGTTGACACCGGTCTGGATGTAACGAACAAAACCATCCAGATCAAGTATGAGTCGGGAACATGGAGCGACGATGGCGCGGAGTCACACTTCTGTGATGGCGAAGGGTTCATACCGGAGGGCAAGGACTTTCGAGATGTAATACCAAAACTGTTGGTTACGAATGCTCCCCTTGGAGCGTTGGTCGGGCGGACTAACGGCGAGCCGTTCTTTGTCGGCAATACGTATGAAGACCGTCCGGGAGAAGGCCGTCTGTATCTCAGCATCAACGAGAAGCCCGGTTCCTTTGATGACAATGCCGGCTCGGTGCGAATCGTCGTGAGCGTTTTGGATTAGGAAGCAAGTCACAACAGCCGTGATAATTAACATTCTTCCGCTTAGCTTGTCACGCGCCGCGCTTCCAATTAGTATGCGCTGGCGAAAAGACGCACAACGCGCCGCGTGATTGGCGCCTTCATCGAAAGACGCGGGTGAGCGCTTCTCGGCGATACCCAGAGTTTCCAAATCGGCTTTGAAGCTCCGTCAAATCGCCAGGAGATGAGATCGCGATGAGCAGCGGTCGCAGAATCATTAGACTCCCCGTGATCGCCCTGCTTGTGGCGGCGATGACCGTCGCCCTTTCATATCGCACTTCGGCTCACGACATCCCGAATGACGTAACTGTTCACGCGTTTCTCAAGCCCGAAGGGCAGCGGCTCAGCCTGCTGGTTCGTGTGCCGCTCCGGGCTTGTCGCGATATCGCTTTTCCTACACGCGAGCCCGGTTATCTCGACCTCGCGCAAGCCGACGCCTCGCTTCGCGACGCGGCTACGCTGTGGATATCTGACAACGTCGAGTTGCACGAAGGCGATACCCGTCTTGGTGATCCGCGCATTGTCGCCGCGCGTGTGTCGCTTGAGTCCGAGAGGTTCTTCGAATCCTACGACGAGGCACTGGCACACGTAACGAGCCCGCGCCTGCCCATCGAAACGGAACTCTACTGGAACCAGGGGCTGCTCGACGTGTTGTTCGAGTACCCGATTCAATCCGATCGAGCAAACTTTTCAATTCGCCCGGCGCTCGCGGGGTTGGGTATTCGCGTAGTTACGGTCCTCAGGTTTCTGCCGCCGGGTGGCGCCGTCCGCGCGTTCGAGTTCGAGGGCGATCCGGGCCTGGTCAGGCTTGATCCGCGGTGGCATCAGGCCGCGCTGCGATTCGTCGAAGCAGGGTTCTTGCACATCCTCGACGGAACCGACCATCTTCTGTTCCTGTTTTGCCTTGTGATTCCATTCCGGCGCTTCCGTCCGCTCCTCATGGTCATCACCGCGTTCACCGTGGCCCACTCGATTACGCTGATCGCGTCCGCCTACAACCTCGGGCCGGACGCGCTGTGGTTTCCGCCGCTCATCGAAACGCTGATCGCCGTTTCAATCATCTATATGGCGCTTGAGAACATCGTCGGGAGCAAGGTGCAGCGCCGGTGGATGATCGCTCTCGGGTTTGGTCTGGTTCACGGGTTCGGCTTCTCGTTCGCGCTGAGGCAGATGCTACAGTTCTCGGGATCTCACCTGCTGACTTCGTTGCTGTCGTTCAACGTCGGCGTCGAGCTCGGACAACTTCTGGTGCTCGCGCTACTGATCCCGGCACTAGAGCTTCTGTTCCGATTCGTTGTCGCTGAACGCATCGGGACGATCATCCTGTCGGCGCTCGTAGCCCACACTGGCTGGCATTGGATGATCGAGCGTGGCGAGCGGTTGAGGCAGTTCGCGTGGCCGGCTATGAACGCAGCTCTGCTTGCTACCGCCATGCGGTGGCTGATAGTGATTCTGATTTTTGCGGGCTTCATATGGCTAATCGGACTACTCAAGCGCCGGAAGGCCCGGATCGCTGAACCCAGGATCGGCGAGCCCGAAGGTTCGGATATGGCAAACGACCCCGAGTTGGTGATACAGTCCACCGCCAAACCGAAGTCGCACTAATCCGAAGTGGGGAAGAGGGAGTCATTAATCATTTATCATTTTCCATTTTTGATTTGTCATTTCATCGCGGCCGCACAAGATTCGAGCAATAGCCAATGAAAAATAGAAAATGACAAATGGAAAATGAAGATTAGAATCTAGAAAACCATGTGTTCTCTTAGGGAGGAACTGCCATGTCGCATTCAGGTCGAGTGAGATTCACACTTGCAGTAGTCATCGTCGCATCGCTCGCAATGTCCGCCGGGAGTGCATATACCCAGAGCAACGCGCAACCCGTCAATGACCTGCCCAATCCGTATCAAACCATCGAAGGCTGGGCGAAGATGCCCGAAGGCAGGACGTGGGGAGCGACGAGCGCCGTAGAGATCGACCCCGACGGCAAGTCGGTATGGGTCGCCGAGAGATGTGGCGCGAACAGCTGCGCCGGGTCGAACCTGCCGGTGGTTCTCAAGTTCGACGAGACGGGCAAACTTGTGAAGAGCTTCGGCGTGGGAATGTTCGTCTTCCCCCACGGCATCCACGTCGACAAACAGGGAAACGTATGGGTGACCGACGGCATTCCGCCGGGCGCTGCCAACCAGCAAGCGGCAGCGGGCAAGGGGCACATCGTCGTCAAGTTCAGTCCAGAGGGCAAGGTCTTGCTGACGCTTGGAAAACTCGGAATTGCCGGGGACGCTCCGGACACTTTCAATCAGCCCTCCGATGTTATCACCGCTCCCAAAGGCGACATTTTCGTTGCGGACGGGCACGGCGGAAACACGAACGCGCGCATCGTGAAGTTCGACAAGAACGGAAAGTTCATCAAGACTTGGGGCAAGAAAGGAACCGCGCCCGGCGAGTTCGACACTCCTCACAGTCTTGCAATGGATTCACGTGGCCGGCTCTTTGTTGCTGATCGAAATAACAACCGCATTCAGATCTTCGATCAGGATGGAAAGTTCCTCGATGAGTGGAAGCAATTCAGCAGGCTGAGCGGGATTTATATCCGCAATGACATCCTATATGCCGCCGACTCGGAGTCGAACAAAAACCGACACGCTGGGTGGAAGCGCGGCATCAGGATTGGGAGCGCCAAGGACGGCAGAGTGACGGCGTTCATTCCCGACCCTGAGCCGAACCCGGATGGAGCCGGTACGAGTGCAGCCGAAGGCGTCGCGACGGATGCAAAAGGCAACATCTACGGCGCGGAAGTGGGCCCGCGCGCGTTGAAGAGATACGTCAAGAAGTAACGCTCTTCCCACTCAGGAGGACACCGTGAGACGCTGGCTATTCGTCCTTTTCCTCGTGCTGACACCAACCGCAGTGTTTGCTCAAACACCCGTGCCTGAAATCAAGGTCGATTCGAACGTCGACTTCCTCAAGCTGCCGCCGGATCTGCACTTCGGGGAGGTGTCCGGCGTCGCGGTCAACTCGAAAGGCCACGTGTTCGTCTTCTCACGCGGCACTACGACGGGCCCGGCTTATGGAGCGACGGCAGCTCAGTTGTTAGAGTTCGCGCCGAACGGGAAATTCATCCGGGAAGTCGGCAAGAACCTCTACGCGTGGTCATACGCGCACACCGTGCGGATCGACAAAGACGACAACATCTGGGCTGTGGATAAGGGCTCGGACATGATCGTCAAGTTCAACCCGGCGGGCCGAGTGGTGATGGTCTTCGGGCGCAAGAAGGAAGCATCCGATGAAGCCGTGCCGTGGACGCGCGTCACTCCGCCGCGGCCCGCGGTGGACGGTCAGTTCCGGCAGCCGACCGACGTCACCTGGGACACCGAGGGCAACATCTTTATCAGCGACGGGTACATCAACTCTCGGGTAGCCAAGTTCGACAAAAACGGCGCCTGGGTGAAGCAATGGGGCGATCGCGGAAACAAGCCGGGCGAATTCAACACGCCGCACAGCATCGCTTCGGACGCCAAGGGGAACATCTACGTCGCGGATCGCGGGAACCGGCGCATTCAGGTGTTCGATCCCAACGGAACATTCATTCGCGCGATGACGATCGATGTGCCGTTCGATCCGGCGACACGTCCGGCACAGGGCAACATGCCTTCACCGGAAGGGGCGGCGGCGCAGAACGGTGCGCCCTGGGCGATCTGCATAACGCCCGGGCCTAATCAGGTACTGTACTCGTCAGACGCATATCCTGGCAGATTGTATAAGCTCACGCTGGAGGGCAAAGTCCTCGGCGTCGTGGGTAAGTCGGGGAAGCAGCCTAAGCAGTTCGGATGGATTCACGAGATCGCGTGCCCGTCCGAGAACGAGGTCTACGTTGCGGAGCTGTTGAACTGGCGAATCCAGAAGCTAACGTTGCGTCTGGAGCCGCGGCAGACGTCCAGTCGGTGAAGTCCCTTCCTCAGCTACGCATGCACCGAGAGTACTCAGCTAGCAAGCGTGCAGATTAACTAGAATCCGAACGGCACTCGCCCGGCGCATAGCTTGGCAGGCAGGTTCCTGCGTTGACCCGCGCAGAACAGCTCGCGCATAATGCTCGTTGTGCGTGGCAGGTTGCCACACGGAGGAGATTTCAAAATGGCAACAGTTGACCCTAAGAAACCGTCGACAAGTGAGAAGGATAGAATGCACTTCCGCTTGGACCCGAAGATCAAGGCGCGCGTCGTCCGAGCTGCCGCGATTACCGGCCAGGGGCTGACCGACTTTGCCGTATCGACTCTCAGCGAGAAGGCAGACCAAATCTTGGAGCGCCATGACGCCATAGTGCTCACGAGCGAGGATTACAATTTCTTCCTGAGGGCACTGGCCGATGACAAGCAGCCATCGAAGCGCTCGCGCACCTCTGCCGAGCGATACCGCACGGGTCGTCGCAAAGGTGTGAGATACCACGTTGATAATTGAGCCCATTTCCCAATACGAGTGGTGAAGCAGGAAGAAATCCCCGAGGACAAGCCAAAGACTAAGCGAACAATTCCCGTAGTCCTCCTTGGACAGCTCGGGGTCGATGAAGCTTTTCACGGACATGGGCTTGGCGAGTTGTTATTGATGGATGCCCAAGCAAGAATTCACGAGATCTCAAGCCGTACCGGAGTTCGGGCCATGATGCTGGATGCTAGAACCGAGAGCTTGGCCCGATGGTATGAAAGGTATGACTTCGTTCGGTTTCCCGGACAGTTGCGCATGTTCAAGAGCATCGCTGCGATACGTCAGCTCGACTTACGAACAAGAGCGTGATAATCAATGAAAAGACCAGAAACTGTTAGACTTCCTAGCCTCTTGGTGCTACATTGGGCGTTAGGTCAACAAGGCTCAGACACCCAAGGAGGAGTCTGGTATGAAATCCACGTGGAAGCTCGTAGCCGTCGCGGCGTTTGCACTCGCTGCAGCCATCGCGATTCCTGCTGCCGCTGATTCAAACGAGGGTGCGGTTCCCGCGAAACCGACCTTCACCAAGGACATCCTTCCGATCCTCCAGAAGTCATGTCAGGAATGTCATCGGGCCGGAACCATGGCGCCGATGTCGCTCCTGACCTACGAGGACGCCCGGCCGTGGGCTCGCTCGATCAAGGAGAAGGTCGTCACTCGGTACATGCCGCCGTGGCATATCGACCGCACCGTCGGCGAGTACGATCCCGATCCTTCGCTGAGCGACGCGCAGATCGCCACCATCGCCAAGTGGGTGGACAGCGGCGCGCCGAAAGGCGATCCGAAGGATGCGCCTCCGCCGCGCGTGTTCCCGGCTGCTAACACGTGGGTGTTCGGCGAAGAACCGGACCTGGTGGTGACAAGTTCGGGATTCAACGTTCCGGCATTTGCCGCGGATCAGTACCCCAAGGTGGATGTTCCAACGGGGCTCACCGAGGACCGCTACGTCAAATGGATCCAGGTGATCCCAGAGGACCCGAAGGTCCTTCACCATGTCCTCATCTATGCAATTCAGAGCGAACCCGCCACCGGCGTTGTGCTCGGCGAAGCGCGACGGGGCCCGGGCACTGGCGGGCGGCCGAACAACAGTTCTCTCCTCACAGAGTATGCGAGGGGTAACGACGGAGACATCTTCACCAACGGCACTGCGAAGATGTTGAAGGCAGGGGGGAAGCTCCGCTTTAGCTTCCACTATCACCCCAACGGCGAGAAGGACGTCAACGAACACGCGAAGATCGGATTCAAGTTCTTTCCGAAGGGCTACACCCCGAAGTACTTGATCTCGACAAAAGGCATCTCATCCCCATCGACGTTGGCGATACCGCCAGGGGAAGCTAACGCTCGAAGTGATGCTTACTTTCGGCTAGAGGAACCCGCGAGGCTCGTCAGCTTCCAGCCGCATATGCACTATCGCGGAAAGCGGATGACGCTCGAGGCGATTCTTCCGACGGGCGAGGTGCAGTTGCTGACCGATGTCGCGCACTTCGTGTGGACCTGGCAGATCACCTATCCCTACAAGACCCCCCCGACGCTTGCCAAGGGCACCGTCCTCCACATGACGGCGTATCACGACAACTCGCCCGGCAACAAAGAGAATCCTGATCCGACGGCCTTCATCGGTTGGGGCGACCGGACGGTTGATGAGATGAATATCGGCTGGCTTGACTTCTACTACATCACCGATCAGGAATTCGCGGAACTACAAAAGCAGAAGGGCGGCAAGGCGAGAGAAACAGCTACGGCGAGCGGAAACCCGCAGTAACAGGGTACCGCGTGGGCGGCGAACACTATTAAGAGGAGAGGTCCTTTGCGAGGGTCTCTCCTCTTCGTGTTTTTCAGTATTCCATTTTCCATTTTTAATTTATCATTGCTCCGGGTGGTTCCGAGATCAATGACCAACAACAAATCGAAAATGGAAAATGTCCGTTATCCACTTTTCGGAGCGTTTGTCCGGCGTTACTTCTTCTCGCCCGCGGGACTAACCGTCACTTTGATCTTCACGCTGTTGGAGTGCTCCGTGTCCGTGGCGGACAGCTCCAACTCGTAAGCCCCCGCCTCGCTGAAACGTACGCGCGTGACCGGCCGGCTCGAGTCGGAAAACGTAACCGTACCGGGTCCACTGATCTTCCTCCACGAGACCGTCAGCTTGCTCTCTCTCGGCAGCCCATCGTCTTCAACGCTGCCGCTCAGCGAGACCTCCTGATCCAGGGGAGTGGCGAAGGACGTGGCCGCCAACGTGTCGGCGCCGGCATTGACGTCCGCGCGCGGATTGATCACCTGAATAGCCGGCGCGCGGTTGACGCAGACGCCCTTCGGCGCCTTTGCCAGGTCGAGACCACTCGTGGCCCGCTTCTCGCTGGCCAGCTCAAGTTCATAAAGTGGATCAAGCGTCTTTGCGGTCGTGGTGAAAGCCTTTCCGGCGAAACGCACGGCCCACTGGAGTTTGCCATCGAAATCGGCCGAGACCACGATGCTGCAAGCGAATCGATGCCGGCCTTTTAGAAACAGCAGCGGCTGGTTTCGATCGGCCGGACCGGGTAGGAAACTGTTGCCTTCGCCGGGCTGGATTCTCACGTCGACATGATTCATGTTGAAGTATCCGAACGATAAGGTGTAGGTGCCGTCTTTGTTCTTCACGTAGCCGTCGTACTGAAGGTAGATCGGCTGAGAAGCTTGAGCCGCCGCGTTCGGCGCGAATGAGCCGGCCACCATCAAGACCGCCGCGTACAGTGAGATTGTTCGTGACATTGTTCGTGACATGGCCGGTAGATTAGCACCATCAGGAAAGGATGGCGACAAGAAAATCCTCTACACGAGAAATCCCGGCCACGATTTTTCCCCATATGACGGTCAACTGTCGGGAGTCGGATAAACAGGCCTTATGTGATTCGTAGACAGGACCGAGCGTGGGCAGGCGAGCACGGCAATCATCTCACAATGGATTTGAGGGGTGTTGTACTCTCTCCGTTGAGGAGTAAATCGGGAGACTCAATACGACTCGGATGTATCCGGCGGTTCGGCTGGAACCAGTTCAATTCTTCGAGCCCACTTCTTGGCTCCCCTTTGCGTGTACTTGACCGTCGCAGAAGTGCCGGAGGTTATTGAACCGGGTTGGATAGCGTGGCCCGACTCTAGAATCGCGGTTCTTTCGTCGAAGGCGAGCATCATCTCTTCATAGTCGTTTACCAAAGTCAAAGTCCCGGCGCTGGGATCAACCGCCTGGATTTGTCCTTCTACGGTTTTCGTCTCTTCTACCAGGTGAGGCGCGGACTGACTCTGCCGCGATGGACGCATAGTGCTGCCGAGCCGAAGCCTGTAAACGAGAAAGCTCGACAAAGCAAAGACGATGAGAATAACGGTCAGGATTCGCGCCAGTTGATTCACGACCTTACTCCAGCGTGGTTTTCTGTCCGCTGACCGGCGTCCCGTTGCGTGTCGGACTCAGCGACAATACCCGTTCCATTCCATCTTCACCTCCGACGGGTCGAGAGGGATCAGAAAGACGTGAGCGGGTCAGCAACGGCGCCAACCCGCTACGCAAGTAATGAGCGTGCTCTTACGAGACTACTTCTTCTTGTTAGCGTTCTTGGTCATGCTGCCGCCCGAGGTTGAGGTCGCCGGCTTTTTGTGGTGGCGCTTCTTGTGATGCTTCTTGGCGGGAGTCTTCCTCATCGTTCCCGTGCTAGTTGCCGCCGCCGCCGGCTTTGGGGCCGGTTTGTTTTTGTTCTGAGCCGCCAACGCGGATGTCCCGGCAAGAGCTAATGCTAAAGCAAAACTGATAAGGATCCTTTTCATCAATTGTCCTCCGTAGATTTTTCTTGCCGCGGACCGATACACCTAAGGTTACGCTATTGTCGTCGGGCAAGTCGTCATTGCTCAGGTGCAAGGCGCGTTCCTGCCCTCTTGCTTGGAGGCTCTTCGGTTAAGTCCAAGTTCAAGTCGCTTTGATATGCGAGTCGTCAGAGTTTGAGAGCAGCACAGAAAGGGTTTTGCTGTGGCCGTTTTGCCGGCGACAAACAAAAGAGCCTCAAAGTAGCACAGACTCTAGTCTGTAATTGTGTCGCTCTATGCGCACCACCAATACAAACTAGGTGTATGCTACTCTCCGCTAAGCCAGTCACACAGACTAAAGTCTGCGCTACTCCGCGCTTTCCTTCAGGTTGATTCCGAACCGCTCGGCCATTCGATACAGAGTGCGGCGGTCTATGCCCAGCACCTCCGCCGCGCGAGTCCGGCTTCCGCCAACGTTCTGCAGCACGTGAATGATGTAACGTCGCTCGAGTTCATCAAGTGAAGGCAGGTCGCTGAACATCGCCTGAGTCTTGTTCTCGGGCGGCAGCGTTCGAGCTTGCTTCCGAACCTTCGCTGGCAAGTCCTCAGGCGTTATCACGTTTCCGCGAGCGTAAAGCGCGGCGTGTGCGATCGTGTTCTCGAGCTCTCGCACGTTGCCCGGCCATTCGTACTGATTCAGCACGGCAAGAGCTTCTTCCGAAATGGTGGTTGCTCGCGCGCCCGCTTCTCGCGCTTGTCTGAGGGCGTTCGCCGCCAACAGCGGCAAGTCTTCAGTCCGTTCACGCAACGGAGGCACGCACAGTGCGACGACACTCAAGCGATAGTAAAGGTCTTCTCTGAATCGGCCTTCTTTGACCTCGCGCTCGAGATCGCGGTTCGTGGCAGCCAGCACGCGCACGTCAACGCGAACCGGACGGGCACTTCCCACTCTGCGCATCTCGCCTTCCTGCAGGACCCGTAGCAACTTTACTTGCACGGACAGACTCGTCTCGCCGATCTCGTCCAAAAAAATGGTTCCGTTGTTTGCTTCTTCGAACAGCCCGCGTTTATCGGAAGTCGCGCCGGTGAAACTGCCTTTGACGTGCCCGAACAACTCAGACTCGAGCAGCGTCTCGGTGATAGCTCCGCAGTTGACCGCTACGAACGCGCTGTGGGCTCTCGGACTGTTACGGTGCATCGCGCGCGCTACCAGTTCCTTTCCCGTCCCGGATTCGCCGCTTATCAACACCGTCGAGCGCGAGGGCGCCACGAGCGCAATCTCTTTGTATAGCTCGATCATCTTGTGACTGTGACCGACCAGACCGGAAGCCTCGCTGTGCTCTTTGAGCAACACGGCCGCGGGCGCGCCCGCGTCTCGACCCTTGAGCGCACGGCGGGCGGTCGCGATAACTTCATTCACGTTGAACGGTTTGCTTACGTAGTCGAACGCGCCCTCGCGGACCGCTTCGACGGCCGTTTCGAGCGTCCCGAAACCGCTGATCAAGATGACTTCGGAATCTGAGGAGATCGCTTTGAACTCCTTGAGCAAAGCTATGCCGGAGGTGCGGGCGCCAAGGTTGATGTCGCTGACGATCAAGTCGAAGTGACTCTGCTCGACTGCGTCTCGAGCCCCTTCCGCACTCTGGCTCGAGGCGACCTCCCAACCTTCTTCAGCGAAAATCTCGGTGAGGAAGTTGCACGTCTCGAGATCATCGTCTATCACAAGGATCCGTTTCATTTATCCACCACTGCGGAGTCTTTCACCGTAAGCGTCACTAATTCGAGGTCTTCACCGCTCGATGACCCGTTCCCGTCCGAGGCCTCGGCGGCTTCGCCGGGCACGCGGAGTTTCGCCGCATCAAGCGGCAGCCTGATTCGAACCGTCGTCTCTCGACCGGGATCGCTTTCGACTTCGACTTCTCCGTTGTGCTCGGAGATTATCTGCTTTACGATCGTCAGCCCGAGACCGGTGCCCCGCCCGCGTTTGGTTGAAAACAGAGGGTCGAAGATCAGATCGATCTGATCCTCGGCGATTCCTTCGCCGCTATCAGCCAACACGATTGCCACCGAATCGCCATCGAGGCAGGTTGACACTCGCAGCTTTCCACCAAGCGGCATCGCATCGAGACTGTTGTTGATCAAATTGAGAAAGACCTGTTGCAACTGATCCGCATCGGCCTGGATCGGAGGAAGGCGCTCGCCAATCTCAGTCTGAAGCTCGACGTTGCGCGCCACCAACGTCGGCTGCGTTGCATCGAGTATTTGAGCCAGCAGTGAGTTGATGTCTGCAGGCTCGAGCCGGGGGACGGGTCTGCGTGTCGAATCAAGCATGGAACGGACTATGGTTGTAATCCTGTCGATCTGACCGGCGATAATATCGAGCCGCTGCATCACCCGTTCGTCGCGCGCGCGCGCGCGAAGCAACTGAACGTGACCCGATATCAGATTGAGCGGGGTGCCGACTTCGTGAGCAAACTGTGCGGCGAGTTGACCTGCCGCGGCGAGTCGTTCGAGTTGAGTCAACTGCCGCTGCATTTCGAACAATCGAAGGTTTGCTTCCTCAAGCTGCTCCTTGCGCTCGGCAATCTCCCCGGTGGCTTCGTGAACCCGGTCCTCGAGCCGGCGCTGCTCCAGGTTGAGCTGTTGAGTCATCTGCCGAATGCGGCCGAGCATTCGATTGAACCGCGAAGTCAGCAGCCCGATTTCATCAGGCGCGGTCGACTCAACCTCGGCTTCCAGATCGCCTGCCTCGGCCTTGGACATCGCCAGCAGCAGACTGTCGATCGGCTTGTAGACCATGTGCTTAAAAAGGAAGTAGGTCATCAACGTAATCGAGATAATCGCGAGCAGCATCAACGGCCACATCAAACGGCGAAGCTCCGCGGCCGAGCTGCGGCTCTCGTCGAAGGTAAGCAACACGTTAACGGTCCCAAAATGTGTCGGGCCGCCTGCGTCGAGCACATTGACCCCGGCGGTGGCGGTGATCAATTTGTTGGTGCCTTCTTGCCGGACCGAAACAACCTTGGATGTGTTGATTTGCTGCGAAGCGGCTTTCTCTTCATCGGCCGGCAGAGAACCGGCGTCGACTGGGATTCTGATGCGTTCTTCCCACCGGCCAGAGGCGACTCTTTGAAACACTCTCACTTCGGTTAGCTGCGGATTGGTCTTGGCGATCGTATCTTCGATTTCCTCTTGAACATCGGACCAGTCTGGAATGGTTGTTGTTGCTTCGGCTTCTTCCTGAAACTGCGCGCTCTTCTTGCGGCGTTCGATCCGAATCTTCTGGCGCTTTATGTGATGCTCGACCGTGTCCGCCAAGCGCGTGGCCAGCAGTTGAGCCTGGTCCCTCTCCTGCCGATCGCTCACTTTGGTTATCGCAAGATCAGAAAGAATGGCGATGACTGCAAAAACGATTACGAGCACGCCCGACGTGACGAGAGTGGTCCTGGTGTGCAATTTGAGCGGAGGGAGCTTGAGCGATCGCTTCGATTGCATGAGTGCCTACTCACTCGCGGGAGAGCTACGAAACGAGATTATAGTGCAAGTCAGCGGGTTAACAAGATGAAAGGGTCAGCTCAGCTCAGCTCCAGCTCAGCTCAACGATCTCTACAGGTGGAATGGCGGGTTACTAGGAGTTCAATGCCACGATCGGCGCGGCACGCGCCGGACGCAGAAACTCAGAGAGACGGGGAGCTATTCATAGGAGAACGACTTCGGAAGGCTCAGGTGCATCGCTGCATTAATATATCACCAATCCTCCTCATGATCTGCTTGATCTAGACTCTGATTGCCCTGTCAATTACTAGCCGTTCGTCGTATCTCAATCCGGTAGGCTCGAATGACCGAGAGTGTAATACCAATCGCCTTTACTTGTTAAACCAATGATCTGACACCTCAGTGCACTTAACATAATGACTTTCAGCAGCTTACGGACGCTACCGTGGAAACGTTGGGACACTAGGGAAGCGCCTTGATTAGTCGAAAGCCACAGTGCCTCATGATTTCTCGCTTCTGCGCCTGACTACCATTTCAACGGGAACCTCGCTTCTCCTCAACCACTGAAAACGAAATGCTCGAAGGGCCAAGAACCGATTTGCCGTTTGCAATGCGATCCGCCAAAACTCGGAAAGCCAATCCTTGGACTTTCGAAATCGCCTCGTCCCGCGTACTGCCGTGGAACTGCACGTCGAATGCGGGTATGTCGGCCAACCAGGTTCCGTCCTTCTCGCAGCTTAGCTTGATAGTGAATTTGTGATTAACCGGGCGGCCTGCATACTTGCCACGCTGTAGCTTGAGCTTGCTGAAGTCATACTCATCAAGCAAATCAACATCCCTCTCGATCATGCTCACTCCACCGTCACCGACTTCGCCAGATTGCGAGGCTGGTCGACGTCGCAGCCTCGGCGAACACCGATGTGGTAGGCAAGCAACTGGAGCGGAACAACCGAGAGTATCGGAGAAATCAAATCGCTCGCTCGTGGTATCTCGATCACGTGATCGGCTATCTCGCCGGGCTCGGTGTCGCCCTCGGTCACCACTGCGATCACCACGCCGTCGCGCGCCTTCACCTCTACCATGTTTGAAAGCGTCTTTTCGTAGCGCAGCTTCGAGGCCTCATTCGTTTCATCCCGAGTACAGATCACCACCACCGGCAGCTCTTCGTCTATCAGCGCGTTCGGGCCGTGTTTCATCTCGCCCGCGGGATAGCCTTCCGCATGAATGTAGGAAATCTCCTTGAGCTTCAGAGCGCCTTCGAGCGCGATGGGATAGTTGATGCCGCGGCCGAGATAAAGAAAATCCTGCGCGCGATGAAACTCGCGAGCAAGCTTCTCTACCTGATCGTCGCAGCCAAGCAACGTCTCCATTTTCACCGGCAGCCCGTTGAGTGCGTGCACATGCGCAAGCGATTCTTCGCCGGTCAGCACCCCGCGCTGCTGTCCGAGATGAAGCGCCAGCAGGTACAGCACGGTCATCTGGCTGGTGAAAGCTTTGGTCGAAGCAACGCCGATCTCGGGGCCGGCGTGGGTCAGGACCGTGCCGTGCGACTCGCGCATCAGCATCGATCCCCGCACGTTGCAGATCGAAAGTACCTTGGCGCCCTTCTCCTTCGACTCGCGCACCGCGGCAAGCGTATCCGCGGTCTCGCCCGATTGAGAGATTGCAATCATCAAAGTCTTGTCATCGATGATCGGATCGCGATACCGGAACTCAGACGCGTAGTCGACTTCCACCGGAATCCGCGCCAGCTCCTCGAGCATATACTTTCCTGCCATCGCCGCGTGCAAGCTCGTGCCGCAAGCAATCGCTTTGATCGACGTGAACTGGCGGAACTCGGCTTCGCTGATCTCCATCTCGTCCAGATAAACGCGACCCGTCGTCTGAGAGACCCGGCCGATTATCGTGTCGCGAACGGCGCGGGGTTGCTCGTAAATCTCTTTCAACATGTAGTGCTTGAATCCACCCTTCTCCGCTGCGATCGGGTCCCAGGTAATTCGCTGCACGTCGGGGGAAACTGGACTATTCTCAAAATCGGTAACCGACACGCCGTCCCGCGTGAGCACGGCTATTTCACCGTCGCCGAGATAGAACACATCGCGCGTGTGATACAGCAGCGGCGGAACGTCGGACGCCACGAAATACTCATTCTGACCAAGTCCGATTACGATCGGCGGCCCCTGCCGCACCGCTACGATCTTCTCGGGCTCGTCCGACGACATGATCGCCAGCGCGTAGATGCCGCGCAGATCGGCAACCGCTCGTCGAACGCTTGCCTCGAGCGTCGGTTGGCCTTCGTTAAGATACTTCTCAATCAAATGGGCGATCACTTCAGTATCGGTCTCGGTGACAAACGTGTGGTCCTCGGACTGGAGCTTGCGCTTGAGCGGAAGAAAGTTCTCTATGATGCCGTTATGGACAACAACCACTCGTCCCGAACAATCACGATGAGGATGGGCGTTCTCTTCGGTGGGCCGCCCGTGGGTGGCCCATCGCGTATGGCCTATTCCGTAAGTGCCGTCGAGCGGCTTCAATCGAATGGCTTCTTCGAGGTTGCGCAGTTTGCCTTCGGCGCGGCGAATCGTCAGGCGCCCCTTCTCGTCCACCACCGCGATGCCTGCCGAATCGTAGCCGCGATATTCGAGCTTCTTGAGTCCGTCGAGAATTACTCCGACGACTTGCTTATCACCGACGTAACCTACTATTCCGCACATCTGCTTCTTCCTTCCTTTTTTTCCCAGTCCTGAAGATGCGCTTACTTGAGCTTCTTCTTGACGACCGCGGGAACTCCGACCGCAAGCGAATCAGGCGGCACATCCCTGGTCACGACGCTGCCCGCGCCGGTGACCGAACCGCGCCCGATACGGACCGGGGCTACGAGCATCGTATCGCTTCCGATCTTCACATCGTCTTCGATGATCGTCTCGTTCTTGCGCACTCCGTCGTAGTTGCAGGTCACTGTGCCTGCGCCTATGTTGACGCGCTCGCCGAGCGTCGCATCGCCAAGATAGGTCAAGTGCGAGGCCTTAGAGCCTCGCCCGATCTTGGACTTCTTCACTTCAACGAAATTGCCAATACCTGCCTTTTCTCCGATCTCAGCTCCGGCTCGGAGGCGGGAGAACGGACCCACCGTCGCGCCCTCTCGGATCATGCTGTCCTCAATAACGCACGAGTTGCGAACCATGACGTTGTCGGCGATCTCGACATTCTTCATACGAGTCCAAGACTGAATCGTACAGCCCGAGCCGACGCGACTCGCGCCCTCAATGATTACCTGCGGATGGATCACCGAATCCAGGCCAACCTCGACGTCTTGATGAATGTAGGTCGTCGCGGGATCGACAATCGTTACGCCCGCCAGCATCAGCTCGCGGAGCTTTCGATCGCGAAGCTTGCGCTCCAGATCCGCAAGCTCGATTCGCGTGTTTACGCCAAGCACTTCTTCGGCGTTCGAGTGACACAGCAGCCCGGCCCTTTTTCCCTGGGCCTGAATTATTTTCGGCACATCGGTAAGATAGTACTCGCCCTGCGCGTTATCAGTCGTCAGGTGATCGAGGGCGGCAAGCAGCGCGGCTACCTCGAAGCAATAGATGCTTACTCCGACTTCGCGAATGGCAAGTTCTTCCGCCGAGCCATCTTTCTGCTCGACGCATCGAAGCAAGCGGCCGTCCTTATCTCGAATGATCCGGCCGTATCCGGTGGGATCATCCAGGATCACTGTCAGCAACGTCACGTCGTTCTTCTGACCATGATGAATGTCGACCACATGCTTCAGCGTGTCAGCTTGGATCAAAGGTGCGTCGCCTGGAATGATCACCAGCGTCGAGTTGTGACCAGCAAGTTGATCTCGCGCCGCCATTACCGCGTGGCCGGTGCCCCGCTGCTCGGCCTGTAGAACAAATCTCAACTCGGGCTGAGCATCAAATATCAGATCCGGCTGCGCCGCGCCGGCCGCCGTCAACCGCGCAGCTTCATCGCGCACGGCGCTCTCCACTTCCTCTGCTTGATGACCGACTACCGTGAAAATGGCTTCCGGACTTAGTTCGAAGGCCGCGCGCGCCACGTGCGAGACTAATGGCCGGCCAGCTAGCTCGTGCAATACCTTTGCTCGCCGCGACTTCATTCGGGTTCCTAGTCCAGCCGCCAATATCATCACGTCCGTCATAGATCCTCACTCAGTTAAACCGCGAGAAAGGCGGTGCTCATGTCGAGCAACCGGGTCTGTCTTCCGTCAAATGGCCGCCACTTTCATCGGCCCTTCAGGAAGGCGTTGGAAAGAGCCGACCGGACTTGATTCTACTCTCACGCTGAGGTTGGGGCGAGAGGTTTGTGTAGAGGAGGCAGCGCTGGAGGGCTGAAATCTCTGGGGTTCGTAGTCCCGCCTTCAGGCGGAAGTTCGTAGCGAGTTGGTCGTCGGATACAAACTTCCGCCTGAAGGCGGGACTACGAACTTAGGCAGTTATCCGAAGGGCAGACGTTTCGAGAAGCGTCCGGTCATCGCGCTGCGAGCGTTTCAGTTTGATGAATCTCCAGTAGCAGGCGCGCGAGCTTATCCGGGTCGTGGCGGACGAGGCCGTCTTCGTGGAGCACGTCGCGACACATGAGCTGAAAGCTATGAGTGCGTTCCGGGGTTTCAATGAAGCCTTGATGAAGCTCGTGCTCGAAGCAGCCTTGCGTCAATGAGTCGAACCCAACTTGCGCCGCACCATCGGCGAGATACTTCGCGCGAACCTCCTCGCTGATTGAGGTTGTGTTTACAAGCACGCAATCGACTTCGAGGTTCGGGCTGTATTCAAAAAGAGCTCTAAGGTGGTCTTTAACGTCGAAGCCTTCGGTTTCCCCGGGTTGTGTCATTATGTTGCAAACGTAGATTTTCAGGGCGGCTGAGTCGCGCATGGCGTCCACGATCCCATCGACGAGGAGGTTTGGAATGATAGAAGTGTACAGTGAGCCGGGACCGATAGTAATGATGTCGGCGTGCTTGATCGCGTCGAGTGTTTCGGGAAGCGGCCGGCAGACCTCGCTCGACAACCGCAGCCGCTTTATGCGCGAGCGCGACTCAACGATGTTCGTCTCGCCCTGAATCACGCGGCCATCCTCGAGTTCGGCTACCAGTGCGACATCCTGAACTGTGGAAGGAAATATCCTGCCCTTTATCGCCAGCACTTCGCTGCTAACCTTGATGGCTTCGAGAAAATCTCCAGTGATACCGGCGAGCGCTGCCAGGAAAAGATTGCCGAAGCTGTGCCCCGATAGATCGCCCTCTGACGTGAAGCGGTACTGGAAGAGTCTTGTCAACAAGTTTTCGTCTTCTGCAAGCGCGGCTATGCAGTTGCGAATGTCTCCCGGCGGAAGTATCTGAAATTCTTCTCGGAGTCTGCCCGAGCTACCGCCATCATCCGTGACCGTCACGACCGCTGTTAACGTTTCGATCCAGTAGGCGGCAGGCGCTGCATTGTGCAGGGCTTCCTTTCCTACGTACGCCTTCAGCCCGGAAAGAAGCGTCGAGAGTCCCGTACCGCCTCCCACGGACACAATCTTCAACCCTAAGTCTTCTTGCACCATCATAGAAACTACTTCGACGACTACTTGTCGATTTACTCATCGACGAGGTCGAAGCCGAACCCTGTTAGTTGTTGGAAGTCTTCATTGCCGCGGAGGCTGGCAAAGTCAAAGTCTCGGCGAGCGTGCGAGCGATGGACCGGACGAATGCCTATGGCGCGACGCAACGCGTCAAGAGCCTTGGAAGTGTTGTTCAGGCGGGCATAAGCAGCGGCGAGAGAATAGTAGATATGGTCCGCGCGAGGTTCGACTTTCAGCGCTTTCTCGAACAACTCGATCGCTTCGGTAGTGTTGCCCTTGTTCAGCTCGAACACCCCCTGGTTGTATAGCGCGTCCGGATTGCGCGGCACCGCAGGCGTGCGCGCGAGACGTTGTTCGCAAATCGCCAGATAAGTGCGGACGCGAGAAACAATCTCAGCCTGATCATTGAACTTCGAGAGCAGGCTCACGAACGTTGACTTCGCCGTAGCGAAGTCCTGTCGATTAAACAATCGCAATGCTTGCTCAAACGCGCGAACGGCTGCCAGAGTGCTCGGTGACGGGGGCTTCTTGGGCGGAGCAGGGAGCGGCTTCGGAACTAGCGCTCTTCGCCTCGCCGCCAGCATTTTCCGTGTCATCCTTGGCACGGGTTTTCTGGCCACACGCAACTTAATCGCTGTCTTCCGGCGCGAAGAACTCTTGGTGCGCGAAGAACTTTTAGTGATAGACACCTTCCTTCGCTTCGCTGGAGCAACCGTTATCTTTTTCTTCTTCGGCACAACTTTCTTGGCTGCACGGCCGCTGCTGAGTTTCTTAGCCGCAGTTGCTTGCTTACTCTTCTTGGTCTGCGGAAGTTTCTTCCCGATTGCTGCTTTCTTTGACTTTGGGGCGGCGGTGATTCTGCCGGGGCGCTTGGGTTTTCTCGAGGGAGCCTTCTTCCCTTTCGTCGCGCGGATTTTTCGAGACTCAGATGAGCGCTTCTTAGTCGCTTTAGTGATCAGGCCGCTCATCAGTTTCCTCGGAGTTGAGAATGATCCAGCTCCACCTTTAAATCCTGCACATACGCTAGTTTATGGCTGTTTTATATCAACAATTTGCCGGCAAGTCAAGAAAATACCTTGGCGTCCTTTGAAGACCCGCATGCCTGTTTTCCCCCGAGCTGAGTAGGGGTCTCTCCTGGAGCGGGGCGTAAGTGCCGAAATGCACGGACTTAGTGCAGAGGTACGAGACGCGTCGTCGTCAACAACGTCACCAATGCGCGGAAGCTCCACGATTTCAGCACTTAAGGACGAACACCCGATCTTTCTTGCAAGTCTCGTAGGTGTAACTGTATAATTTGCCGCGTTTAACCAAACTCGCTACCTGAAGAAATTTGGGCCGCAACTAATGAACAAAAACGAGCAGGCTGCGGGCGACCGGTCGACATCACGCTATGTGCCGTTGCGCGGAAAGACGGTCCTGGTGACCAGGCCTCGCGGGCAGTCCGAAGACATCGCCGCGCGCCTTGAGGCGCTTGGAGCAACCGTAATCCTATGCCCTACCATTGAGGTTGTTCCCCCCAGCAGTTGGGTTGCGCTCGACGCTTCAATTCAGGAAATCAAAGAATACGATTGGATCATCTTCACCAGCGCGAACGGCGTTCGGTTCTTCTTTCGCCGCTTAGGCGAAATTCGAAGCGACGGCGCCCAGGCGCTAGCCGGACTCGTCGTGTGCGCTATAGGTCCGGCGACCGCGCTCGCATTGGAGCGGGCGGGAGCCATCGCGCAGGTCACGGCCTCCGACTCCAAGGCAGAAGGCGCCCTGATGGCAATCATCGATTACCTTGGAGGAGATGAGAATGTCAGGGGTTTGAGATTCTTGATCCCGCGGGCGCGCGTAGCGAGGGACTTTCTGCCGGCTGGCCTGCGCAGGCTGGGCGCTCGCGTAGACGCTGTGGAGACATATCAAACGGTCAAGCCGGATGTCGAGCCGGGAAGCGTCCTCCGCATCTTCAAAGAAAACTCGATTGACGTGGTTACCTTCACCAGCTCGTCTGCACTATCGAATTTCGCTGCGCTCGTTGGATTGACTGATCTCTCCGATCTGTTAGCAAACATGCTCGTCGCGTGCATCGGACCGGTTACCGCCGAGACCGCGGCGAGCCACGGTCTTAAGAGAGTCATTCAACCGGACCTGTACAATACAGATGCGCTCGTAGCTTCGATAGTAAAATCAATCGGGCAAGAGTAAGAGGCGCAACGCGATTTCTGATTCCTCAGGTTGCAATAATCTCCTCGGGCCACGTTCGCTAAACGGGTTCGCTTCGGTGTAGCGATGGAAAAAACGCGCAGAATGATTCATCGTAGTTCGATGTCTTGTGCATCGCTTCTTTTACTAGCCGTTGCCGGTCAGGCATTCGCGACTGTCGCTGACCCGGGACCACCGCAAGGTAAGCAAAAGTCTTCCGAGGAACAAGCCGTTCGGCTCAACGCGACTCTGGTGCAAGTCCCGGCCGTAGTCACAGACCGCAGCGGGAAGTTCGTTAGCGACCTGCATCAAGGTGATTTCGTGGTTTCCGAGGATGGAAAGCGGCAGGACATTTCCTTCTTCGCGGCTGTCAAGCAACCCTTCAGCGCCGTTCTGGTGTTGGACACGTCGAACAGCGCGCAGGACAGACTGAGGGCGATTCAGGGCGCGGCAGTCAACTTTACCAGCCAGCTCAGGCCTGGTGACCGCATGATGGTTATCTCTTTCGATCACGAGGTTCGAGCGCTGACCGACTTCACCGAGGATCAGGCTGAACTGGAGCATGCGATCAGAGGTACAGAATCAGGTTTCGGCAAGCTGTTCTATGAAGCCATCGCGCGCGCCCTCGATCAGTTGAAAGACGTCGAAGGCCGCCGTGCGGTCATTGTATTCAGCGACGGCGTTGATATGCGCAGCATCGAAGCGACCGCCGAAGGCACTACCCGGACCGCTGAAGAGATCGGCGCGGTGATTTATGCTTTGCACTTCGACTCAAGATGGTGGATCGAAGCGAATGCACGCCGGCAAGAGATCGAACACCCGAAACGTAAGACGCCATTCGATGTGGACGGGCGGATACCGCTCCCTCCCGACTTTGGCGGACCCGATCCTACGCCGACCGGTCTACCAAAGCCTAACGCTCCCCGAATCGAAATCGGCCAACCGCGAAGGCCGCCGGTTGTCTACGACCCGAATGGCCCAGGCAGCGGAACTCAGCGTACACCCAGTACGGAGCCTCCGGACCAGATCACTTCGACGCTCGACAAGCTCTATGGCGAGGCCGATTCTTATCTGCAAACGATCACAACGCGCACCGCAGGCAGACTCTATCTCGCGGACACCTTCAACGATACGCGGGCCGCTTTCACCGCCATCGCGGAAGAGCTGCGCAACCAGTACTTGATCGGCTACTACTCGACGAGCAGTAAACGGGATGGCAAATATCACAAGATCAAACTCGAGTTAGCGCGCAAAGGTGTTGACGTGCGCGCGCGTCCCGGCTACCGGGTCACTGATCAAGCCCCACGCTGATGTTCTCTTCGCTTCCGTGACGTTATCAAACGACTCGTACACTAATTCGTGTATGACCTTCAATAATATTTGGCCGACCAGGTCAACCCCGCGCCCCGCGTAGAAGCTAATCTCTCCTTGCCCTGAATGACTTGGACCCAACCCGTAACATTTCAGCCGGCTTAGGCACGGTGGTTGCCCAGGAATCGGCCGCCCAAGCCAGTGGAACACGAAGTCTTTGATCGAGGAAGAATCATGAAGCGCACTCTCTGCTCGAGCCTCACACCATTCCTACTCATTGCGATCCTGTTCATTTCGTGCACCGCGTTCGCGCAGACGACCAACTCACTCGAGGATGAATCAGCGGATGTAGATGACTCGGCGCCGGTTGCTCGAGTAGCGCGATTGAGTTTCGTAGAGGGCGACGTTTCGTTCCTTCGCGCCGGAGTGACCGAATGGGCGCCCGCTGTCGAAAACCTGCCTTTGCTGGCCGGCGATCAACTGTACGCGGGGCGTGGAGCGCGTGCCGAAGTTCAACTCGGGCGAGGCAACTACATCAGGCTTTCGGAAAGCACTGAGCTGACGATCGCCGAGCTGTCGGATACCTCAGCGCGGTTCGAAATCACCGAAGGAACCGCCATCATTCGTATAGAGCGTCTCGCTACAGCCTTCCGCCGCTTCGAGATCGACACACCCAGTACTGCGGTCGTGGTTCAGCAAGACGGGCTCTATAGAATCGAAGTCCGCGGCGAAAAGGACACGACGCTGATCGTTCGCCGCGGTGAAGCCGAGGTGTCGACCGACGAAGGAAGCTTCAAAGTGCGCGAAGGTCACAGGCTGATGGTTGATGCATCGAGCGGCGGCAGACTCGAACTCGCCGTGGACACAACCCAGGATGACTGGGATCAGTGGAGCCACGACCGTGACACGACGATTGCTCGTACGAGCGCTGACCTTGCGCCCGACTACGTTACCAACTACGAGACGAACTATAACGACTTTTATGGAGTGAGCGACCTCTCCAGCTATGGAACGTGGACGAACTATTCCTCTTACGGTCAATGTTGGATACCGCGAGTCGGCTCCAATTGGGCGCCGTATCGTTCGGGCCAATGGCTCTGGATACCGGCTGCAGGTTGGACGTGGCTGTCAAGCGAGCCATGGGGTTGGGCTCCGTATCACTACGGTCGATGGTCATACTTGTCCGGACTTGGATGGGCTTGGATACCGGGCTTCGGCTCGGCCTATCGCGGATACGGTTCCAGAGACTTCCATTGGCGTCCCGCGCTTGTTTTCTTCTTCAATAGTCCGACTCCACGTGGCAACTACGTTGGATGGTACCCGCTCGCGCCTGGGGAGCGCTGGCGCAGACATGATCATCGGCGAGGAGATGACCAGGCACGGCTGCCATACCCGGGTCCGCGAGACGGCGGGCGAAGACCGGGCGACGGCAGACTCGGCATTAGGCTTCCGCGCCAACACCCCGGCATGACAATTCTTCCCGCCGAGGGATTCACCAGAGGAGATCGCTCAGTGCGTCCGGGGGCGCCCGGGCGTGAGCTTTCAGACTGGATCAACAAAGGCGCGCGCGCCGGGTTGCCTCAGATCACGCCAACTCCCGTGGCGGTAGCGCCTGCCCTCGACGAAAACGATCGCCGCCGGTCTCGTCGCATCGCTGTGCCTTCTAGCGAGATCATCCGGCGCTCAGTCGTCACCCGCAATCAAAATGCGGATTCGCCGGCGCGACTTGGCGACGCGCGCGAGCGCCGCCTCATCTCGCCGCGTAACCCTGGTGTAATCACGCAAGGCCCGGCATTGATTGAGCGGGGCTCAGAGCGAAGAGCGGATCGAAAGCCAAGACCGCCGGCGACAGTTGCCGGCTCGCAACCCGGCTTCGATTCCGTTGGCGAGCGAAAGCCGAAGATGCGGATCCAGCTTCCGGCTCCGTCGGAGAAAGTGAACGACGACCGCTCGGCGCATCCCCGCAAGCGAGCCAATGAAGGGGACTCTGCCGGGGAACGGCCCGCCCAGACCTCCCAAGGAAGCGCGGAGGGGACCGCACGAGAGAGGCGGCGCACGCGACCTGAGCCTCCAGCGACGGCTGCGCCCAAAGAAAGCGCTCCATCGGGAGGGCAAAGCGATAACGAAACCCGCTCGCGTGAGAGAAGACACCCAACTAGCGAGCCGAAACCGAATGAGGACACGCGACAGCGAACTCGCGCGGAAGAACCTGCCAGATCTCGCGACAATGGCGCATCTACTCCGCGAACAGAGCCGCCGCGAGAGCGACCTAATGCCGAGAACCGCGACCAGGCGCGGCAAGAACGTCATCAAGAAAAGCAGGAACGCCAACAGCAGCAGGAGCAGCGCAGAAAACCCTGAAGAACTGAAGTGAGACTCCGTGATGCGTGACAACTTCTCGCGAGACGGATAACTGATCACGCATCACACTTTTTTTCGGTGGCACGGACTGGGCGGATGAAAAAGCGAACTCAGTAAAAGACACCCCATCTGCTTCATCCTCCTTCGCTCCTTCCTCCGCCTGGTCGGCGCCATCGGACGAAACCAGAACCAGTACCGGCCGTAGCTGTTGGCTTTACTCGGTGCCAAACGACCCATCAATTTCTAATCGCTTTGGAAGGAGGCACCTATGAACCCTCACCGAATAGCCGTACTCTCGCTGTCGATCATTTCAACTTTGAGTGTGTTGTTGAGCGTGGCCGCGCAGTCGCCAAACAACACGCCCTCTCGCGGCAAGAACGGGAGCACCCAGGAACGCAAGCTCGAAGACACCAAACGTGAAGGCGCTCAACAGCAGAAGCCCGCCAGCTTGCCACTACAAAACACCGGCAGCATTCAACAGACGATGGGTGACTCGCCTGGCGGAGCCGGCGAGAACATCAGGCTGGCCGTAGACCTGGTCGTCCTCGATGCACAAGTAATCCAGCAGAAGACCGGCCGTGTAGTCGGCAGTCTCACGAAGGAAGACTTTGTGCTCGCGGAAGACGGAGTCAGACAGCAGGTAACTCAATTCAGTCAGGACACGCTCCCGCTCTCGGTGATTCTGCTAATCGACCGCGGCGGATGCCTTGATCCTTTCAGCGAAAAGGTGCGCCACGCGACTCTGGCGGCGCTCGAGAGGCTCAGGCCGCAGGACGAAGTAGCCCTGATGTCTTTTGCCAATACCACCGAGTTGGTTACCGGTTTCGGCCGCGGGAAAGACAGGGTCCTCGCAGGTCTGGATCACTTGCCTCCTCACGACGAGAACGCCGGCCATTGCTTCAACCGCGCTTTCTATGAGTCAGCGGATTACATGCGCAGGGCGGGAAATCCAGATGGCCGCCGGGTGATAATAATGATCACCGGCATCACGACTTACTTCGACTGCGCTGGGCCGTCCGCGGACGATGCGCGCATGGCGGTGCTTGAGTCAGGGAGCGTGGTGTGCGGGATCATACCCAAGACCGCAGGCCAACGAATGGAGAACGGAATCATGATCGCAGCGGCCGGCATCGGAGGCTTGTTCAAAGCGAAAAGCTCCAACCTCAAGCAACTTGCCGAGGAGACCGGCGGCGAAGTCCTGACCGACAAACCGGATAACCTGGATCGCGTCTTCAACAGTCTGATCGATCATCTCCGCACGCGGTACACGCTCGGCTTTGTGTCTACAAACAGGAAACGCGACGGGAGCTTTCGCAGGCTAAAGCTCGAGCTCGCTCGTCCCGTTCAAAAGAGCGATGACAGACTGGTCATCAAGACCAAGCGCGGATACATCGCCGCAAAGGAGCCGGGACAAAGCCAGAAAACACCCCGTACGAAATAGGTCTACTCAACACACGAAGCACGCCCCTAAACAAGGAGCGTCAGCTTCCAAGCCGGCGTCGTCGTTAGCGTGGCCGTATGAAGAGGTGGTCTCTTTTTGCCAGAGCGCGGCTGTCAAATCAGGTTGTAACGCCTGGCTACGCGGTGGGTCGAGCAACTCAAACAGCTTATCCATTGTTTGTTCCGCGACCGCTTCCTTGACACTCCTTTGACCCGCCGATAGAGTCGCTCGCTATGAGCGACCCGCTCGACGTCGCCAGAAACATATTCATTAACGACGAAAGCGAGCTGCGTTCCGGTTGGCGCGTACTCGCTTTCTTCCTTGTCTTCATTCTCGCGGCTTCACTGCTGACGGGCCTGGCCAAAGCTTTCGCGATGCTCTTCCCGTCACTCGACTCCTTACTCGTCGAGCCTTCCGATTCCGGCCATCTCAGCCGCCCCGAATTGTCTTATCTCGCCGGCAGCAATTTCGGGAACCTTGCCGCAGCGGTGATCGCATCGGCAGTCTGCGCGCGAACGTTGGAGCGCCGCAGCCTCGGGTCAGTGGGGTTCAGGCTTCATCGAGGCTGGCGCCCGGACTTCGGATTAGGTTCGTTGATGGGAGCGGCCTCGCTGGCAATTGCGGTTGGAATCGCAGCAGCAACCGGCGCTTTCAGCTTCGGAGTGCACACGCGGGATGGAGCACAAATCGCACGCGGTTTCATAATCGTGTTTCTGTTTTTTCTCAGTTCGGGCGCGACCGAAGAGCTGATTTTTCGCGGGTTCCCGTTTCAAGCTTTGGTACACAATCTGGGCGGGGGAACAGCGGTCGCTATGACGTCCGTTATTTTTGGGCTGGTACACATCTGGAATCCAAGCGCCACCGCCCTCTCGACTATCAACACGATTCTTGCAGGACTCTGGCTCGGGTTAGCTTACTTGATGACGCGAAGCCTCTGGCTTGCGACTGCGCTTCACTACTCGTGGAATTTTGCGATGGCGTTTATCTTCGGCCTGCCGGTAAGCGGTTTAACAACGCTCAATGAACTCGCATGGCTACGGGGCAGCATCGGAACGCCCTTGTGGGTATCAGGCGGCAGCTACGGACCCGAAGGTGGCGTGGCGGCAACTGTGGCGTTGATCTTATCCACGCTGGCGATCTGGAAGAGCGGGCTGTTTACCCCTTCCGAGGAAATGATATCCGCGATCAAACATGGCAAACGCGAGCCAGCTTTCGCAAGCATTACTCCCGAGGAACAACCGCCATCCGATCTGCAGCCTTCTGAGGGGGAATCGAATCCCAGCCCCAGCTAGTTTGGTGGTGAAAGAACGAGGCCCACCTGCCGGCTATGCGTAGCCGCAGGTGGGCCTTCACACTGTTTCATCAACTGCGCGTTCTTAGGCGTTCTTCTCGGCAATGTCGCCGATAATAGGGAGCTTCCACATCTGTCCCTGATATGCTTTGATCATGCAGATGATATAAAGGGCCAGGAGAGCGACGCCGACAACCAAGCGGACAAGCAGCAAGAGGCCAAATCCGCCGGCTTCCACTACTCCGCTAGTAGTGACCGCCATACCGGTTCCCAGAATCTGAAAAATAATCCCGACGACGAATCCTAACCCGAAAAGCAGCAGGCCCTGTATCGCGTGAAAGCGCACAAAGCGACTCTCCTTCGGCTCCGTGGCCAGCCAGAGAATACAGAAGATCAGGTCAGCCAGACACAAGCAGGGCAGCATATAGCAAAGCAAACCGGCTACGTTGTAGTCCAGGTTCATCACTTTCGTCTTGCCCGTGGGCGCGCTCGGCGGTGGATAGCCTCCGCCCTGATAACCTTGAGGACCACCCGGTGGATAGCCATTCGGCGGCTGATTGCTCATTCGTTCATCCCCCTTTTTTCAACGGTGATTTGAGATCAGGAGCCCGTCTCGACGCGCAATATTACTAAAGACCATCACGAGTCACAAGCACAACCTATCGAGCGCTCTCCGGTCACTTGTCGATTTTCTCCGGGTCGCGCACCTCGACGTTTTCTTTCGACACCTCGATCATCGACCCACCCGCTTGCTCGATGTAGTACACGTCCCCACGCCTCGAGGTATGGCCTTCGCCCCTGATGATGCCGATGTAGTATTTCGTCCCTTTGTCGAAGGCAAGCTTCCCCGCCATCGGGCTTTTCTTTTCTTTCTTATCGAAGTAGCGGTCGAACATCGTCCCGCCGTACTGGAAGTAAGTAAACGTGTTCACCGCAACAAGTCCGGCGACAAGCGCCAACGCTGTCCCGACGATCAGCGTTCTAATCCGCCGCCAGGAAAACAACCGCTCGTCGCCGTCGTCATCTTCTTTTCGATTGAACATTGGCGATTGGCCGCCCTGGAAACGCAGGCGTTCAGAGTTCAAGCTTCAGCTTGCTTCCAGGGCTTTACCCGATCGAATCACGCAAGCTGAAGCTTGAACTCTGAACCCCGCCTGCGCTCCCAGGGCAGCTAGAGTTTGAAATGACTGAGCAAGAGCGTGGCCATCCCGAGGTAGAAGAAAAACGTAATCACGTCGGTGAATGTCACCACGAACATCGACGAAGCGAGCGCGGGATCGACTCTGAAGCGCTTGAGCAACACGGGAACCAGGGTGCCCGTCACTCCGGCTACGACGAGACTCAATACCATCGTAACTCCGAGAATGCCGCCAAGCTTCAACCCGAACCACATCGAGCCAAGCCTGGCGCCAAACCAGATCGTGACTATGACACACACTCCGGCGCCTATTATCGAACCGTTGATCAGCCCAACGAGCGTCTCTTTGATCACCACCCGGCCGCTGGTTTCCCATCCGACTTCGCCCAGCCCGATTCCTCGAACCACCACGGTCATTGTCTGCGTCGCGGCGTTGCTGCCCATCGTCGCGACAACCGGAATCAGAACCGCGAGCCATATCGAGCTCTCGATCGTCTTCACGTAATATTGCACAATCGCGACAGCTATCAGCGCCGCGCCGAGCGACAGCATCAGCCACGGCAACCTCCGTCGCGCCGAATTAATTGGCGACCCCAGCGCGCGGTCATCGGCTTCAACCCCGGCGAGCGCATAGATGTCTTCGGTAGCCTCTTCGCGCATCACGTCGAGCACGTCGTCGACAGTTATGATTCCGACGAGCTTGTTCTCTTCGTCGACCACCGGCACGGCCAGAAGATTGTAGGTTGCGACTATACGGGCAACTTCTTCCTGGTCGGTGTCGGTCGTCACCTTAATCGCGTCGCCGATCATGATCTTGCGCAGCGGCGTCGACGGCGGATTCAATAACAACTGGCGCAAGCTGACTACCCCGAGCAAATGATTGCGAGAATCGACGACGTAAAGATAAAACGCCATCTCGAACTCTTCCGAGCGGCGCTGAAGCTCGGTGATGGCTTCCTCGACGGTTACATACTCGTCGAGCGCGAAATACTCGGGCGTCATAATTCGCCCGGCGGTTTCATCAGCAAATCCCAGCAGCTCGTTGACGACGGTCGAGTGTTCGAGCTTCATCGCGTCGAGAAACTCCTCGCGTAACTCCTCGGGAAGCTCCGAGACTATGAGCGTGGCGTCGTCGGAAGGCAGCTCTTGAAGCAGGCGAGAAACGTCTTCCCTGTTGAGCGTCGTCAGCAGTGCGACCGAGCGGCTGGTTTCCATTTCGGCCAGCGCTTCCGCGGCTTTGCTCAGGTCGTGCCGCACGAAGGCTTCGAACACTATTTCGCTGTCGCGTTGTGGGAGTTGACTGAGGATTTGAGCGATATCAACGGGGCGCAGCTTGGTAAGCAGGTTGGCGGCATTCGACATAGCGCCGCGCCGGGCAAGACGACCGACAGAGTCCAGCATGAGATTTAGCCGCTGCGCCTGCATCCGAATCGTCTCCGCTGCGTAACATAAGATTTGAAGAGTTGCTGTCCATTACCGCTGCTGATTGAACCCAAAGCTTTTATAGCACAGCGAGCAGTCGCGGCAAAAGAAAAAAGGCACGCAAAAGTGGCGCAAGGAACCACCGTTGGTTAGAATCCTCGACCCGCTGCCCGGCGACGGTTAGCGACGCCGCGCATCACGATTCAGAACATGGCCTATCTTACTTCTGCATTCTTTGCGCGCGATACGATCGAAGTCGCGCGTGATCTGATCGGAACGCTGCTGGTCGTTGGACCATGCGAAGGCCGCATAGTCGAGACCGAAGCCTACACCACCGACGCCGCGTCGCATTCGGTGATGCGGCCGAAACAGTCGGTGGTGATGCAGAAGACGTTCGGGCACGTATACGTGTACTTCATCTATGGGATGTACTATTGCTTGAACTTTACGACCAACCGCGAGGGCGCCGGCGCGGTGCTCATACGCGCGGTCGAGCCGGCCCGGGGAATCGAACTTATGGAGGAGCGCCGCGGCACAAGCGACATCAGAAAGCTCGCCAGCGGACCGGGCCGCTTGTGCCAGGCATTCGGTATTGACTTGAGCTTCAATGCTGAGCGCATAGGAAGACGAATTAAGCTCAAGCCCGGTAAGACAACGCCGGAAATTGCCAGCAGCAAGCGCATTGGTATCTCACGAGCGATGCACCTCGAGTGGAGATTCTATGAGCAAGGGAGCCCGTTCGTTAGCCGGTGAAGTTGTGACCACTATCGCTGGTTGCTAGAATTCGCTCCGAGAGTACGAAAGACATTCGAATGAAAAATGATCTATTGATCCGAGCAGCGCGTGGCGAACCAATCGAAAGAACTCCGGTGTGGATGATGCGCCAAGCAGGGCGCTACCTTCCTGAGTATCGAGCCGTGCGGGCCAACACCGACTTCCTGACGCTGTGCAAGACTCCGGAACTGGCGGTCGAAGTTTCACTACAGCCGTATCGCATACTCGGCGTCGACGCGGTGATCATGTTCAGCGATATCCTGATCCCGGTCGAAGCGATGGGCCAGGAAGTCAGACTCACTGAGCAGAAGGGGCCCGAGCTTCCAGATCCAATTCGCTCGCGACAACAGATCGATCGGCTGGTTGTTCCAGACCCAATTGAGAAGACCGGCTTCGTTATGGAGATCATCCATACGCTTCGCCGGGAACTGGACGGCGCGGTTCCGCTTATCGGTTTTGCCGGCGCGCCGTGGACGCTCGCTGCTTACATGATCGAAGGCGGCGGCTCGAAAAACTACGCCCAGGTGAAACGCATGATGTTCGCCGACCCGGTGACGCTTCATGCCTTGCTCGACAAGATAGCGGACACGATCATCCTGTATCTCAACGCGCAGATCGAAGCCGGCGCGCAAGTTATTCAATTGTTCGACTCGTGGGCCGGAGAACTTTCGCCGAGGGACTACGCGGCATTTGCGCTCCCATACGAGAAGAAGATATTCGAGTCGCTGAACCGCAAGGATGTGCCGGTGATTATGTACATCAACGGCAGCGGAACTTTTCTTGAGCAGATGGCCACGTGCGGCGCCGACGTAATCAGCGTGGACTGGCGCGTGAATCTGGAAGACGCGCGCGCTCGAGTTGGTCCGAAGTTCGCTCTTCAAGGGAATCTCGACCCGTGCGTGCTGCTCTCAACACCCGAGATCATAACTGAGAAGGCTCGCGAGCTTATTCGGGCGGGCGGCGGCCACCGTCACATTTTGAATTTGGGTCATGGTATTCTTCCGATGACGCCGGTAGAAAATGCGCGAGCATTTGTCGATGCAGCAAAGAGCCCAGAGTGATGCTGCGCGACGCAGTTAGCAAAGGAGAGTACATGACGAAAGGTAACACCACAGCCGACGAAGTCAGCGATGTCGAAGAAGGACGGACGCCTGAACAATCCAGAGCCCGAGCCAGGCTGCAAAGGCTGATTCAACAGAGAGGGACAACACCCATCACTCTCGAACAACTTCATGCGATGGGTGATCTCTGGCCGGAAGACGAAAGCGTAGATGAGTTCATTGCGGCGGTTCGCGAGTGGCGTCGCGATGGAACACGGAGGTTGCCTTGAACGATAGCGTTCTTGACATCCTTTTTGACGTCGTTGTCGTCGATACTGACGTAATGTCTTATGTGTTCAAGAATGACACGCGTGCCACCCTCTACGAACCTCACCTAGCGGGCAAGAGTTTGATCATCTCATTTGTCACTTTTGGGGAATTGCAACGGTGGGCGATAAGAAGCAAATGGGGCTCTTCAAAGCGGCAAAAACTTGAGGACTATTTGAGCCCCGTCTTAGTGTTCCACTCTGACGATGACCTATGTATTCAATGGGCCAGGATAACTGAGGAGGGTAGACGCAGAGGGCGCCAGATCCAGCCTGGAGATGGCTGGATTGCAGCGACCGCTCTCTTGCACAATGTTCCGCTAATCACACACAATCGGTTGGATTTCGACAACGTCACTGGACTGAAGGTCATCTCCGAAGCGAGTAGCTAGTTCTCCTCGGAACCAGACAACCAACTAGACGCTCTCCCAATCATGACTGGTCCTAGATCAACCAACTCGCGTATCGGAGTCCTGCTCTTCAACCTCGGCGGGCCGGAGACGCTCGACGATGTGCGGCCATTTCTATTCAACATCTTCTCTGACCCAGACATCATTCGTCTTCCGTGGCGCGCGCTGCAAAAGCCGCTCGCCTGGCTGATCTCGACGCAGCGTCACAAGAAATCGCGAGGCTATTACGAGCAGATCGGCGGAGGCTCGCCGCTTCGCCGCATCACCGAAGAGCAGGCCCGCGCGCTCGAGCGTGCCCTGGCAAGCCGCAACATCAACGCTCGAGCCTACGTCGGCATGCGATACTGGAATCCGTTCATCGAAGAAGCGCTCGATCAAATCCGGCGCGATCAAGTCGATCATCTCGTAGTCCTGCCGCTCTATCCGCAATTCTCGGTTTCGACGACTGGCTCGAGCCTGAATCGCATGCACGCAATCGCCGAAGAGACAGGCCATCGCTTGCCGAGAACCTCCGTGGTCTGTAGCTGGGAGGCCGATGCGAATTACATCGAAGCCATGGCTGCCGCCGCGCGCGAAGAACTGGCCCGCTTCCCCGATCAAGACCCATCGCAAACGCACATACTCTTCAGCGCGCACAGCGTGCCGGTAAGCTACATCGACGATGGAGACCCCTACCTGGATCAGACCAAAAGGACGGTTGAGCTTGTGATGGAAAAGCTCGGAGTGCATCGTCCACACACGCTCTCATTTCAGAGCAAAGTCGGCCCGGTCGAATGGCTCACGCCCGCGACCAATGAAACGATTCCAAAACTTGCCCGCGACGCCGTGTCGCAGCTAATGCTTGTGCCGGTTAGTTTCGTGTCCGAACACAGCGAAACACTTTATGAGATGGACATCCTCTATCGCGACCTCGCCGCCCAGGCCGGCATCGCTCAATACCGGCGCGTGCCCACGATGAATTGCAGGGCGGACTTTATTGAAGCTTTGGCCACACTCGTCGAACGCGCGCTCCCCTCTCGCACTGAAGGCACATCGCGCTCGAACTGCATTCACTCTTCGGTTGCGGCCAACGCGGCGGCAGCGTCCTGCGCTTGCGATCGAGCGAAGGCGTAGGCCTCATGCAAAACCGTCGCGCAGTAGTCGTAATCGGAGCCGGCATATCAGGGTTGCTCTGCGCCTATCGGCTTAAGACGCTTGGTGTCGACGTCTCGTTGATTGAGAAATCCGATCGCGTCGGCGGCGTCATTCAAAGCGAGAGTATCGAGGGCTTTCTAGTCGAGCGTGGTCCCAACAGCTCGCAAGGCACCGAGGAATTGCTGACTCTGGTGGAAGAGTTGGGAATCAGCTGTGAGTTGGTTGAAGGCGATCCGAAGGCGCCGGCTTATGTTCTCTTCGATGGCCGGCTGCACTCCGTGCCGTCGGGTCCCGGCGCATTCATCAAGAGCGGTCTGCTGAGCCTGCGTGGCAAGCTGCGAATATTCAAAGAGCCTCTCGTGCCCGCCCGTCGTTCCGACTCAGAAGAGAGCGTCGCGTCGTTTGCGCGGCGGCGAATCGGCAATGAGGCGGCCGACCGTCTGGTTGCCCCGTTCGTCTCGGGCATCTACGCCGGCGATGCTGAACAGCTCAGCGTTCAAGCAGCTTTCCCGCGACTGGCAAACCTTGAATCCAGTTACGGCGGCCTGTTTCGTGGCATGTTCGCCAACGCACGAGAAGCGCGACGTGCGAAGAAGGCCGCCAGCGCGGTGCTCGAAAAAGCCGCCCCGGCACGCAAGCGGCTATGCTCGTTTCGAAATGGAATGGCGGTCCTCCCGAAGACGCTCGCGTCAAAGCTCGGTGAAGACTTGCTGACCGAATGTGAGGAATTGCGGATTTCACGTTGCGGCTCGCGGAATGAAGCTCAGTCGCAATCGTCCGGGTTCACCGTTGAGTTCGAGCGGGCAGGTGACCGGCACCAGCTCACGTGCGAGCGGATCGTCATCGCGGCGCCGGCCAACGCCGCGGCGAAACTGGTTCGTGCCATCTCAGATCAGTTGAGCGGCCTGCTCGAAGAAGTAACTTACCCGCCGCTTGCGATCGTCAGCCTCGCTTACGACGCGTCAACGATCTCCACGCCGCTCGACGGCTTTGGCTTTCTAGTTCCGCCAGGCGAGCGAATGAACATCCTGGGTTGTGTTTGGAACTCGAGTCTTTTCGAAGGCCGCGCTCCCGCAGGCAAGGCTCTGGTAACTGTTTTTATCGGCGGCGCGCGCAACCCTGAGATCGCGCAGCTCGGGGATGCCGAGCTGGTTTCAACCGCGCACGGCGAGCTTCGGAAAGTACTTGGCATCTCCGGCGACCCGCGCGTCGTCGCGCTCACTCGATACGAGCGCTCAATACCACAATATAACCTTGGACACTTCGCGCGCGTGCAGCAAATCGAAACCCTGCTTGGCGAGCTGCCCGGGCTGCGGCTCATCGGCAACTACTTGCACGGGGTTTCGACCGGCGATTGCATCAAGGAAGCGGACCACGTGGCGAGAGATCTCGGCGAGTCGCTTTCTTCGGCGCCGCGAGGCTGACTCGTGCTTAATCTTATGAGATTCCGGAGGCTTGCCGGCAGGAGGATGACATATGAAGTTCGCAAGACTGCTGTACGTGGTTGCAGGCATCTATGGTTTGGTCCTTCTCGTCCCGCAATACTTCACTGAGGCGAAGACCGGACGAGATTTTCCACCCGCGATAACGCACCCGGAGTTCTACTACGGGTTCCTTGGAGTTGCAATTTCGTGGCAGATTGCGTTTCTGGTGGTGTCCCGAGATCCGGTGCGATTTCGCGCGATTATGATTCCGTCAATACTGGAGAAGTTCACGTTTGGGATCGCGGTGCTGTTGCTTTTCATTCAACAGCGAACTTCGTCTTTGACGCTTACGTTTGGCACTATCGACTTGATCTTCGGTGCGCTCTTTTGTGTCGCTTATGTAAGACTGGAAAGATGATGATGAGCCTGGACGGCCGTCTCTCCTTAGCACCACTATTTTGGTGGCTGCGCCGAGCGCTGATTATCTGAAGTCGCTAATCAACACGACGTCGCTGGTGATGCTGCCGCGCGCGACGGCAAGTTGTTTGCCATCGGGTGACCAGTTCCAGGAAAAGATCAAATCAGACTTGAAGTCAGTCAACGGGACAGGTTTGCCCGGCCCGCTGGCAGGCCGTTAGACGCCAAGGATATGCTCCGGCCAAATAAGATTGCCTGCCACATACTCTTTCAAGTACAGTCACACGTCGCATCGAAGCGAGGACTTGAATCCATCATTCCAACGGGAGATCGCCTATGTCAGAGCAAAATGTAAGTATCGTACGCGGTTTGTACGAAGGTTTCGGGAGCGGAGACATTAACACAGTCATAGCGGCGCTGGATCCAAACATTGAGTGGCTTGAGGCGGAGAACTTCATCTACGCCGACGGCAATCCCTATATTGGCCAGAGTGCCGTGCTTGAAGGTGTGTTCATGAGGATAGGAGCCGAATGGGATGACTTCACGGTATCTCCGAACGAGATCCTCGACGCAGGAAAGACAGTTATCGGCCATGGCTATTACAGTGGCACCTACAAGAAGAATCAGAAGCCTGTGCGGGCACAGTTCGCACACCTATTCACGGTTCGCGACGGCAAGGTAGTTAGGTTTCAACAGTACACAGATACAGCGCAGTTCTTGCGAGTCGTTGGCAGCTAGGCACGAACAGGTTGCAGCAGGCCGTCGGGAAAGGCTTAAACCGGCCGCGTGAAGCGCATTTCACAATCGTCCCTTCGGTTCCTGCTCGCGCGCCCGCTGATTAGAGAGAGCCACACACAAACACTAGGACAATTGATGACCAAAATCGTGATAACCGGGCTTGTCGTGATCCATCTGGCCGCGTCGCTTTGGCACGGGGGCGCTCACACCCAGCTCGCCGTCACACTTTCGCCCGAGAAGAATATCTTCGTTTATGTCGTGATCCTCATCGCGCCAATCGTGGCCGCCTTTCTCGTATGGACGCGCTACCTCTCAGCAGGCTTGTGGGTGTTCTTTCTGTCCATGCTTGGTTCCCTTCTCTTCGGTGCGTATCACCACTACGTGCTGGTATCGCCCGACAACATTGGGCATCTCCCTGTTGGCAGCCCGGAGTCTCACGCCCGCTTCATCACAAGCGCCGCGGTAATCGCTTTGCTCGAGCTGGCATCAGCACTCTATGGCGCGTTCTGTTTGGGCTCGCACATATCACGACCTCGCGCTTGATATTTCTGCAAGCGGACCCGCAACCCTCAAAGTAGCTGCGTAACCCGCCGATAAACCCGCCGCTGCGCCCGCAGCTCAATGAGCAGGGCGCCAGTGCCTGGCCTGAAAGTGCCTGGCCTGAATCATAAACGAGCAGAGATTTGCAGTATCTAGTTGGCCCTTCGTTGCTATATGCTTTTCATCAGGTAGGAGAACACTATGGAGTATGCATTTCGTTTAGAGGGCGGGCGCCGATTTAAGCTGGAGGATGTTGATCCGGGAGATGACGCGGGGGTAAAGCGCGCGGAGGGTGAGGAGAAGACCGCTCATCTCATCGAAGAGTTGATCGAACTACAGGAACTTCTTTACGCGGCGCGGCTGCAAAGCGTGCTGGTGATCCTGCAAGGGCGCGATACCAGCGGCAAAGACGGTACGATCCGCCACGTGGCCGGTCCGTTGGACTCGCAGAGCTGCGCGGTAGCCGCTTTCAAAGTTCCGACCGAAGAGGAACTCGCCCACGATTTCCTATGGCGGGTACACGCGCAGACGCCGGCTGCAGGATACATCAAAATCTTCAACCGCTCTCACTATGAGGATGTGCTGGTTGTGCGCGTTCATGAACTCGCGCCAGAGAAGGTGTGGCGACAACGCTACGAGCACATCAACGCTTTCGAGCGATTGCTGGCGGATTCGTCTACCCTCGTCCTCAAGTTCTACCTCCACATCAGCAAAGATGAGCAAGAGCAGCGACTGCTCGAACGGGAGAAAAACCCGATCAAATCCTGGAAGCTCTCGGTCGGCGATTGGAAGGAGCGAGAGTACTGGGACGATTACACTGCTGCCTATGAAGAAGCGCTCAACCGCTGCAGCACCAAAGATGCGCCCTGGTTTATTGTGCCTGCGGACAAAAAATGGTTCCGCAACCTTGCGGTTGCGCAAACTTTGCGGGACGCGCTGATGCCTTTCAGGGAATCGTGGCTGGAAAAGCTCGAAGAAGTAGGACGAGAAAAGAGGAAGGAGATTGAAGAGTATCGGCGGAGCCGCAACAACTCCGCGTAGCCATCTAATGGACACCCACCAGCGCACTTTTACAGCAAACGAAGGTGAGTGAAGAGAGCTTCCAACAGACGAAGCGCTAGCCGCGACAAGAGGGCGGAGAATAACTATGACCGGCACATTGAAGGTAAGGCGAACCGCGACAGTCATCATTTTGCTTCTTCTCGGCTTGTTGCTTTGGTTATCGCTTACGCACTTCAGGCCATCTGAAATATTTGGGTTTAGGGAAGATGATCAAAATAAAGTGGTCAGTAGTGTTTACGATTCGCCGGTTCACCTTGCCAACCTCGAAAACAGATCTGTCCTCGAGAGTAGTGGGATCGGCTCTTCCAAACTCAACACGGGCGTTTGCTGGACTCACAATGATAGCGGAGATGGACCGTTTCTATATGCCTTTGATCAACAGGGAAAAAATCGCGGAGTCTGGCGAGTTGCCGGCGCGTCTGCGGTCGACTGGGAAGACATGGCCATGGGTCCGGGCCCGATTCAAGGCCAGTCCTACATCTACGCCGGTGACATCGGAGACAATTCTAAAGACAGGGATGAGATCCTGGTTTACCGCGTCGCCGAGCCTTCGATTGCGCCCAGCGACTCGTCTTCGACGACTAAGAGCCCGCGCAACACAGACGCGGCGGATGTGATCCGGCTAAGGTATCCTGATGGCAAGCACAATGCGGAAACGTTGTTGGTCCATCCGTCAACAGGCGACCTTTACATCATCACCAAACTAAGAGGCGCGGCCGCAGGCGTGTATAAGCTGAAGGCGCCGTTTCCAAATTCAGGGCCGTCCACGCTGGTCCGGATTGGAGAGGTGCAATTCCCGAATTCGCTGATAGGACTCATTACCGGCGGAGATATTTCTCCTGATGGTAAGAGGGTTATTCTCTGCGATTATCTTGGCGGTTTCGAACTTGTTCTACCGGCCACGCGAGGCCTTGCTTTCGATGAGATTTGGAAACAGCCGCTGATGCCGGTCAATGTAGGAGCTCGCCAACAGGGCGAAGCAATTTGTTACCGTGCGGACGGGCTGGCTTTGCTCGCGACGAGCGAAGGGCTCCCGTGTCCGCTTATTGAGACTGCTCGAAGCAACCGCGAGTGATGACGGGATGTTATGAGCGTAAGTAGCACGCCCGGCTTCCACCCTTACCTGCTTGTTTGTCAAGAACCGTGCGACTAGACTAAGGTGTGCGCTTCGAGTGGGACGATGAAAAGAACAAATCCAACATCCGTAAGCATGGCTTCGATTTCGCTGATGCGTGGGAGATCTTCGAAGCGCCGTTGCTTGCCGGTCTTGATGAACGAGAGGATTATGGCGAGGACCGTTGGATTGGAATCGGGTCGCTTAAGGGACAGATTGTCGTAATCGTGTTTGCTGAACTCGATGCAGAAACGATAAGGGTGATTTCGTTGCGAAAGGCGATGAAGCATGAACGCATCAAATATGAACAAGCCATCAGAGACGGACTGGGAACGAATTGAAAAGCTGACGGATGAGGAGATAGACACTTCCGATATTCCGCCGTTGGACGACACGTTCTTTGCGAAAGCAAGCCTGCGAATGCCGCGACCGCAGGTGCCGGTCACATTGCATGTGAATGCCGAAAGGCCAGGGTTAGATATTTATGCTTCCGCTGAAGCATCCGACATTGAGCGATCAGCCATTGCAGAGTCGTTCGGTCAAGGCTTTGAAGTTTCCCTGCACAATGGTGAATATCGGTTTTCAGAAGGCGTCCTGCCGCTTGTAGTAACTATTTCTCTCGCGATTGCCTCGAACCCCGTCGCCGTAAACATCGCCTCGAATGCGCTTTGGGACCTCTTGAAAGCAGGCGTTCTCAAACTCCGAAGCCAGCCCAAATCTAAGATCAACCGGGAGACAGTAATAAAGATCTGGTCTCAAGAACGAGAGTTCATAATAGCCAAAGACTCTTTCTTCGCTCGTGAAAAACAGCAACAGAGAGAATACCATTCGATTGATGAATTGTTCGACGACCTGAAAAGACACTAGACTCCTGATCGTGTCTAACAAGACGCCCTTTCTGTTCGATTCAAAAATGCTGTCTGCCAGCGTCAATCGCAGGGACCCCGAAGCTCAAGTGTATCGAGTATCGAGTAGCTGTCAGGAACCGACCCCGAGGGATCGGCGTGTCAACCGAACACTCTTCGGCCGGCGATAAACGCCGCAGAAACATGCCCGCTAAGCTTCCATCCAACGAACGGTGTGTTGCGGCTCTTTGACTTGAATCGCCGCGGGTCCACCGTCCATTCGCAGTCGGGGTCGAAGACGGTTATGTCTGCAAGCGAACCCACAGCAAGCGAGCCGCCCGGAAGCGAGAACGCTCGCGCTGGGCCGATAGTCAGCATCTCGATTATGCGCGGGAGAGGGATTGCGCCTGAATGATAGAGAACCGTAAGCGCGACGCCTAACGCAGTCTCGAGTCCGACGACCCCTGAAGGCGCGCGGTCGTATTCCAACATCTTTTCATCCAGGTGATGAGGCGCGTGGTCTGTCGCAATCGCGTCAATCGTCCCGTCGCGCACGGCTTCAATCAGCGCGGCGCGGTCTTCTTCCGAGCGAAGCGGAGGGCTCATCTTGGTGTTCGTGTCGAAGCCTACGACCGCCGCGTCGGTGAGGGCCAGATGATGAGGGGTGACCTCGCAGGTCACCGCCAGGCCCTCTAGTTTGGCTCGACGGACAAAATCGACGGACCCTGCCGTAGAAATGTGCGCGATATGAACTCGCGCGCCGGTCAGCCCGGCAAGCATCATGTCGCGAGCGACGTGGCTCTCTTCAGCAGCGCGGCTCATTCCTTTGAGTCCCAACAGGGTCGAGTAGCGGCCCTCGTTCATCACGCCTCCGGCCGCAAGGTGCAAGTCCTGACAGTGATCCACAACCACGAGCCCGTGGTCGCGCGCGTACTCCATCGCGTGGCGCATCACCTGCGAGTCCATCACCGGACGGCCGTCGTCGGACACCGCAACCGCGCCGGCTTCCTTCATCTCGGCCATCTCCGCGAGCTCTTCGCCTTTTGACTCGCGGGTGATGGCGCCGACCGGGTAGACTCGCGCAAGCGCGGCTTCGCGAGCCTTGTCGATGATGAAGCGCGTGACCGAAGCATTGTCGTTCACCGGCTTCGTGTTGGGCATCGCACAAATCGAGGTGAAGCCGCCCGCTACTGCCGCCGCCGCTCCAGAAGCGATCATCTCTTTGTATTCCTCTCCCGGCTCGCGAAGGTGAACGTGCAAGTCGATGAATCCGGGCGCGACGATCAAACCGCTCGCGTCGAAGACCTCGCCGCCATCATCGTGTAAGGAGTCTCCGATGGACTTGACCCGGCCGTCTTCGATCAGCAAATCGGCGATCCTGTCGAGTTGCTGCGAAGGATCGATGATCCGTCCGCCTTTGATTAACAGCCTCACTGACCCTCCCCGTGGAGTAGCGCACGCTGCCAGCTTGCGACACGTTTAGATTGAACCATCGTTGGCTCCTTCCATACGAATTCGCAAGCTGGCAGCTTGCGCTACGTTCCCTCCGTGCCGATGAGCAGGAACAGAATCGCCATTCGAACCGCTACGCCGTTGGTCACTTGATCGAGTATCAACGACCGCGCACTGTCCACCACTTCAGAGCTGATTTCGATTCCGCGATTGACCGGCCCCGGGTGCATCACGATGCAATCGCCGGCGGCAAGCTCCAACCGTCGAAGCGTCAACCCGTACTGAATCGAATATTCCTTGAGCGAAGGAAAGAACGCGTCAGTCATTCGCTCGCGCTGAATGCGCAGCATCATCACGACATCGCTTCCGGCAATCGCTTCGTCGACGTGATCGCAGACGGTCAGCGAGCCTTCGGAGTTTTCGATCAGCCTGTCGTAGCCGATCGGGATCAACGTACGCGGACCCGCGATGCGCACGTGCGCGCCGAGCTTGGTCAGCAAGTGAACGTTCGAGCGAGCCACCCGGCTGTGGGTGATGTCGCCGACGATTGCGACTTGAAGCCCTTGAATCCGGCCTTTGTGTTCGCGAATCGTGAAGGCGTCGAGCAGAGCTTGAGTCGGGTGCTCGTGCGCGCCGTCGCCTCCGTTGATTATCGAAGCGCTGACCATTCTCGAAAGCTGATGAGGCACCCCAGGCGAGGGATGACGTATCACGATCGCGTCGGGCGCCATCGCTTGAAGGTTCTGAGCCGTATCGATCAGCGATTCGCCCTTGCTGATCGATGAAGTCGAAGCGGAGATGTTGACCGTGTCTGCCGAAAGGCGCTTCGCGGCAATCTCGAACGAAGTGCGGGTGCGAGTGGAGGCTTCGAAGAAGAGGTTGATGATGGTTTTGCCCCGAAGGGCCGGGACTTTTTTGATCGCGCGAGCGGAGACTTCTTTGAACGACTCACCCGTGTCGAGGATTGTGTTGATCTCCTCGACTGAAAGTTCCCTGATGCCTAGAAGGTCTTTCCTGGTGAACGCCATCTCTTGCGTGATACGTGATGCGTGATGCGTGACGGATCACGAATCACGCATCACGCATCACTGCTTACTCGTTCTCAACAACAATAACCTGCTCGTCTTCGTCGTAGTCCTGAAGCATCACCTTGACGATCTCGTTGTCCGCCGTTTGCACGTTCTTGCCAACGTAGTCGGCCTGTATGGGCAGCTCGCGGTGGCCACGATCGATCAGCACCGCCAGCTCGACTCTTCGCGGGCGGCCGAAATCGACAAGCTCGTCCAAGGCCGCGCGCACGGTTCGACCCGTGTACAGCACGTCGTCCACAAGCACGATCGTGCTATCGGTCACGTCAGCCGGGATGTCGGTTTTGTTCACGACCGGGCGAGGCCCAACGGTCGAGAGGTCGTCGCGATAAAGCGTAATGTCGAGTTGTCCAGTCGGAGGACGTTGGCCTTCGAGCTGCTCGATCTTGTCGGCGATTCTTTCGGCGAGCGGGACGCCGCGCCGTCGAATACCCACCAGAAGCAGGTCCTTAGTCCCGCGATTGTGCTCGACTATTTGCGAGGCGAGCCGCGACAGAGCGCGACTTATTCCCGCAGCATCCATTATGTGAGTCTTAAGCTTGAGGTCCATTCGCGGTCTCGTCAGATTGCGAGTCGCGGTGAATATAGCACGGCAGAAAGTGACGCTCAAGGTGACCCGCTTTTGAAGGGTCGCGTCAGATTTTCGCGCATCACCTCTGACAGAGACTGTGAAACTCCGGAATACCACCCACGGCAGTGGGTGGATCGTTCAAGCCCAGCCTACATAGAGAGCCGCCCGCCCCCTTTGTTTTTGTTATCTCTCTCTCCCCTCGCCGCGAGGGGAGAGGAGGGGAAAAACGGGAATCCGGGTGCGCCCCTTTGTAGGCTGGGCTTGAACAATCCAACCACTGCCGTGGGTGGGATTCCCGGAGTCTTCAGCTCCCCCGCATCCTTAACGAGATCAACCTCGCTTCTGCTTGATCGAGAACACCTGCCCGGCGATGGTGATAGTACCCCTGCGCACCGGACCAATGTTTGCCTCCACCGAATAGGTCACTGCGCCGGCGCCAATGCCGGCGCCAGATACCACAGTGATCCAACTGTCGTTGCTCACCGCGCCCCACACGCAACCCGCGCTTGCTCCCACTTCCACCGTACCGTTTCCACCCCTTGACGGAATAGTCTTCGACACCGGAGCAATCGAGTAACTGCATGTTCCCGGCACGGTTCCCGCTTGAAACACCGCAAAGGTTCTTCGCGCGATGATGACGGCGCCGATGCGCGCGTCCGGTCCCGAATTCTGCGCGACGCTGTAGCTGACCGCCCCGCTCCCGGTGCCGCTCGATCCCGAGTCGATGACTATCCACGAATCGTTGCTGGCCGCGGTCCAGGAAGTGGCACCCACCGCATTCACGTTGATGGTCCCCGTTCCGCCGCCGGCGGAAAATGCGTTGTTAGCCGGCACCATCGTCGTCAGCGCGAGATCGACCGCGGCTTTTACGTTGAGCCTCCCATGTCCCCAGGTGTTGTTGGGCACTCCGGCGCTGCCGCATGCATTGGACGAAACAGGCGTTGCGGTGTCGTTCAAGTAGCCTTGCAACTCCGTCACATTGTCACGCAAATCGGGCCGCGCCGACAGCAACAACGCCACCGCCCCGGCGACGTGCGGACCGGACATAGAAGTGCCGCTCAGGGAAGCGTAAGCCGTCGTGCTCGTCCGCGTGCTGGAACGAATCCCAACGCCGGGCGCGGTGATGTCGGGTTTGAGCCGGTTGCTGCCATCTATAGTGATCGGCCCTTGCCCGCTGAACCCCGCGATCAATCCGGTAGTATGGTCGAAAGCTCCCACACTGTAAGCTGCCTCGTAGAGCGAAGGTGGGTTCACGATAGTCGAGCAGTTTGATGAGTAATTGCCTGCCGAGACTACCGTCACTATGCCGGCAGCCCGTTGCGCCTCGACTGCCGCTTGCAGCGTCAACGCGGAACAGCCCTCCGACGGCGGACACACCCAGGAGTTGATAGTGACGTCCGGCGCCTTCGAAGGCTCGCCGTTTGATGAAGTGCCGTTCACCGGATAAGGGGCGAGAAAGAACTCGAAGCATTCCATGTAGGTGGCAGGCGAGCCAGTGCCCTGATCCATATTGCGGCAGCCAATCCATTTCGCTCCCGGCGCCATGCCGATTTGGTTCGCCCCTCCATCATCGCCTATCGCGGTGCCTACCGTATGACTGCCGTGCCCGTTGTCGTCGCACGGCACGATAGAACTAGGTCCGCAAGCGCCGCCGCCGGAATGAATGCTGTCGTGCCAGTTGAAATCGTGCTTGGCTTTCGAGCCTTTAGTTCCACGGTAGTGGCTTTTGAGCGCCGCGTGGTCAAAGCGAATCCCGGTGTCGGCGCCGCCGATGACTGCGTTCTGTCCGGTGAAGCCCAGCGCCCACACATCAAGCGCTCCCGTATTTGTGATATTGCCCTCCGCCGCGGTGATGTGGACTTGTGATTCGATCTCGACTCCGGGCTGCGGAAGATTCTGAATTTGCGGGTTGCCCTCGATGCGCCCTACCTCAGGGCGCGCTGCAAGCTCCATAGCGACGCTACGGTCACCCGTAACCAGAATCGCGTTGACGATGTAGAACGAGCGATGTTCGATCCCGCGCGAGACAAGCCATTCGACAATCGGTCCCTGAGTCTCCCGCGCCTTTTTCCTAAGGGTCTGATAGACGTAATCACCCTTCGCGCTCTTGGTGTTGAGCGAAGCGGCGCCGCTTAGGTCAGCCTGGTCGGCGAGCACTACGAAGAACTCCGCTTGCCTGGACAGGCTGGTCTGTTCAAGCACCCACGGAGCGACTTTCGTTAGCGCCGAGCTCTGCGTTGTTTGAGATGGCGTAATGCTCGAGTGCACCGACGCGACGGTGGTAACGACGAACAGCAGGATTGTCAGCAGGCGAATCTTCATAACCTAGTGCTTTGAGAATCATCGATTCTTCGTGCACGCTACTGAAGCGGCCGCCATAACGGATCACACACCCTATACAGCAGCTTAACAGTCGCGTCAATGATCCGGTCCGTCGCATCTTTCTCGAATTGGATATCGAGTCAGCACGGACTCCCTCAGCGGGAGAGACTCTTGTGAAAACCCCAACTTCAGCCGGTTCAGCGTTCGGAGTTCCGAGTTCGGAAACCGGAAATTGAAACCCGGAACCCGGAACTCGGAACCCAGAACGTCGGGCGCGTCGGAGCTCAACGCGAGCCAATCAGAATTTATTAGACGGGGATTTGATCACACCATACCCGCGCCCGGTCATCACTTCTTTTCCGTGCTGGTTTCGGCAGACCCAGTTGAATGACATGCGAGTGTATTGATCGGACTGTTCCAGGCCTCCTACGGTCACCTCGCAGCGAACCGTGTCTCCGGCAAAAACAGGTCGAAGGAACTCAAACGTCAATTCTCGCGCAATGAAGTTCAAGTCTCCGCCGATCTTTGTCGGAAGCGTGGCGGTCAACAGACCCTGTACCATCAACCGCCCTTGCTGATCGGGCACAACGTGGTGCTCGCCCTCGTCACCCGAGAGTCGGCCGAACAATCGAATATCCTCTTCGTTGAAGGTCCGCTCCCAGGAAAACACCTCTCCATCCTTCATCCGGCACCCCGCACAAATTCACCGAAAGATGATATCCGCGACATTGCTCAAGTCGATTTCCTGGCTCGAGCCATCCTTCATCTTAATGACCAGTGTGCGATAACCCGCCGGTGTGCCCCTGGTCTCTGTAGCACCGGCTCCGGGCGAATCGAAGGCGACATCTCCGCTGATTCGCACTTGAAAGGTGCTCTTTGGTCCACCCTGGGCGCGGCCGACTCGTAGCATGACCGGTTGGCGCTTTGTGAGCCGCGCGGTGCAAGCCTTTTGCTCGGTCACGCCGTTTACCGCGGTCACCTGCGCCAGCGGACACAGCGGGGTCACGCCATTGCCGGAGAACAACTGGACGTTAGCCTGTGCGTAACAGGGGGAGCACGCTTCCACGAAAAGCGCCGCCGAGACCTCGCCCGGCCCCGCCTGAAAAATGTAGTAGTTGTTTTCGGCTTTTTCCAACGTGCCTCGGATCGAGTTTGTGGTGAGTGGAGTTGGTTGGCCGACGTCCTTAGATTGTGCGCGAGCTGAACTAGCAAGACACAAGATCGCCGCCAGCGCGGCGATTGTTCCCGCGAGTGCGCGAGTGTTTCTAAGTAACAGTTTGAACATCATAGTTCCTCCAGTTGTCTCTATTTCGCAACGACACCGGCGATAAACAGCAACAGGGTATTTCGTTCGACGCACAGCATCAAACACCGTTCTCGCATCCGACCCAAGCCTTGAAGACTGCCCGCTTTCTGGTAGCCCCTGGTGCGCGGACGATAGCATTCGGTGGTCGAGGAGACTATATTCTTGAGGGTCGTGAGCGTCCAGGATATTGAGGAATGAATCGCAGGCTCGGCCTCAGCACCCATGAAAACCAGAAACAACTCAAGCCATCTTTCGGGAGGGATTCGTATGCTAAAGGCCTCGAAGTCGCTCCTTGTTCTGCTTGCGCTCTCGGTTGCACCAGTGGCCCAGGTGAGGCTATCAAACAGCTCATGGCAGGATCAACACAGAGCGCAGATTTGCTAAGAGTCTGTTAATTTGACTCACCTGCGTCTGGGCAATAAGGGTTTCATCGACACGAATCCAATCATGACCTTCGCTGATTCAATCTAAGCAGCACCGGAGAAATACTAGAGCATGGCTATCGAGTCTGCGGTTGGCGACAACTTTTTTAATATCAAGGTCAGCGAGATCGCCAATTGGGCGCGTAAGAACTCGCTGTGGCCCCTGCCGTTCGGCACCGCTTGTTGCGCTATCGAGGCCCAATGAGACTGACGGCTGTGACCGGCTACCCGCACCTCCTCTGAAAGCTCAACGCTTTGTCGCTTTCGCGGCAGGGCCCACCAACTCTGCCAACGGCATAGCTTCCACCCGCTTGCCGAGCGGATAGCGGCGCTCGCCCGGATACACCACCAAGAGTTGATCCAGCTTGAGGTCTTCCAGAGCTATTCGCATGGAGGGCGTGAGCCTGGGCGCGTCCGCACGCTTGCATTCGATGCCGATTCGCCGCCCGCCCTTGAAGAGCAAAAGGTCAATCTCAGCGCCGCTGTGCGTGGCCCAGTAGTACGCGTCGTCGGGGCGCAATGCCTTGAGCACTTCCTCGACCGCGTAGCCCTCCCACGAAGCGCCCACCTTGGGGTGATGTTCGAGGTCACGCTGATTGGCGACGCCCAGCAGTGCGTGAAGCAGGCCGCTGTCTCGCACATAGACCTTGGGCGCCTTTACCTGTCGCTTTCCGAGGTTCTCGAACCACGGCGGCAGTTGCCGCACCATTAACACACCGGTCATCAGATCAAGGTAGCGGCGCACGGTCGATTCGTTGACGGCGAGCGCGCGGGCCAGTTCGGCGGCGTTCCAAATCTGGCCATGGTAGTGGGCGACCATGTTCCAGAAGCGCCGGAGAGCAATCGCCGGGATCTGAATGCCGAGCTGGGGCAGGTCGCGCTCGAGAAATGTTTGGAGGAACTGGCGCCGCCACGCAAGCGAGTCGGCCTCCGTGCGCGCTGTAAAAGAAAGCGGGAACCCGCCGCGAAGCCAGTGTCGTCTTTCGTTGGCGGCGCCGAGATCGGCAAGCCGGAAGCCCTCGAGCTGAACGGTCTCCACTCGGCCAGCCAGAGTTTCAGAAGATTGCCGGAGCAGATCGGGCGAAGCGCTTCCAAGGATCAGGAAGCGCGCGCGCAGCGGCCGGCGATCGGCCAAAACTCGTAGCAAGGGAAATAGGTCAGGCCGGCGTTGGACTTCATCGATGACGACCAGCCCTTTGAGTGGACGCAATGCGGTAGCCGGCTCATCAAGACGGGCCAGGCTCTGGGGATCTTCGAGGTCGAAGTAGTTCAGGGAGTCCGGCCGCACCAGCAGTCTGGCCAGCGTGGTTTTGCCGCACTGGCGAGGGCCCAGCAGAGCGACGACGCGGCTGCGCTTCAGCGCGGTTCGGACCAACTGGACGTCCCTCTTTCGGTCTATCATGTTCCACAGATTACACCCTGAATATCGGGCAGGCAATGCCGGAATTTCAGGGTCGAGAATTCCTCGCCTCGTTGTTCGTAGTACCGCCTTTAGGCGGAAGTTTCGAAGCCACTGACTTCCGCATAAATGCGGGACTACGAACTCAGAAAGCCATCAGTTTGACTCGCCTGTGTCTCGAAGATAAGATTTCAAATCGAGATTGGACAACCACGATGACCATCCCTAACTCAATCCGACCTGAGACAAGAACAGCACTGGAGAAAAAGTAGAGCATGGCTATCGAGTCTGCGGTTGGCGACAACTTTTTTACTACCACGGTCAGCGAGATCGCCAACTGGGCGCGGAAGAACTCGCTGTGGCCCCTGCCTTTCGGGACCGCCTGTTGCGCTATCGAGTACATGTCAGTCGTGTCGGCGCACTATGACGTCGCCAGGTTTGGCGCTGAAGTTGTCCGCTTTTCGCCGCGTCAGTCGGATCTGTTGATGGTCATGGGAACGATCACCGACAAGATGGGGCCGGTGCTCAAGCGGATCTACGAGCAGATGCCTGATCCGAAGTGGGTGCTTTGCATGGGCGCGTGCGCGACCTCGGGTGGCTTCTATCGCGCTTATCACGTGATGCAGGGCATCGACGAAATCATCCCCGTAGACGTTTACATTCCCGGCTGTCCGCCAACGCCTGAAGCGGTGTTGCAAGCAGTCTTGATGATCCGTCAGCTCATCGAGAAAGAAAACATCGTCGGCGCCGACGCGCGCCGCGAACTGCGCGAGCGGATGCTGAAAGAGATCACCGAGACTTCGCCTAAGCCGATGTTAATCGCCGAAGAGCAAGCGCGCGCGGCAGTGCGGCTCGTGCAGATCACCCGCGAGCCGGCCGCGCCGCAGAACCCCATCGCCGCGTTGGTCCAGGGACGTTTCGCGGATCAGGTGCTGGACGTGAATGATTTTCGCGGCGATCTGGCGATCACGGTGAGACCGGACAAGGTCGCCGAGATCTGCCGCACACTCAAGGAAGACCCCACTACGAAATTTGATCTGCTGAGCACGATCACTGGTCTCGACTATCTGGGCTATCCCGATAAAAAGCGAGAGGAGCGGTTCAACGTCGTCTATCACATGTACTCGATCGACCACGGACACCGGGTGCGGTTGAAGGTGCCGCTCCCGGAATCGGCTCCGGAAGTTGATTCCGTGTCATCGGTATGGAAGACGGCGAACTGGCATGAACGCGAGACGTTCGACATGTTCGGGATCCGCTTCCGCAATCATCCCGACCTGCGCCGCATCCTGTGTCACGAAGAGTTCATCGGCCACCCGCTTCGCAAGGATCACGAGCCGGGCGCACGCACGCCGCTGTCGCGCGACTACAAGCTGCCGATCGAGTACAAGACGGAGTGGCAAGGACACGAGACCGACCGGTTGAGTCCGCAGCCTACGATCATCAACATAGGCCCGTCGCATCCGGCTACGCACGGCGCGCTGAGGATCGTTGCCCGGCTGGACGGCGAAAAAGTAATCGAGTCGGATTGCGAGATAGGCTATCTGCATCGCTGCTTCGAGAAGATGGCCGAGACCCATCAGTGGAACGGGGTGATCCCTTACACCGATCGGTTGAATTACTGCTCGTCGTTCTTGAACAACGTCGGTTATGCATGCACGGTTGAAAAGCTGCTCGGCATAGAGGTGCCGAAGCGCGTCCAGTACATTCGCGTGCTGCTTGGCGAGCTGTCCCGGATAATGGACCACATGATCTGTTTGGGGGCGGCGCTGGTTGACCTCGGCGCGATCACCAACTTCTGGTACTCATTCGAGCCGCGCGAAGAAATTTACGATTTGCTCGAGATGACCGCCGGCCAGCGGATGATGGTGAGCTACGTGCGAGTGGGCGGACTCTCGGCAGACCTTCCCAAAGATTTTGTCCCGCGTTGCCGCGAGGTGCTTGCGCGATTGCCGAAGTACATCGACGATCTGCAAAAGCTCAACACGAACAACGTGATCTTCAAACAACGGACGGTCGGCGTGTCGGAGATCTCGGGCAAAGATGCGGCTGATTGGGGCATGACCGGCCCGATGCTGCGCGCGGCTGGCGTGCCCTATGACATTCGCCAGAATCACCCGTATTCGAGCTACGACGATTTCGACTTCGAAGTGCCGATAGGAAATCGCGGCGATGTGTACGACAGATACCTGGTTCGCATGGAAGAGATGCGCCAGAGCGTTCGCATCGTCGAGCAAGTGCTCGAGAATTTGCCGGAGGGTCCTTATCAAGTTGACGATCGCAGGATCACGCTGCCGCCGAAGCAGGGCGTGTATGAGAACATCGAAGACCTAATGAACCATTTCAAGCTGGTGATGCACGGGATCCAAGCGCCGCCCGGTGAAGTGTACGGCTACAGCGAGGGCGCTAACGGCGAGCTTGGTTTCTACATAGTGAGCGACGGTTCGTTGCGCCCTTGGCGTTGTCACGCGCGCGGGCCGTGCTTTCCGATATTCTCGGCGTATCCGAAGCTGATAGAAGGCGGACTGCTTGCGGATGCAATTGCGACGCTGAGCAGCTTGAACATAATCGCGGGAGAGCTTGATCGATGAGTGTCTTTGCGTCCTTTGCGAGTCTTTGCTGTCTTTGCGCGAAACGTGGCGAAGTGGGAAGAGCCGCTTTGAACGAAGATGTCGGATAAATAAGGTGTAGCGTTTTAGAGTCAGCAAAAGCGCCGCCGATGACAAGCTCAGGGAAGGTGAAGGTAAAGGGCGGCGCAGTCCAAATAAGGTGAAGGTAGAGGGCGGCGCGGTCCAAATAGGTGGGATTGATGATCGAATTCAGCGAAGAGGCAAAGCGCCGCTATCAGACGATATTGAGCCACTATCCCGAGAAGCGCGCCGCATTGCTTCCAGTGCTGACGCTTGCCCAACGTGAGTTCGGTTGGATCTCGCCCGAGGTCGCCGAATACGTCGGTGGGTTGATGGGTTATCCGCCCTCGGACGTGTTGAGCGTCGCGACCTTCTACACGATGCTTCACAAGAAACCTGCGGGCAAGCATCACATCGACATCTGCAAAAACCTGAGCTGCTGGTTGATGGGCGTCAATCCGTGCATCGACGAGATCAAGCGGCAACTGGGAGTTGAGAAAAGAGAAGTCACAAGTGATGAAAAGTTCAGTTGGGATTTGACTGAGTGTCTGGGCTCTTGCGGGACGGCGCCGGCGATGCAAGTGGGAGATCGATACTACGAGAACCTGACGCCTGCAAAGATCGCGGAGATAATTGAGAAACTGCGCAATGACTAGGATGAGAAGACGGAAGGCAGGCAGGATGCCTGCGCTCCCAGGATCCCAAGATCGATGACTAAGATATTACTCACCAACATAGACAAGCCGGATCAGGCGAGCATCACGAAGTATCGCGAGCGCGGCGGCTACAAGGCGCTCGAGAAAGCGCTGGCGATGGACCCGGCGACCGTGATTGACGAAGTGAAGGCGAGTGGGCTTCGCGGGCGCGGAGGCGCCGGCTTTCCAACCGGTATCAAGTGGGGCTTCGTGCCGCGCACTGCCAAGCCGACTTACCTGCTCTGCAACGCCGACGAGAGCGAGCCGGGCACGTTTAAGGACCGCATCTTGATGGAGCGTGATCCGCATTTGATGATCGAAGGAATGGCGATCGCCTGCTACGCGCTGAACAGCCATTTGTCGTACATCTACATTCGAGGCGAGTACGAGTTCGTCGCGAACATCGTACAGAAAGCGCTCGATGAAGCGTACGAAGCGAAGATACTCGGGCCTTCGCTATTGGGGAAGGACTACGGGCTCGATATATTCATACACCTTGGGCAAGGCGCTTACATCTGCGGTGAAGAAACTTCGCTGATCGAATCGCTGGAGGGCAATCGCGGGTATCCGCGCATCAAGCCGCCGTTTCCGGCCACTCACGGATTCCTTGCTTCACCGACTGTGGTGAACAACGTTGAGACGTTGGCAGCGCTGCCTTGGATCATTCAGAACGGCGCGGCGGCGCACGCAGCGATCGGGACCGAGAAGAGTAAAGGCACAAAGCTCTTTTCGGTTTCGGGTCACGTCAACAAGCCGGGTGTTTACGAAGTCGACATGGGGTATCCGCTGCTGGACTTCATCAACAACGAAGCGGGCGGCATACCAAACGGCCGCAAGTTGAAGGCCGTCATACCCGGAGGCTCATCCGTTCCGGTGATGACCGCCGCCGAGTGCGAAGGCGCGCTGCTGGATTACGAGTCGTTGCTAAAGGCAGGCTCGATGCTTGGTTCAGGCGGGATGATCGTGCTGGACGAGACTACCAGCATGCCCGAGACATTGTCGGTGATCGCGGACTTCTACGCGCACGAATCGTGCGGCCAGTGTACGCCTTGCCGGGAAGGAACCGGCTGGGCAGCTAAGATTCTGAAGAACATCGTTGCGGGCAAAGGCCGGCGATCCGACGTAGATTTGCTTTTGAAGATCGCCGATCGAATGGAAGGCAAGACGATTTGTCCGCTGGCGGACGCGGACGTGATGCCGATCAGAAGTTTCGTAACCAAGTTCAGAAGCGAGTTCGAAGCGTTGTGTTCGAGCTGAGAGCGCTTAAACACAAAGGCACAAAGACACTAAGAATGGAGGGTCCGACAGGGACAGTCGCTATCAGCTCTTTTCCTTTGTGACTTCGTGCCTTTGTGTTTGAACGGAAAAAAGAAGCGATGCCGAAATTCACTCTAAACGGACGAGAGGTCGAAGCCAGAAACGGGCAGACCATCATTCAAGCTGCCGAAGATCACGGCATAGAGATACCGCACTATTGCTACCACCCCGACTTGTCCATCGACGGCAACTGCCGCATGTGTCTGGTTGACGTGGAGAAAATGCCCAAGCTCACGCCGGCCTGCACAACGATGGTGAATGAAGGGATGGTCGTGCATTCGGACAACGAGCGAGTCAAAGAAGCTGTGCGCGGCGTGCTCGAGTTCTTGCTGATCAATCATCCGGTCGATTGCCCGGTCTGCGATCAAGCGGGCGAGTGCCGTTTGCAGGACTACTACATGGTTTACGGGCTGCACACCAGCGAGATCCCGCTCGCGATGAAGGTGCGCAAGCGCAAAGTGATCGACCTGGGGCCGATGGTCGTGCTCGATCAAGAACGATGCGTGCTGTGCTCGCGTTGCATTCGCTTCTTCGAGGAGGTGACCGAGACGGGCGAGATGCAATTCTTCGGGCGCGGCGATCACGTTGCCATCGGGACGTTTGAGGACGCGCCGCTGGACAATCCGTACTCGGGCAACGTTGTCGACATCTGTCCGGTCGGCGCGTTGACATCTCGCGACTTCAGGTTTAAGTGCCGCGTGTGGTTCCTGCACGCCACGGACTCGGTGTGCGGCGGATGCTCGACCGGTTGCACTGTGCGGATCGACCACCGAGACGGAGCGATCTTCCGGTTGATACCCAGGCGCAATCCCAAGGTGAATCGAAGCTGGCTGTGCGACGAGGGGCGGCTGAGCTTTCACGAGCTGAATAACGCCAGGCGCATTCACCGGCCGCTGATGAAGGGGCGCGACGGGGTGCAAGCGCCCGTTACCTGGGAAGAAGCCGCGCGGTCGATTGATTCGCGCTTGAAGGAGATCCGCGACGCCAGCGGCGCGGGTTCGCTTCTCGGTTTCGCCTCGCCCTCGACTACAAACGAAGCGCTGTTCCTGTTAAAGAAATATCTCGGCGATCAGTTGGGCGCGACTCAGTTTGATTTCCGCGTTGACTCCGAAGACAAGAATCTGGCGGAGGAGGAGGACCAGATACTGCGTCACTTCGATAAGCATCCGAACTCGATGGGCGCGATCAAGCTGGGGCTTATGAGCGAGGAACTCGGCGGGATCGAGGGCGCGATCAAGGCTGCACGCGAGCGCCGAATAAAGGCGGCGGTGGTGGTGTACTTCAAACCGCTGGTGCGGCGGCCCAACGACGAGGAAGTCGAAGGGCGGATTTTCGAGCTGATCGACGAGCTCGAGTACTCCGTAGTGCTGGCGGCTCACGAAGCAGATTGGCAGGCAGCAGCAAGCGTTGTGTTGCCGGTCGCTGCGTGGTCTGAAGAGGATGGGACTTACACGAACTTCGAGGGACGGGTTCAGCTCGCAGGCAAGGCAATCGAGCCCGGGGGAGACACGCTGGCGGTTTGGGAAGTGTTCGCGATGCTGCTTCAGGCGAGCGGCGCCGAGTCGCTGTGGATGTCGGCAGAAGATGTGTTTGCGACGATGACCGAAAGCGTCGCGGCGTATCGCGGTATCACGTTGGATCAAACACGCCTGCCGGGGGTGGTTGTAGGGTAGACTTTAGTCTGCCCCGGAGATATACAGAGTAAGGTCTTTGCTACCCATGAAGCGATCAGCCAAAGTCATCAACGTCAGGGAGCGCGCGGAGGCGGAGTCGTCATTCGCCAAAGACATGCTCGGCCCGCTGTTCGGGATGGGCCTCACCATGAACCGGATGATCGACAATCTGACGGGGAAGGTCAATGCGACGATCCGCTATCCGGAAGAGCGCCGCGCCTACTCGGACCGGTTTCGTGGCGCGCATATCCTGACCGCGCGCGAGGACGGCTCGCCGCGCTGCGTCGCCTGCTACATGTGCGCGACTGCGTGCCCGGCCGATTGCATCTACATCGAGGCGGCTGAGCATCCCGATCCGCTGATCGAAAAGTATCCCGCAAGGTTTGATATCGACATGCTGCGTTGCGTGTTCTGCGGTTTCTGCGTTGACGCGTGTCCCGAAGAAGCTATCATCATGAGCCGCGAAACGGAGATATGCGCTTACACGCGCGAAGAAACAATGTGGGACATCAAGCGGTTGATGAGCCGGCCCGAGCTTCCGGAATTCGGGTTGGGATACCGGCCAAATGAGAAGCTGGTCGATAGCACGATCAAGTTCACCCCCATAGTGAAAGAGAAGAAGAAGCTGGCGGGCCGTGTGACGCTGAAAGAAGACGTCGAGATGATTCCTCATGTCACGTTCGACCCAACCAAGGATTGAGCGAGACTCGCTCGGCGAGCGTGAACTGCCGGGCGATGTCTACTACGGGATTCAGACCGCGCGCGCGATCGAGAACTTTCCTATCTCCGGGTGGAAGCCCTACCCTTCGCTGGTCACCGCAACCGTGCAGATAAAGAAGGCCGCCGCGCGGGTGAACGCGGCGCTTGGCTCGCTGGACGCGCGGCTAGCAAACGCAATCGAGGCGGCCGCCGATGAAGTGCTCGCCGGAAGGTTGCGCGATCAGTTCGTGGTCGATCCTTTCCAGGCTGGCGCGGGGACCTCGCACAACATGAACGCGAACGAGGTGCTGGCCAATCGCGCGATTGAGCTGCTCGGGGGAGAACGGGGTGACTACTCCATCGTTCACCCTAACGATCACGTGAACATGGCCCAGTCGACCAACGACGTGTTCCCTACGGCGATGCGGCTTGCCGCCCTGGAGTCAGTGGACAAGTTGATAAGCACTCTCGACGTTCTAGCGGCGTCGCTGCGAACCAAGTCGAGCGAATTCGACGACATCGTCAAATCCGGGCGCACCCATTTTCAAGATGCAGTGCCGATCAGGTTGGGACAGGAGTTCGGGGCTTACGCGACTGCGATTCAGAAAAACGCGGATCGAATCGCTCGAGCGGCAGATGAGTTGAAGGAGATCGGCTTGGGTGCCACGGCCGCCGGGACCGGTTTGAACGCGCCGCCGGGCTACCGCACGCGCGTGGTTGAGGAATTGAGTCGAGTCACGAATCAAAAGCTTCGAGCAACCGGCGATTACTTCGAGGCGATGCAGAGCATGTCACCGTTCGTCGGGTTGTCGGGTGCGCTCAGAACGCTTGCGACAGACGTGCTCAGAATCTCCAATGATTTGCGGCTTCTAAGTTCGGGTCCGAACACCGGTTTGGCGGAAATCAATCTGCCGGCTGTTCAGCCCGGCTCGTCGATCATGCCCGGCAAGGTCAATCCGGTGATCGCAGAGATGACCGGCATGGTGTGCTTTCAAGTGATGGGAAACGATCTGGTTGTCGCGACGGCTGCGCAAGCGGGCCAACTGGAGCTCAACGTGATGATGCCCGTGATAGCGTTCAATCTTTTGATGTCGCTGACGATCTTGACCAACGCGTTGAGGGTCCTGAAAGATCGGTGTGTTGAAGGCATCACAGCAAACGAGGAGCGCTGCGGCTGGTACGTTGAACACAGCGTCTCACTGGTGACCGCGCTCAGTCCGCGAATCGGCTATGCTCGCGCGGCCGAGATCGCAAAGCTCGCGATCAGCAAGGGCAAGACTATTCGAGAAACCATCAAGGAAGAGGGCTTGCTCACCGACGAAGAGCTGGCTGAGGTTATGGACACTCGTGCGATGACTGAGTATGAGGAGGGTCAGTAGTCGGTGGATGACGGATGACGGACGACGGACGACCGGCGACTGACGACCGGACACTGACCTTTGATTATCGTCAGTCGCCGGTCGCCCGTCATCCGTCGTCCGTCCGCTGACTAACCCTTCCTTGACTCTTTAAACTAAATCGGCGAAATTTGTACAGGCAAACGGTCAAATCATTTATTAATACCTGAAAAGGAGGCTTACGTTTCAATGACGTACGTTATCGCTGAACCCTGCATAGGGACCAAGGACACCGCCTGCGTCGACGTCTGTCCTGTAGACTGCATACACCCGCGAAAAGACGAGCCCGACTTTGAGAACGTTGAGTTGTTGTACATCCACCCCGACGAGTGCATCGACTGCGGCGCGTGCGAGCCGGCATGCCCGGTACAGGCAATCTTCACCGAAGACGATCTCCCTGAGCAATGGAAGAACTTCACTCAGATGAACGCCGACTACTTCAAGCAATGACCGCGCGGAGCAAGAAGTTTGGCATACGTGATATGTGAGCCCTGCGTCGGCGCAAAGGAACTCGCCTGCGTCGATGTATGTCCCGTTGACTGCATTCAGGGCGGCCCCGATCAGCAACAGATGTACATAGACCCGGCCACATGCATCGACTGTAACGCATGCGTGCCCGCGTGTCCGGTGTCTGCGATCTTCGCTGAAGCCGGCGTGCCAGCTAAGTGGCGGCGCTTCATTCAGAAGAACGCGGTGTTTTTCCGATAGCCGGCGCTAGTCCCATGCCAACGGCAGTTTCTGGCAGGATAGGAATCACCAAAAAGACAAAGAATGAGCCGCCGTTGATTCGTTCAAACGGCGGCTCATCTTTGTGTCTCTTTATCAAATCTTCGGCGTCAGTAGCGGAAATTCTTCATGTTATGAAGCAGCATCTTTTTGCCTTCCTGGAATCTGACCTCAATCTTGTTCGGTGGAAGCGCCGCCTCAACAGCGCCCAGCCCGAACTTTGGATGATTGATGACGTCACCGGCTGAAAAGATGTTATTCATGTCGTAAGACTTTACCGGGCGCTTCGGATCGATGTTAAAAGTGTTTGCTTCCTTGGCCCGCCTGGAGCCCACTTTTCTTTTGGCAGGCGCGGCCGCGCCAGGTGTTCCCCCTTCCGGGGCGGCGGCAGGTTTCACCTTGTAGTTGTGCGTGCTGCCGCACATCGAGCAAGTAACCCTGCGGACGATTTCCCCGTCCATCGCAGCGACGATGTGAGTTCGTTCATCTTTGCATTTGCCGCAGTGCGCATTCAGTTCTTGTCCGACTCGAGGCTTTCTGTACAGCATTGCTTGACTATAACATTCGGATTATCCAACTTCCAGTTTCGCCGAAGAACCGACGAGAAAAAGGCGTTTGATGGGAGAGACCGTGCCAAAGTCGGGACGAAACCATCGGGCTGAGCTTGCCAATGAGAGAGAGCTAGATCAACTCGCGGAGCTTGCGCGCGGCGCGGTAATGAATACCGTTCGCTTCGCTTGGAAGTTCGCCCGGGCGAAACAGCCCGTCGACCCATCTCAAATACTCGCCGACTGCGCGTTTGCCCTTAATTGTCTTCTGTATGCCTCCCCGAGCCTGTCTCGTGCTGATGTGATAGACGAAGCCATCCGCGCCCAGGTAGACCCCGTTTTCCCACAAGCCCTTTTTCAGTTCCTGGCCTTCGCACTCCAGCACGGACCCCTCGATCGCAATTTGAACCGCTTCTTTGTGGCTCGGACCCTTGCTCGACATAGCTTCATTTCTACCTAAGTCGCCGCTCCAGCGCAACGCCGATCGGCCCTATGATGATGACGTGATGACTTGATACTTCGGCGCGCTCAAGCTCATGCTTGAACATCGCCGATGATCAACATTCTCTCAATAAGGTGCAGCCTTGCTTTCGCTCCGTATCTCGCGGCAAGTGTCGCGGAGTTCCTGAAAGAAGGCGCTGTAACATCGCGGGTTGTGCGCCAGGGCGGCAGCGGGTTAATAGTCAGGTCTGATGACAACGTGGTGCTGAGGCATCAGAATCGGCAAGCGTATTTCGGGCGGGAAGAGGCCGCACACTACTTAGCCACCGTCCAGTTCAGAAGCGAGTTCTATGATGTTGCGAGGATGCAAGACGAAGTTGTGCTGGCAAACGTGGGCGATGAGCTGTTGTTGTCGCACCCCCAATCCGAGCTGTGGTTGGACAGTCCGGCGGTTTCCGTTTTTGTAGATGTGTTCAGCTCAGAATCGAGACCAGAGGCTGAGGTGAGCCGGTCGGGCCTTCGCGAATGGCTGACTGTTTCCACCGGCGGCGGGCGCTTGTTGATAAGCGATCAGCGGACCGGGCGATGGGTATTGCTCGGCCGCGACCACATTGGTGAGCTTGAACGCAGGCTCGAAGCGCTTCGCGTTGCGCCGGCAGCGCTGAGTCGACCGGCGCCTCCCACAATCTCGCTGAAGGGACTGACGGTGCACCTTCAGTCGGCGTTCAAGCTGGCCGCGACGCTCGAGCATCTCGCGAACACCGGCAGCTTCGAACCCTTCGAAGAGATCACACCAATCTATTCGTTGACGGCTTCGCGCTCGGTGGAAGGAATAGAACTAAGGGATTCAGATAAGCGCGTCGCGTTGACACCGCGGGAAGCGCGTAAATGGGCGGACATAATCTCGGGTGAGCTTGACCGCTTGAACGCGCGGCAAATTGCGCGGGGCGGGATACGCACCGTCTTCGCCGGCGCCGAAGCCGGGCGATGGATCTTGCAGTGGGGCGACGAAGTCTTTGTTCCCAGCGTTCTGCTGTCTCACCTTCCCTCATCTCGTGGCTCGGTCGGCATCGGGGCGGCGGGACCAATCGTCAAACGGCTCGACGAGTTTCTTCTGTTGCTGGATCCTGAGACCGGCGCTTGTGTCGCGCTGACTGAGTCAGAATCAAGGTATCTGGATGACTCGGACGAGTTTGTGGGCGGGTCGGGGCACAGCGGAGCTTCTTAGATGAGCGCCTTGTCTTCGGCCCCGACGTTGTCCAGAAGGTGGCCCAGCTTCTCTTTCTTGGTCTTCATGTAGCCCAGCGACTTCTCGTGCGGTTCAACTTCAATAGAAACGCGTTCGACTATCTCGATCCCTGCTTGCTGCACCGCCGCGATCTTCTCCGGGTTGTTAGACATCAGCCGGATGCGCCGCAGACCCAGTTGCTTGAGAATATCCACGCAACATTCATACTGGCGAAGATCGGCCTCGAACCCCAGCGACAGGTTCGCTTCCACCGTGTCCTGGCCGGCATCCTGAAGCTCGTAAGCACGAATCTTGTTCGTGATACCAATGCCACGGCCTTCCTGTTGTTGATAGATGATCACGCCTCGCCCTTCTTCTTGAATGAGCTTCATCGCGTGATCAAGCTGTCGACCGCAGTCGCACTTCAGGGAGTGAAACACGTCACCAGTCAAGCACTGTGAGTGAATGCGAACGAGAGCAGGTGTGTTTTCATCCAGCTCTCCTTTGACGAGCACGGGAAACTCTTCGTTAGTGGCGAGGCTCTTGAAGCCGATGATTCGAAACAGTCCGAATTCGGTTGGCAGATTTGCTTCGGCGAGACGCTCAACACCGCTGCATCGTCTGTTTGAATCGCCGTTGGTTTTCGTCATAGTCGAACCCGATCAATGATTAACTTGGTAAAAGTGTAGTTAGCGGTCTTGTTAGCGTCAAGCGAAGAGAAAGGAGCAAAGCGCTTCGCCCTTCGCCCTTCGCCCTTCGCCCTTTGCTCTTTGCTCTTTGCTCTTTGCCCGGTCGTTGATATATTCATTCATCAAAGGTGATTAGCTGTGAATGATGCCGAGCGCACAATAAAGCTCGACCTCCGCGAAGTCGCTCTAGCGGGGAACACCAAGCGGCCAGTCCTGGTCGTATTGCAGGGCAACTCAATCGGAGTAACGATCAATCTGGAAAAGGAGCGCACCGTCGTAGGTCGCGGCTCAAAGGCCGACCTGGTGCTCAGAGACGAAATCGCCTCGCGCCTGCACGCCGAGATAATACGCCTTTGCCTGGAGGGAAACTGCCTCGAGTACTACGTCAACGATCTGGACTCCACCAACGGGACCTTTCTGAATGGCGCAAAGATTACGTCGCAACAGCTACTTCAGGACGGCGACAAGATAAAAATCGGCGACCACATGATGAAGTACGCGATGCTCGACGAGTTTGAGGCCGAGTTTCAGGAGAAGCTTCATCAGATGACCCAGCGCGACGAGCTTACGGGTCTGCGCTCGCGCCGGAGTCTGTTCGCCGAGCTTGATCACAAGATCACCGAAGCGGCCCGCAGCGCGGCGCCTTCTCAGATCAGCGTTCTGATGATGGACATCGACTTCTTCAAGCGAGTCAACGACGGGCGCGGGCATCTTGTGGGAAGCCACACCATTCGCGATGTCGGCCACATCATTCGCGATGTTGCCGGCAGCGCGGACCTGGCGGCACGTTACGGCGGCGAGGAGTACATGGCTTACGTGGTGGGTTCGCGCGAACGCGCGTTTGAAGTAGCTGAAGGAATCAGAAAGACCGTCGAAGCCCATCCGTTCCCGGCATCCACCAGCGATCTCGCTCAGACAATGCACATCACGATCAGCCTGGGGGTGGCTACATTCCCAGATGACGGCGCGGGGGCGCTGGAGATCGTACAGAAGGCAGATCAGTCTCTCTTCAGAGCCAAGCTCAGCGGGCGCAATCGAACCTGTGTCTTCGATCCTGAGGTAGACCGGCCGGATTCCTTTCATCCTACGGTCGATGCTTCGGCAATCATCTACGGTCCCGCAGATGCCCAGTGATGCGCAGTGATGCTCACCCTACGGGAAGCTTTGACTTGATCGTTTCCAGGAAGCTCGCCAGATCGATGGGTTTCTCGACGAAGCCGTCGGCTCCGGCATCAAGCGCCTCGTCGATCACCCGCTTTCCGTAAGCGCTCATCACTATGATCGGCGTGCGGCTGATGTCGGCCGACCGGCGAATCCGTTTTATCATTTCGATCCCATCCATGCGCGGCATCTGGATGTCGGTAACGATCAGGTCCGGGGGCGCGCTCGAGGCGGCGTTATAACCTACCATCCCATCGATCGCATGCTCCACTTCGTATCCCTCGGTCTTCAGCAAACGGCAGAGCAAGAATGAAGTGTCGTGATGATCTTCGACAACTAGTACCTTTTTCACAGTGATCCCCTTGTTCCAGTATCAACGAACGGCTGCTGCGGGCTAGGCGCCGAGCAAGGCCAGCCGCAGCCCTGCTTCCTTTTCCGTATTCACCAACGCGACTATCACGTCCCCGTCTTCGAGCACGGTTTCCCCGCGGGGGACTACCATTGTGTTGCCGCGCAAAATAGCGATGAGGTTGGTTTCTTGGGGCAACTCGATCTCCCGCACCATGCGGCCGCTAGCCGGAGAGGTCGCGTCCAGCGGGTATTCGAGTATCTGAAAAGCGCCCGACTGGAGACTAAGCAAAGTCTTTATGCGAACGGTCGGAAGCTCGCGTTCAATGACCTGTTGGATGATTGCGGTCGAGCTGACCGTGGAATCTACGCCGAGCCGCGCCATGACCTCTTCGTTCTTTGGATTCGAGGCTCGGGCGATCGTCTTTTGAATTCCGAATACTTTCTTGGCCACCTCGCAAGCGATCAGGTTGTCCTGATCGCTGCCGGTAGCCGCCACAAACACCCGCGCACGGGCTGCGTCCGCGCCCTCGAGCACGTCGTGCGTCGAGCTGTCGCCGACGTATATCTGGCAGTCGAGCTTGGCTGATAACGCAACAGCGCGAACCGGATCTCTTTCGATAAGGGCCACCTCGTGCCCGCTCTCGTAGAGCTCGCGCGCGAGATTCACTCCGACCTTACCGCCGCCGGAGATCAGGATGTATCGCGAATCATCCGTCGGTTCGGTGCGCCGCCGCGGTTGAGCTACAGCGACTTCGGGCGGCATTCGCTCCGGCGCAGGTTGACCCGCCGCGATATCCACCTGCTCGACGATCATAGTCACAGCAAGAAGGGTGGGGCAGACGACGATCAACTGGGGATCTTCCTGAGTGGCTTCTGCGTGGCTTGGTTCGTACACGCGAGCGATTGCGCGGGGGATGTGAAAATGGGTGCGCGCGACCTGCGCAGCCATCAGGTTCACGTTATCATCGAAGGTCACCGCAAGCAGGAGGTCGGCTTCGCCTATGCCGGCTTCGCGCTGGACGTCCACGTCGATGCCGTTACCTTGAACAAGTTCGACGCCTTCCAGTTGCGAAGCGCGGCCGAGACGGCTGGCTTCCTTGTCTACGACGGTGATCTCGTGCCCTCGCTCGAGAAGCGCTGCAACTGTTCTTGACCCAACTCTCCCGTATCCGATAACGACGATCTTCATGCCTTCCTTTAGACTAACGCCCAGCCGAACCGCTGACAAGCGCAAGGAGATCAGCGCGCGGCTCCTGACAGGACTGAATCACGTTCACACCGGCGCTCACTTCTGACTCAGCCGGGTCAGCGATGACTTTATTCGAGCGATGGTCTTCTCACCCAGGCCGGGAACAGACGCCAGCCCCCCTCCCTCGGCTAACGATTTCAATTGATCGAGACTGTTCACGCCAAGATCCCGGTAAAGCAACTGCGCGGTTTTCAGTCCGATGCCGGAGACTCTCCGCAAGTCGAGCACAGTCGCGGGAATATCTTTGGTTAGTTCTTCAAAATATGAAGACTTCCCTGTTTGAATGATCTCCAGTATCTGCGCACTGATTGTCTTGCCGATGCCTGGAATCTTCTGAAGCTCGCCGGCGCCGCCTCGCGAGACAATGTCAGTCACCGGGGTTGCCATCGAACCGATTGTTTCGGCTGCCATCTGATAGGAGCGGTATTTGAACGGGTTTTCGTTTTTGAACTCGAGCATGTCGGCGATCTGCTGGAGGACCCGGGCCACTTCAGCGTTGTCGGCCGCGGGATTTCCTTCTTGAGTTTGTGAATCGCTCACGCGAGTAAGGTATCTCCGCTTGCGAGGCAAGGTCAATCCATCCGCAGCTTCACTAACCCGCGAAGCGGGTGGCGGCATAAAGCCACGGGTGAGTCCGCGAACCCGTGGAACGGCAGAACGGAACCACCTGAACCCGCGAAGCGGGTGGCGCCGGGCACCGCTAACAAGATTTATGCCGCCACCCACCAGAACTCCAACTTGATTCATCGGAGTGTTACTCGCGGCCAAACCCGCGCATAACTCAGGCTCGTGGTCGGGAAGGTGGGCTTGCCCCCGCTGTCTATAAGCAGAGCACTGGCTCATCGGGGGCAAGCCCACCTTCCCGACCACGAGCCCTGAGCAACGAGCGATGAATGCAAAGCGCTCAGCTTGACAACCTCAGGCTGCCGGTTCGGCGAGCGCCGCGGGAGCAGCGCGCAGCTCACGAACAGGTGACAGCACCAGCCAGAGCGCCGACAACACAGTGCCGAACGCGCCCAGAAACAGCGTCATTCGCACCCCAATCATCTCGCCCAATAGCCCACCCAGCAGCGAGCCCGCAAGCGTTCCGCCCAACCCAAGAAAATGCGCGCTGGCATTCACACGCCCAAGCAACCGCTCCGGCGTGATCGCCTGGCGCAGGCTGACCTGGTTGATCTGGTAGATGGTCGCTGCGCCATCCCCTCCGATCTGCTGGATGAGCAGCAACACTGCCGCAGTGAGCGTCGCGCCCTGTGCCAGCGGGATGAAGAACATCGCGGTACCCATCACTAGCAATCCCACGATCATCGCCGGGCCGATCCCAAACCGCCGGGTCGCCGAGGCGGTCACCATCGCGCCGATGAGCGAGCTGATTCCGCCCACCGCCCAGATCGTGCCGAGGACGCCCGGCGCAAACCCGAGATCGCGCGCCATGTACAAGACCACCAGCGTGCCGTACATCCCACCGAAGAACTCCTGTGTGAGCATGCATGCTGCTGTAGCGCGTAGAAGCGGATGGCTCCAGACTGCATGCAAACCCTCTGCGATCTCGCGGCGCATGTTCGGCTGTGCGTCGCTGACCGCCGCCTGCTCCGGGACACGAATCAGCGAGACACAGACCGCTGAGGCGAGGAACGAGATTGCGTCGATCAGGATCGTAATCGGGGCCGTGAAAATCTGAACGAGCCAGCCAGCCAGGCCGAACCCGCTGACCTCGGCGACAGAGGCGCTAGCCGAGAGCTTGCTGTTGCCCTCGATCAGATCTTTCCGGCCTATCAGCGAGGGTAGATAAGACTGGTACGCGACATCGAAGAAGATCGTCAGGATGCTGACCAGGAAAGTAATGATGTAGAGTTGCTCGATTCGCAGATGGCCAAGGACCGCCGCCAGCGGAATTGTGGCCAGCAGCGCGGCTCGCCCAATGTCGGCAACGATCAGGATCGGCCTTCGCCGCAGCCGGTCCACCCAGGCGCCCGCGATCAAACCGGTCAGGAACCCCGGCGCAAGGCGGGCGGCCGAAAGGAGCCCGAGCTGGAACGGCGTAGCGTGAAGGACGAGAATCGCAGTGAACCCCATCGCCGTACTGCCGATCAGCGAGCCGAAGACGGACAGCGTTTGGCCAGTCCACAGCCGCATGAAAGCGCCGTGGCGCCAGAGACCCGTGAACCGTCGTCGCTGCACCTCGTGATCCATAGAATAGTCGATCGGAAGCCGGCAGCGGCCACCCGCCGGCTTGCGTGGCGTGTGCTGACAGCACGTCGTCTTCCTACTTCGCCGACGGTAAGCGCCCGGTAGTATACAGCACTCGGCTCCTATCAGAAGAGCATGGAGTTCAGGCTTCAGCCTGGTCTTGGCTCGGTCAATCAGAACAGACGCAGGCTAAAGCCTGAACTCCATGCTCTTCTGACTAAACTCGCCCCTCCAGGCAATGGTCCGCTGTTCGTGCGCGTGATTGCTTGACCGTTAGACCGTGCATTTCGGCAAGAGTCAATCTCACCAATCCTCTTAAACCCTGTGCTATGATTTACGCAGAAGAAATGAGAACGCAACACGCAGACAGCTCGAAGCGGTGGCCTGCAATCATAGCCCTGATAGTCTTAGCAGCAATACTAGCCGGCCTGAGTGCGCCTACATGCGCCGCGGCGCAGAAAGCTGGCAGTTCCGCTGCGGCAGTCCGCAAGACGCGAGCCGTCGAACTCCTCAGCCTTGACCAATTGAAGGAACGCTTTCGGAACGACGCGGGCAAGGTGCGGTTGATTGCTCTTGTCTCTCCCACCTGACCGATGTGTCGTTGGGGGTTCTCCAACATAGTGAAGACCCTAAAGAAGGTGACCGAGGATCGAGTCAGAGCTTACGTCGTCTGGCTTCCCATCTTTGGTGGTGACTTCCGCGGCGAAGCGCGAAAGCTCTCGAATAGCTTTCGAGACAGGCGAGTCTCTTACTTCCTCGACGCGGAATCTCAAACCGGCGAACTCTGGGAGCGGGTTCTCAGGACTGAGAGAAGCATCGCTTGGGATGTGTATCTTTTGTACGGGACTGCTGCAACGTGGGAGGAGGAGCCGCCGGCGCCCGAATTCTGGATGCATCAACTCGACGGCGTGACAAAAGCACCGCGGTTAGACGAAGCAACGTTCACAGCGAAACTGAAAGCGATGCTTGCCCAGATGAAGACATCCAAATAATCAGAACTTCAGCTTCACGTCAAAGATGTCTGGGCGAGAATAGTGTCCCGTCACATCTAGTGCAAGACTCTCTTCTGCCACGCGTGACAAATCAAGATCGGCCGTCAGGATCACCTCTTCGTCAAACACCGGACCCGCAAGCAATGAACCGTCCGGCGCAATGATCGCACTGCCGCCGTTGAGCACGAATGAATCGGGACGCTGCTTTAGCGATTCGATTGGCTCAAGCTCCGCAGGAAGCTCGCTTGCTCTCATTACCGCGCCGCAGGCGATCACGAAGCATCTGCCTTCAAACGCGTAGTGCCGGCTTGCGACAAGGTTCATCTCTTTCACCTGCGGCCAGGCGGCAATGTGAATGTCTTCGCCCGACGAGTGCAGCACCTGACGCGCAAGCGGCATCCAGTGCTCCCAGCAGATCAATCCGCCGACCCGGCCGGCGCCGGTTGCGACGGCTCGCAGGCCTGAACCGTCGCCCTGGCCCCAGATCATCCGCTCGGTGTAGGTAGGCATGATCTTGCGATGCGTGTTGAGCAACGCACCGTCTTCGCCAAAGGTCAGCATGGTGTTGTAAAGCGTGCCGCGGCCGGCGCCTTCTACGACTCGCTCGTGAACGCTGATGTTGAGAACAACTTGATGCTCGCGCGCCGCTGCGGCGAGCGCTTCGGTGACCGGCCCCGGCACGACCACGCTGTTCTCCATCAATCGAGCAAAGACTTTCTTCGCCGGCTCGTGGTCCCACAGCGCGACATCGCGGCAGCAATCGAGCCAGGCGGGATAGCCCGGCAGCCACGTCTCGGGAAAGACGATCAACTTCGCGCCTGATGAAGCGGCTTCCGCAATAAGCGAGATAGCTTTTTCGACCGAGCGCGCCAGATCCATATAGACCGGAGCTGCTTGAACTGCTGCCACTTTGACGATCAACTTTTGTGGTTCCTGGTTCAGAGTTCCGGGTTCCGGGTTCCGGACGTTGCGTTGACTCTAGCCTGTGCCGGTCGTTAGATTCAAAAGACACAGACTGAAGTCTCTTCCACCTACGCCTTTTCGAGCGCGGCGAATTTGGCCACGAATTTCTTTTGCCCGTAGCCGGGAAACCTCACTGTGAGCTTCGCATCATCGCCCGCGCCTTCTGAGCGAAGCACGACACCGGTCCCGTACTTCGCATGCCGAACGTGTGCGCCAACCCGAAACTGCCCTCCCGAGCTTGCAGCGCCTGAGTCGCCGCTCGCCCCTCTGCTCTTTGGCTCGGCGGCTTCCCTGCTCTGCTCGGCCCCGCCGGCAGACTGCGTGCGACGCTTGAAGAACTCGCGCACACCATCCACCGAATTGTAAGTCTTGCCCGAGTAGTTCGAAGTTTTCTTCACCGTGCGCGACGGCTCGCCCCGGAGCGCGGCCGCGGCTGCGCGATTGTCCCGCGTCTCGGGACGCTCCGCAAACCCCAGCCACGACGGGCCCGGCGAGAGGTTCTGCAGCAACTCGAGCGGCAACTCGTTCAAGAACCGCGAGGGTTCAGTTATCGATTCCTCGCCGAATATGCGGCGCTGCATGGCATGGGTTATGTAGAGATATTTCTGCGCGCGTGTGATCGCGACGTAGCAGAGCCTTCGCTCCTCTTCCAGGTCTTCTTCGCTGGACGCCGCGCGCGAGTGAGGAAAAAGGCCTTCCTCGGCGCCGACGATGAAAACGAGCGGAAACTCGAGCCCCTTCGCCGAGTGCATGGTCATTAACGTGACTCTGGAATCGGCCCGGTACTGATCGGTGTCAGCCACCAGCGCGGCGTGGTCGATGAAGTCCTGCAGCGATTCGTCCTGCTCTTCAGCCTCGACCGCCGCCGTCACAAGCTCCTCGATGTTCAGCAGTCGTCCTTCGGCCTCAACCGTCTTCTCCTCTTCCAGAGAGCGCACGTAACCGGTGTCCAGCGTCGCGGCTTTCACTATCTCTGAAAGCGGTTGACCTTCACCGGCGCGATCGCTCAGCCCTTTGATAATGCCGATGAAGTTTTCGAGCGAGGCAGTTGCGCGGGGGCCAAGAGCACGATTCTCGACGGCGAGAACAATCGTATCCCACAGCGAACCGCCAAGCTCGCGTTGCTTGTTTTGCAGGATGTCGATCGTGGTCTTGCCGATCCCGCGAGGCGGTGAGTTGATGACTCGCGCCAGGGCCACGTCGTCTTGAGGGTTCATCCCAAGCTTCAGATACGCAATTATGTCTTTCACTTCAGCGCGATCGTAAAACGAGAAACCTCCAACAATGTTGTAAGCGATGCCACGCCTTCTGAGCGCTTCTTCGAACAACCGCGACTGGGCGTTGGTGCGATATAACACGACCGATCGCAAGTCGTGAGATTGGCGCTGATGATCAACGACTCTGTCGGCGACAAAAGCGGCCTCGCCCTCGGCGTCGTAGGACTGGTAGTACCGAATCTTTTCGCCCTGACCGAGTTCGGGCGTGGCGTAGAGCGTCTTGGGCAGCCGCTGCCGATTGCACTCGATTATCTTGTTGGCGGCCTCGAGGATTGTCTGCGTCGAGCGATAGTTCTGTTCGAGCTTGATCGACTTGGTGCCGGCGAAGTCGTGCTGGAACCCGAGGATGATATTGAAGTCGGAGCCTCTGAAGGAGTAAATGCTCTGATCGATATCGCCGACCACGCACAGGCTTCGTTCCTTCCAAAGGTCCTCTGCCAGAACTGCGTCGGCCTTGGAGGAGCCAACCGTAATCAGGCGAGCCAACTCGTACTGAATCCCGTTGGTATCTTGAAACTCGTCGATCATCACGTGACGGAATCGATCGTGATAGTACTTCCGCACATCGGGCACGCGGCGAAGCAACTCGACGGCCCTTATCAGGAGATCGTCAAAATCGAGCGCATTCGCTTTCTTTAGCCGCTCTTCATAAAGCATGAAGATTCGGGCGATCTTTTCGGTGCGATCGGTAGCGTATTCGCCCTGATTGGCATGATTGGCATAGCCGGCCGGCGACTTCCCGCGGTTTTTCGCCCCGCTTATTGCGCTGAGCGCCTGCCGCGCATTCAAAGACTTGTCGTCGATATCCAGGTCCTTCATGATCGCCCGAACTACCCGCACCTGATCGTCTTGATCGTAGATGGTGAAGCTCCGCGAGTAGCCCTCGTTCAACGCCTGGATATTGCGCCGCAGTATCCGAACGCAAAGGGAATGGAAAGTCGAGATCAGCGGCGAGGAAGTGCGCAGACCGGGATCGAGCGCGGCTTCAACGCGCGACTTCATTTCTCCGGCAGCTTTGTTGGTGAACGTGACGGCGAGTATTTGCCAGGGCGGGACTGCCGCCTGCTCGATCAAATAAGCGATACGGCTGGTGATTACGCGAGTCTTGCCCGAGCCAGCGCCTGCCAGAACCAGCAGCGGACCTTCGACTATTTGCACCGCTTCTTGCTGCTGGGCATTGAGTTCCTTCATAGCTGTGAGTCGAAAGAATTGAAAACTGAAAAATGACAATTGCAAATTAAGAGACGATGTTAAGACGGCGTTTTCAATTTCCCATTTTCATTTTTCAATTTTCAATTTTCAATTCTTGCCTTACTTGATCAGCAACTGTATCGCCTTGAACTGCGGTGAATCGGCCGTCCGCATCATCTCAAACAGCGCCATCTCGAGCGTTGACTGGATCGCTCCCGCCTGCGTCAACCGCGCCAGCGCCACCTCTTTGTTTTCGCGTATGCGAGACGTGACACAATCGACGAGCACATAAACCTCGAAGCCCTTTGCGAGCAAATCGAGCGAGGTCTGCAAGACGCAGATGTGTGCTTCAATGCCGCAGACCAGCACTTGCTTGATGTTCTTGTTCGTGAGCTGCGAGAGGAAATCTTCTGAGCCGCAGGAGCTAAAGCAAGACTTCTCGATCGGGGTCAACTCTGCCGGCAGCCGGGCAATGATCTCTTCGGCGGTGTGCTTGAGACCCTTCGGATATTGCTCGGTCACGATCACAGGAACTTCCAACAGCCGGGCGCCCTCGACCGCCGTTGCAATACGCGAGGCGACGACGCCGAAGTCCGAAATCACCGGCCGAAAAGCTTCCTGCATGTCGATGACTGCCAGGGCGGCGGACTCACGGGAAAGCCGGCTGATGTTATTCATGGCGTGTCCTTGACAGGTTTCACCGCGTGGAGAGCTCTGTTGAGAGTCTTCCGATGCGGGCTCATTCAATATAACAGCGCGATCATGAGAGGGACAACTAGTGAAGGACTGGTATCCGCGCAAATCGGTCCAATCAGTTTCATCCGTGGTCTATGAGTTCGCAAGAAGCGAATTGACAGCGACGCATAGACCACGGATGAGACTGATTCGGCGGATTCTCGCGGATATCTTCGTTGACTCTTGAACCCTGAGTCATTTGCTTCCGTGCGACGCCAGCGCCAGCCACGCGGCGGTGGCCGCCGCCTTCTCATCGGCGCGCCATGGGCTGCCGGCTGCGCGACCCATCTCACCCAGGCTCCCTTTGAGTTTTTCGATTGGAAGTTGCAATTCGGACGCTGCGATTTCATCAAGGCTTCGTTGATCGAACGTTCGGCTCCGCACTTTGTTTGCCGCGGCTGCAACCTCAAGTGCCTCGCGGAACAAAACTCCTTCAGCGGCGTGCGCTCTAATGTGAGTACTTCCGATCTTTCCGAGATTTCGATTCCCTGCTCCCACTATTCCGATCCCTGTTACCGCATAACCTTCGGCTTGCGCATCGTCAATCAGGCGCCTCAGGGCCTTCGATGTAATGGTCTCGATTCTCTTCGCCGACTTGCGAACGGCAACCGTAGCCCGCTCCCACGGGAGATCTATGACTTCGTGGTAAGGCGCGGAGGTTGCGGGCATCTCAGGATCTGAGAGAACCAGTTCCAGGCGTCTAACCACTCTCGGTGAATCTGCTGGTCCTGCCAAGACGACTGCGATAGCTCTCGCCGTTTTCGCGCGGAGGCCTATGCTTACTGCCTCGCCATTACTCTTCGCCATTTCATCACCTCACGAAATCGGACAACACGAAGTCTAGTGAGGCCACTTTCTATGCTTCGGTGTTAGCCTCTTAGCTAGCCGCTCTCGAAGCAAGCGACTAATCTTGCTTTCGGGACTCTTCCTGCCGCGGCGGCCGATACTGTTGAAGCCGCTCAGTCGTGTGCTCGCTAACGCTTGGCACCGAACCGGGAAGCCATTGGTTGGGCAAAGGCTCAGGCAGGCTGCGCGGAGTCGCCTTGTCAATTCCCGCTTTCAAACCCTTCAAACGGCTGCTCCGCTCTGAAAGCAATCTAAACGGAGTTGAAAACAAAAGAATATAGAACCTGACTGTAAAAACATTCCATATCAAAAGCGACAGAAAGAGGTCGACGAAGGACGTCAGGGCGCCTTTACCAAGAAGCTTCCAGGAATTGCTCACACTTCGGTCGGTGGCATTGGCTGGCGCATCCTTGAAAACGTGTTCCGCGTATCGCGCGATGAATTGATCGAGACCGCTGTCTATTCTGGTGAAGAAGTCTGTCCCGGTCCCGAATAGCACCTGGGAAACCGCCTCGAGATTGGTCCCGCACGAGGCGCAGAACTTGCGCTCGCTCAAGTTGTCTCTTCCGCACGTAGGGCAGAACATCTCTGAACCTCAGCCTTCGGTCGACACCCCGATAGTACGCGCGTCACAATGCCTAATCAAATTCATTCGCATAGGGCAGGTTTCAAGCTGCTACAACCGTGACCACGACGTTCCTCTCGCGAGGGCCGTTGCACTCAACCAGCAACACTCGCTGCCAGGCGCCGAGTTGGAGCTTTCCACCATCAATCGGAACAGTGATGCCAGCTCCAACAATCGAGCTGATCATATATCGAGAACCTGCTTGTCTCGCCGCGTCCTGATGGTCAGTATCGTTGCCGGCATAGCATCTTCATCAATCAAGATAGGTCTTGATTGAAATCTGAGAAGTCAACGTCTTGTGTACAGGACACCGCTCGGCTATCTCGATCAATCGCGCCTTCTGCTCTTCGTTGAGCTGACCCGTGAGCGAGATGTATCGCTCGATTAGCTCGATCTTTCCCTGGTTGGTCGCGCAGTCGTCGCAGTCCTCGGCATGACTACGAGAGTGCTTCAAGCTGACCTCAACCTTTTCGAGAGGCCACTCTTTTCGCCTGGCGTAGAGCTGCAGAGTCATAGCCGTACACGCTCCGAGCGCCGCGAGCAACAGCGAATAAGGATCCGGTCCGGCAGCGCTGCCGCCCGCTTCGCGCGGTTCGTCGGCTACGAACGTGTGAGTACCGGCGGTGATCTGTTGCTTTAGATGACCAATCGAAGAAACGATGACGTCAGCCATGAGTGAGTTCCTTTCTATTTTCTATTTTCCATTTTCCATTTATCATTTGTTATTGAAGAGAATCAGGCAATGGCAAATATCAAATGGAAAATGGAAAATCAGCCTGAACTTCATGCACTCATTCATCCGTATTCTTAGTGTCCTTCGTGGATGCCTTTCGATCTCGCTTTGAAGGTTCGTAGTACTTACGCCCTTTCAAGCCTTCCGGCAGGCAGTCCATGTTCTCAGCCTTGCCCGACTCGAAGTCGTGCGCATACTGATAACCTTCGCCGTAACCGAACCGCTTCATCAAACCGGTCGTCGCGTTTCGCAGGTGCAGTGGCACCGGTTCGCGCTCGGTCTCAACGGCGTCCTTAGACGCCGCCATATAAGTCGCGAGCACCGAGTTCGACTTGGGAGCAGTTGCCAGGTAGAGAGTGGCTTGCGTCAGGGCCAGCTTCGCTTCCGGGAATCCGACAAAGTGAGTCGCCTGCATGGCCGCGACCGCTTCGACCAGCGCCATCGGATCGGCCAGCCCAATGTCCTCCGAGGCATGGACGACCAGCCGCCGGGCGATGTATAGCGGGTCCTCGCCGCCTTCGATCATTCGCGCGAGCCAGTAGACCGCGGCATCTGGGTCTGAGTTGCGGATCGATTTGATCAACGCCGAGATCAGATTGAAGTGTTCTTCGCCGGCTTTGTCGTATCGGATCGACGCGCGCTGCATCGCTTCGCGAAGCACTTCTTCAGTGATGACCCTCGCGCCAATTGAATCCGTTTCCGCAATCGAGAGGGCGAGCTCGAGCGAATTGAGCGCGACCCGCGCATCGCCGGATGCATAGACGGCGATCGCCCGAAGAATATCCTCCGTAACATCAACCCGATCGCCGCCAAATCCGTTCTCCGGATCAGCAAGCGCTCCTTTCAGTATCGTAACAACCTCATCGGTCGTTAGCGGATCGAGCACGAATACCTTTGATCTCGAGAGCAACGCCGAGTTGACCTCAAAGGATGGATTCTCGGTCGTCGCTCCGATCAGGATTATCGTGCCGCTTTCAACGTAGTGAAGAAAAGCGTCTTGCTGGGCCTTGTTGAACCGATGTATCTCATCGATGAATACCACGGTGCGTTTGCCAAGCCGCCGGCGGTACTCGTCGGCTTCAGCCATGACCTCGCGCACCTCGCGTATTCCGGCCGAGACTGCGCTGAACGCAACAAAGCGTGCCGCGGTTTGATCGGCGATGATGCGAGCAAGGGTTGTCTTGCCCGTGCCCGGCGGACCCCAAAAGATGAGCGACTGCAGTCGGTCTTCTTCGATCATCTTGCGTAGCGCCCGGCCCGGCCCAACGATCTTTTGCTGGCCAACGAAACGATCGAGATTCCGCGGCCGCATTCTATCCGCCAGAGGCCGGTGACCCGTTTCATTTGTTTCCGACGCGATCGCTTGATCGTCCGATTCTTCAAACAAGCTGGCAGGCTGCTCGTCTTTGATCAACGCCTTCCTCAGTCTCGGCATAAGCGACTCCTGAGTAGAATACTAAGGGGCCGGACAGCGCCGCCGCAACGGGATTGGGTGATGTCCTGATCTTGTGTTGATTGGAACTTGACCACCGATATCGCTGATAACGACCGTTTCGCCGGACACACTCTGCATCTGAGCAACAATTACCTTTTCGCCATTGGCAGAATGATCCACACTAAGACGAACTAAAGGAGGCTGAATCGTGACAAGCTCGGAGCAACTAGAGAATCCGTTTTGGGGCACGCAGGAAGAGACGGACCATCGCGGGGAAACGCTTCGTTGACAGGCGTTCGAACACTTTGCTAGCTTTCAGTCTTGCGCGGTTAGCAACGGCGGCCTCTGTATACAGCACTATTATGTTTGGAAACCTGTTCGGCGTGAAAAGCACTCGATACCTGTTGTTCGTCTTGATTTCGATCGTGGCTCTGCTCGGGTCGGCGTGCGCGTTATTCGTGCGCCGGGTGAACGTTAACGAACTGCTGCCGGTCAAAGAGCAGCTATCTACCGACCAACTCATAGACCGGATCAACGCCTACAGCCAGATTCAGACGTTCTCGGCGCAAGCCGATGTTACCGTCCGGAACTATTTCACCGGCGAGGGAGCGAAAGCCGACGAGTTCCCGTCTGCAACCGGACTCATTCGATTCAAGCGACCCGAAGACACCAGGATGAACGTGACTTTTTTGAGCAAAAAGGTTGCCGAGATGGTGAGCGACGGGCATAGGTTCAAACTGGCCATGTACCGCCCACAAGACAAGCGGCGATTCGTATACGGCAGCAACTTGAGCGACATAGAGCGGTTGAATGCAGGGGAAATCAGTCGCACCAACGACCCTCAGCTTACCAAGGCAGGTGGGTTGGTAAACATGCGGCCGCAGCACATCACCGATTCGTTTTTGATCAAGCCCATCGCCGAGAGCGACCGGCCCAACGCGTTTCGCGAGGAGGTCCGCCAGGTAGAGGCCGACACTCGCCCGGGAAAGAAGAATCGCCTGGTCGAGAGAAGCTACTACGTCGTGTACGTGATGGAACGCGACGAAAAAGGCCAGCTCAAGTTGCGCCGCAAGTTCTGGTTCGACCGCAGCCAGGCCGGCACTCCGCTCGCTCGCCAGCAGACTTTTGAGAATGGCGTTGGCAGGCTTGCCAGCGACGTTACCTATTCGAACTGGTTCACCGCACCCAACAGCAATTCGGTGTGGCCCGCACGCGTGATCATTGACCGGCGCAACGACGGCTATCGCCTCGATCTGATGCTGGTCGCCGAAACGGTGGAGGTGAATGCCGAGCTGCCTATCACAACGTTCGATCTCGAGAACACCGAGAAGCTGGAAGAGATAAATCTGGATGCGCCTCGCAAGGCAACGACCGAACCACCACGCAAGCCCAACGTTCCCATGCCCGCGAACAAGTAATGGACAGCCTCATCGCAGCAAACATAAGCCAGCGTCCCCTGCGCACGGCAATCAGCATTATCGGAGTTGCGCTTGGAGTCCTGTTGGTCACTCTGTTTGTAGGGCTCGCCCGAGGCATGATGCGCGATGCCGCGCGACGCCAATCCGGTGTTGATGCCGAGGTCCGCTTTTTACCGGGCGGCAACATCGCGCTCGCCGGCAACCCGCTGATGCTGCCGGAGCGGTACTCCGATACGATTCTTCACGGGTTTCAACCTACGGCAGACGATCCGGACATCGAACCCAAGCCGCCGATTGCAGGCGTCGCGGCAACCTCGCCCGTAGGCGAGTACGTCCAGGGAAGCGTTGCGGGAATCGGATTCGAGATGGTGGACGGCTTGGACTACGCCAGCTTCATCACGACCACGCAACTGACTCTTTCCAAGGGCCGAGGACTAGGGGACGGACGCACGCCCGGCACCGAGTATGAAGCCATCGTCGATCACTACTATGCTGACAGCGGTAAAGACATCGACGGAAGACCGGTGGGAATCGGCAGCAAGGTAAAAGTGCTCGGTCACGACTTCACGGTCGTCGGCATCTACGAACCGTCGGTGCTGGCTCGCGTAAAGATTCCGCTGCACACCATGCAGCAACTGTTGGGGGGCGCCCAGAACTGCACTTTCGTGATGGTCAAGTGCGAAAGGCCCGAACTTGCAGACAAGGTGATCGAGGAGTTGCGGCGTTATTACCCCGGCAACCGTGTCATCGCAACCAGCGAGATACCTGCCCTTTACTCGCAGGGACTCGCGCCGGTGGAGATTTTCCTGGATGTTGTGATAGGGCTCGGCCTTGTAATTAGCGTGCTCGTCATATTGCTTGCGATGTACACGACGATCATCGAGCGAACGCGTGAGATCGGAATACTCAAAAGCCTGGGCGCATCGAAGCGCTTCATTGTTTTTACCATCGAGAAGGAGGCCGCGTTGATCAGCGCGATGGGGGTGGCGCTTGGATTCGCCGCCGCGGTGATCGGCAAGCTTGTACTTGAAGCGAACACAAGATTGATGATCGACCTGGACCCAAAGTGGCTGGTGATCGCCGCGCTCATAGGCGTGCTCGGTGGGATCATCGGCGCAATCTACCCGGCAATGCGCGCCGCCAACCTCGATCCAGTCGAAGCGATAAGTTATGATTAGTCATTGGTCCGTAGTCCGTAGTCAGTAGTCCGTAGCTCGCGTTGCTACTGACTACAGACTACGGACTACGGACTACGGACTACGGACCACGGACCAACAATGAACCCAGTCCTCGAAACAATCGATCTCGAGATGGTCTACCACGTCGGCAAGGTAGACGTGCATGCATTGCGTGGGGCGACCCTGAAGGTAGAGCCCGGCGAATACGTCGCGATCATGGGGCCCTCGGGCTGCGGCAAGTCCACCTTCCTGCATATCGTCGGAGGAATGCTCAAACCTACGTCCGGCCGGGTGATCATACAGGGTGAGGACCTAACGGCTATGACCGACGCCCAGCGCACCGATCTGCGCCGCCGCAGAATCGGATTCGTATTCCAACGCTTCAACCTGTTCCCCACCTTAACCGCCGAGGGTAACCTCAAGCTGGCTGAGCGAATCTATTCGGGAAAGAACAATCAGGATCCCGAGCGACGACGCGAGGTTCTCAGACTGCTCGGTCTTCAGGACAAGCTCCACCATAAGCCGCTCGAGCTTTCGGGTGGCGAGCAACAACGGGTGGCAATCGCTCGCGCGGTGATCAATCGCCCGGCTATAATTCTCGCGGACGAGCCGACCGGCAACCTGGACACAGAGAACTCTGATATCGTCTTGAACATGATGCGCCAGCTCAACAAGGAATTCGGCCAGACAATCATAATGATCACTCACAACGGGGAAGCAGCCGCGCGAGCTGATCGCGTTATTGAAATGCGAGACGGACACGTCGTTCGTTCGAGCGTGCCTGCCGAAGCAGTTCGGGGACGACCGTGAAGATTCTCCTAAGCACTCTGAAAAAGATCCTCTTTTGGTCCTACGAGCGCGGAAGCTGGCAGTACGATGTTATGTGCGTGCTGATCCTGGCTTTCATTTTTCTTTCACCGAACCGCTTCTTTCATTCACGCAGCATGTCGACGCCGCTCGTCGTGCGAGGCGATGAGTTAGGAGAAATCGATCCAAACGACATCCGAGCAATCGAAGAACGACTTCGGGAGACCGGCCACCTGGTGAGAGTTTCGCGCATCGACAAAACTCAGGACAGTTCAGGAACTATCAACTATTTGGTTTGGCAGAGATCTGATGACTCGGTTCAATTGCCGGAGAAGTAACATGATACGAAGTAGGTTGTTATTTTCCTTAGTCACGCTCGCCGTCGTAGCGTCTATCCCGGCGCGCGGTGCGGGCATGAACGGAAAGCTCGATGAAGTGCTCGCAAACATGGAACGGGCTGCCCGATCCATCAAAACCATTGAAGCCGACTTGCGGCAAGAGAAACGCGACATGCAGATCGGCGGTAAGGAGGTCTACACCGGCAAGATCTACTTCCAACACTCCGGTAAGAATCAGGACAAGCTCCGTATCAACTACTCAATACCTGACGGTCAGGTTGTTGCGGTAGTCGGCGACAACATCACTCTATATCAGCCGCGCATCAACCAGGTCATCTTGACAACGCGGAAGGCGCAGGCTTCACAGAATCAGGAGTTCTCGTTCATAGCAACGCCATACAAGTCCGTGCCGGAGCTCAAGAGCCAGTTCAACATCGTGTATGCAGGCGACGAAGGCTCGACCGCGAAGCTCGAGTTGACGCCGAAGGGCGCGTCTTCTGCGAAGAAAGTAACCCTGTGGGTCGATCAATCATTGTGGCTTCCAATCAAATATCAGATCGTCGAGACGAACAACAACGTCACCACGTTTAGCTTGAGCAACCTGAAGCAGAGCGCCGGAGCTTCAGGCGACACGTTCAAAGTATCCTGGCCTTCCGGAACTAAAGTCGTCCGCAGGTAGCACAGACTTTAGTCTGTACTGCAGGCGCTTCCCCGCAGGTAGCGCAGACTTTAGTCTGTGTTCCTCGCGCTTCCCCACAGTCACCGCTCTACGGAAGATACAGAAGCACGACCAGTGTTCCGACAACGCCGATCGCGACAATCCAGAACACCAACTCCTGTAACACCACTAAGCCGCGCGGATAAACGGGCCGCGCCTTAATCATCTTGCGGCGCTTCACCGAAAGGGCCGAATGCGCCAGCAACACTCCCATCACCAGCGCGCCGAGCGACATGATTCGCAGCGGCCAAAGAAAGAATACCCATTGCATCTCCACCAGCAGCAGGAGCGGTATCCCGAGTCCGAAACACGCCGCCACACCCATCAACAATCCAGCCAAATCCGGATCGGCAACCGGAATCTTCAACGTTCCCGCCCTTGACGCCGCCTCCGGATCGAATGCCATCGACGACGGATAAGCGGCGCGCTGGGGCCTTCGCTCTGCGTCATAAGCGTTGCGAGTTTCCGTATCGCTCAGGATATCGTGCGCTTCGTTGAGAGACTTCATCTCTTCATCGGTGCCGCCGCCGTCTGGATGACGCTTGCGAGCCTCGCTGCGATAAGCGCGATCGAGGTCCTCCTTGCTCGCGTCTTCGCTCACACCGAGAACGTCGTAGTAGTCTCTGCTTGAATCGAACTTCTGGATCGCCATCAGCGGCCATTATAGTTTTTCAGGGAAAGCAGGCAACAGCTTGAAAGCGCCGCACGCCGTTAACCTCTGCGCGAAAACATGACGCACAACCCCTGATCTCAAGCGTCGAAGAGCGCGCCCGCTTCGTGCTATATTGAGCCGCATGCCAGTGACTCCTAAAGATGCCGCCGCAATCATCCTGCTGAAAGATCCCGCGGACCCAAAAGTCTTCTGGGTCAAGCGAAGCCCAAAGCTAAAGTTTATGGGAGGCTTCCACGCGTTCCCAGGCGGGCAGCTAGACAAGGAAGACAGCGGAATTGGTGTTGTTGGGGGCGACGGCGACGAAGCGGTTATGCGCGCATGCGCCGTACGCGAGTTCTTCGAAGAAACCGGCGTGCTGCTGGCGCGTGGCGCGGAGCGGTTGTCGCCGGCACAGATCAGCGCAAAGCGGGAGGCGATGCAGGCAGGCACGAAGAGCTTCAAACATATTCTCGAAGAAGACGGACTTGAAATTGTCGGCTCGCATTTTGAACCCGCCGGCAGGTGGGTGACGCCTCACTTCGCGCCGCGGCGCTTCGATACATGGTTCTTTCTGGCGTGGATGCCTGAAGGCCAAGAAGCATTGATCGAAACAGGCGAGCTCGAGACCGGCGAGTGGATAAGGCCAGGCGAAGCGTTGGACAGATGGCGCCACAGCGACATCATCATGGCCCCGCCAACGCTTCACATCATCCAAACGCTCGCGAAACACGTCGATCGGATTGGTGAGTTACCGTCAGCGCTCACCGCTATTCCTGAAGCGAAGCACGGAATGGTAAGACGCATCGAGTTTCGGCCGGGCATTTTCCTCTTTCCGGTCCGGACGCCGACGCTTCCTCCCGCCACGCACACAAACTGCTACATCATCGGTGGCGACGAGGTCATCGTCATCGATCCGGGCTCGCCTTATGAAGAAGAACAGCAAGAGCTCGACAGGTTTCTCGATGCGCTTATAGCCGAGGGCCGCCGCGTTCGAGAAATAATACTGACGCATCTTCATGCGGATCACACGGCCGGGGCAGACCACCTTCGAGCACGCCTCGGCGTTCCGGTGGCCGCGCACCGACTGACCGCCGATCGAATCAGGCATTCAGTAACAGTCGACAGGCTTATCGAAGACGATGAATTGATCGAGATCGAAGGCGATCCGGGCTGGCGGCTGCGAGCGCTTCACACGCCCGGCCACGCGCGCGGTCATCTGAGTTTCCACGAAGAGATCACCGGGGCGATCATCACCGGCGATCTCGTCGTTGGCATCGGCACCGTTGTCATTGACCCACCCGAGGGAAACATGCTGCAGTACTTTGATTCGCTGCGCCGGCTGCTCGCATTGCCGAAGCTGTCAGTTCTGTTTCCGGGTCACGGCCCGGCAATCGGCTCGGGTCGCGAGAAGATCGAAGAGTATGTCGAGCATCGAACTATGCGTGAGAACAAGATTCTCGCAGCGGTGCAGGCGGGCGCCGCGCTGCCGCACGAAATCGTCGAAGCGGCTTACACCGACGTTCACCCTTCGATGTATGGACTGGCAGAGCGGTCGACGGTTGCGCACCTCGAGAAGTTGGCGGAAGAAGGCAAGATTAAACGACGAGTTGGCGGCTACTATGTAGTGCAATAGCTTCGTCAGTTTCCGATAGATGGACCAGAGCTATGAGTCAAAGAGTACGAGCGGTTTTTCACGACGGGGTTTTTGTTCCACAACAGCCCTGTGACTTACCTGAGGGCTCCGAGGTAGAACTGACCGTTGACGACCCCTATACAATTCCGCCAGAAATAACAGACCCCGTTGAACGTGCAGCTTTGCTAAAAGAGGTTGTACGCAGTATGAGAGAGAACCCCATCCCAACCAACGCGCCTCGCTTCACGCGCGACGAACTACATGAACGCCGTTGATACTAATGTCTTAATCTATGTCCATGATCCCCGTGACTCCGTAAAGCAGGAAGCGGCCGATGCGCTCGTTCAGTCTCTTGTCGACGGTGTCCTGCTCTGGCAAGTGGCATGCGAATTCATCGCAGCTAGCAGGAAGTTGGAGCCCCTCGGGTTTAACCGAGATAGAGCGTATCAAGAGATTCGGAGATTGCAACGATTGTGGACGACGAAGCTTCCATCTTGGCCGATTATCAATAAAGCAGAGAAGCTACTAAGCGACTACAGTCTTTCTTATTGGGACGCGATGATCATTGCCGCTTCCCTGGAGGGCGGCGTGACCTGCTAATACTCAGAAGACTTTGACAGCTACTCAAAGATAGAAGGACTAGCACTCGTCAATCCATTCAAAGTACCTTAAGCCAGCCATCATAGCTTTGACTGAAATTGTCATCCCACGCAACACACTCATCGTGCTTTGCGGCCCAGCCGGAAGCGGCAAATCGACGTGGGCCAAAAAGAATTTCTTGCCTACGCAAGCAGTCTCGTCCGACGAATGCCGGGCGCTGGTCTTTGATGATCCCGCCAATCAGAGCGTTTCAAAGCACGCGTTTGACTTGATGTACTTCATCATCGAGAAGCGTTTGATGTTGGGCAGGCTGACGGTTGCCGATGCCACGAACTTGAAGCGAGAACATCGAAGTGCGTTAATTCAAATCGCGAATTGCTTTCACTTCAACACAACCGCGATTGTCTTCAACGTGCCGATGGAGGTTTGTCTTGCCCGCAACGCCGCGAGAGATCGAAAAGTCCCCCAGCAAGCCTTGATCGACCAGTACGCCTTGCTGGAAAAGACTCTGCAAACAATCGAGAACGAGGGATTCAACGAAATTCACCCGCTGGACGAGGTCACCCAATCGAACTTCGATGTAAGGATCGGGCGATACGTCAGTCGGCAGCTTCAGCGGCCGGCTCCTTGATTGCGCCGCCACGCATCGCCCGCCTCCAGTGCATGATCGAATCGATCAGCACGATCACCATGCAGGTCATCATTATTCCGGTGAGCGTCGCGTTCAGATAACCACGGAACATCGTTTCGGGTTTCTTCGCCTCTTCGAGGAAGTTGTCGAAGATCGAGCGCCACCCGGCAGTCAGCGTCGTCGTCGCAACAAAACACAAAGGCGTGATCGTCACCCACGCGTATTTGGCCCGGCCGGCATTGATTATGACCGTTGTGCCAACACACAGCGCAATTGCGGCGAGAAGTTGATTGGCGATTCCGAACATCGGCCATATCGTCGAGATCGAACCCGTGCGGATGAAGTACGCCCACCCCGCAACGATAAGAGCCGACGTTATGATCGCGCCCGGCCACCAGTCGGGCCGCTCAAGAGGTTTATGAAACCTCCCAAGAAACTCACCAAGCATGAACCTGGCGACACGAGTGCCGGTATCGATGGTCGTGAGTATGAACAGCGCTTCGAACATGATCGCGAAGTGATACCAGTACTTCATCAGCCCGCGCATCCCCGGAATCGAATTGAAGATCTGAGCGATTCCCACGGCAAGGGTGACTGCGCCGCCGGTGCGGCCGCGTAAGTTCTTCTCGCCGGTCTCCTGTGTAAGCTCTTCGAGCTTTTGTTCGTGCAGATCAAAGCCCTCGGTGCTGTTAGTCTCAACGAACTGCACGTAGTTAGTTCGCGCTCGGTCGACGTTGATTGAGAAATAATCGCCGGGAAGAAGCGACGTCGCGGCAACAAGCGCAACGACCCCTACGAGCCCTTCCATCAACATGCTTCCGTAGCCGATCATTCGCGCGTCCGATTCTTTGTTGATCATCTTCGGCGTCGTGCCCGAGCTGATAAGCGAATGAAATCCCGATATCGCGCCGCAAGCAATCGTGATGAAGACGAATGGGAAGAGCTTGCCGGGAATAATGGGTCCGCCGCCCGCTGCGAATGGCGTGATCGCGGGCATCTGAAGACGCGGCGCTACTACAATCACGCCGATGATAAGAAACGCAACCGTGCCGATCTTCATGAACGAGCTCAGGTAGTCGCGCGGGCAAAGCAGCATCCACACCGGCAGCACTGACGCGATGAAGCCGTACCCGGCCATCATGTAGGTGATCGTGCTCTCGGAAAACGTGAAGCTCGAAGCAAGCGATGACTCCGCGATCCTGCCTCCCAGGATGACGGCGATGAACAGACCGATCACCCCGATGGTCGTCGCTTCTACAATCTTGCCCTTGCGGAAGCGATACATGTAGAGCCCCATAAACAGCGCGAGCGGGATGGTAAAACCGACCGTGAAAGTCCCCCACGGGCTTTCGCCGAGCGCTTTAACGACGACCAGTCCCAGGCCCGCCAGCGCAATGACGACGATGAACATGATTGCGATGCCGGTGACCAGTCCCGAGAGCGGGCTGATCTCAGTCCGCGCGATCTCGGCCAGCGACTTGCCGCGTCTGCGCACGGACGAAGCCAGTATCACAAAATCATGCACCGCCCCACCGATCACGACGCCTATCACCAGCCAAAGAAGTCCCGGCAGAAACCCAAACTGCGCGGCAAGCACCGGCCCTACCAGCGGGCCCGCTCCCGAGATCGCCGCGAAGTGGTGCCCGAACAAGACCCACTTATTGGTGGGGTAGTAGTTCTGGCCGTCGTATAAGGTGTGAGCCGGTGTCTCGCGCGAGTCGTCAAGAACCATGACTTTGGCGGCGAGAAACGCGCTGTAGTAGCGATAGGCGATGGCTAAGACGCACAGCACGCCAATCATTATCGGAAGTGCACTCATGCGCTCTCCTTTGGCAATCGTCGAGGCTATGGAACTGATCAGGGTTTTGTTCGACGCAGATGCTACGGGATGGAAACAAGGCGTGTCAACGAAAGCTATCAGCCTTTCTTGGCTTGAAGACTTGACTTGGCTCGTTCCTGTAAGTATGTTAGTGCTTACTAACTTTGACCGAAGGAGTTGCTAGATGGCGTCAGCAGCATTGCCGCAGAAGTCGCAGAAGTCGCAGCCGACACGGATGACCGCCGAAAATCGGCGCCAACAAATCGTCGAGGTCGCGGCCGAGCTTTTCTCCCAGAAGGGGTTTCGCGGAACCACCACAAAAGAGATAGCGGACGGCGCTTTGGTCAGCGAAGCTATAATCTTTCGGCATTTCGCCACCAAGGATGACCTCTACCGCGCGATTCTGGATCACAAGGTCAAGCAAGCTACGGATCGGATGAAACAGAATCTGGACGAGGCCGCCAGCCGCAAAGATGACGACGCTTACTTCGGGTCGCTTGCCTTTGAGATGCTGGAGTTCCACCGCAAGGATAGGACCTTTATGAGACTGCTGCTATTCAGCGCCCTCGAAGGTCATGACCTCTCTGAGATCTTTTTCCACTCAACCGCTCGCGAAATGAAAAACCAGATTCGCCGCTACATCAAGCAACGGATCGGTGACGGCGCATTCCGTAGCATCGATCCAGCCCTGGCCGCGCGCGCCTTCGTTGGAATGGTGTTGAATCAGGCTCAAGTACGCAACATCTTTCGCGACGACGATCTGAGATTCTCGAACCATCAAATGGCCGATCGATTCGTCGATATTTTTCTCAGCGGCATTCGTAAACCCGGTCATAGAGGTTCGCGGCCCGCGCGAGATTGACGCAGTCGTCGCCTCGCGACCCTCGAGCCGAGCCAAGTACAAAGACCGAAACCAAGGTGATAGAAATGGACTTTATTGGCAATAAGAGAACGCTCATTGCTGTGTCGCTTTTGTCGTTGTTCATGCTGGCGGCGTGCTCGAGTAAGAATAAAGAAGCCAACGCCAAACCGGATAGCAAGGAGGAGGATCGCGCGGCGCCGATCCAGGTAACGACGGCCCCGGTTGTCGAACGCGTCACTAATAGAGAAGTCGAGGTCGTAGGCTCGCTGGCCGCCGAAGATGAAGTGACCGTGTCCAGCCAGGCATCCGGCAACCTGGACGACATAACCGTAGATCTGGGCACCGCGGTCCGTCGCGGCCAGGTGATCGCACGGATAGACCAGCGTGAGCTCAAGCTGAAGGTCGATCAGGCCGAGGGCACTCTGCATCAAGCCGAAGCCAGGCTCGGCATCAAACGGGGAGAGAAGATCGATCCGAAAAAGCAACCCGACGTGCGGTTGGCGTTCGCCGCGCTCGAACGCGCGCGATACGACCTCAACGCTTCCCGCAGTCTGGCCGAGAGCGGCGACATATCCAGGCAGCAGCTCGACGTTTACCAGAAAACGCTCGATCAAGCAGAAGCTCGCTATCAGGCGGCGCTGGAAAACGTCCGCAATCTCGAAGCCATCATCGAAGAAAAACGCGCTGCGCTCGATCTGGCAAAGAAACAACTCTCCGACACCAACATCATCTCGCCGATCAACGGCGTGGTGAAAGAGAAGTCCGCATCGCGAGGCGAGTACCTTCAGCCCGGCAAACCAATCGTCACCATCGTTCAGATCGATCCGCTGCGGTTGCGCGCGGACATCCCCGAATACGCCGCGGCTTCGGTGCGAATCGGACAGACGATGACCCTGACAGTCGAAGCCTTCCCGGGTCGCACTTTCGCGGCGCGAGTCGTCCGCATCGGACCTTCGCTCAGTGAACAGACTCGCGCGTTGACGGTCGAGGGCCAGGTAGCCAACCCGAGCAATCTGCTGCGACCCGGAATGTTCGCCAAATCGAAATTGATGACCGCGAAAGACGTGTCAGCGGTGATGGTGCCGCGAGGCGCGGTTCAAGTCATTGCCGGCTTGAACAAGGTCTTCGTCATCGCAAATGGCCGCGCATCGGAACGCATAGTCAAGACCGGCGCTGCCGATGGCGACTTGATCGAGATAGTCGAGGGCGTGAAATCCGGCGAGAGCGTTGCGACCAGCAACCTCGACAAGTTGCAAGAGGGCAGCCTCGTAAACGGCGGCAAGTGAGACCTGGGAGCGCGCGCATACTTGCGGGCGTCCCCTTGCTTAGAAGCCGATTACCCGAAAGCAGGCAAGGATGCCTGCGCCCCCAGGGTTTTCGCTCACAGGAGGTTCGCAGGAGAGAGAAGCTATGCAGAAACTTGCAGAACTTTGTGTTCGTCGTCCGGTCTTTGCGACGATGTTGATTATGACGCTGATGGTGCTCGGTGTCTTCTCGTACAACCGGCTGGTTGTTGAACGGTTTCCGCGAGTCGAATTCCCCACGATCACCATCACCACGCGGTTGCCCGGCGCGGCGCCGCAGGAAGTCGAAACCGAGATCACCGACAAGATCGAAGAGGCCGTCAACACCATCAGCGGCATCGACGAGTTACGCTCGACTTCAGCCGAAGGCGTCTCGCTCGTCTTTGTCTCGTTCGATCTCGAACGCAACCTCGACGCTGCGGCGCAGGACGTGCGCGACAAGATCAACCGCGCGCTGCCCAATCTGCCGCGCACGATCGAACAACCGACGATTGAAAAGCTGGACCCGGACGCCTCGCCGATCATGACGATCTCGGTCGCTTCGAATCGCAACCTTCGCGAGATGACCGAGTTCGCCGACAAGGTACTGCGACGCCAGATCGAGTCGGTCAACGGCGTCGGTCAGGCGCAGATTATCGGCGGACGTAAACGCCAGGTGAACGTTTTTCTGGACGGTGACAAGTTGCGCGGTTACAACCTGACCGTCACGCAAGTGGGGGGGGCGCTGCAAGCGCAAAACCTGGAAGTGCCGGGCGGGCGCGTCGAACAGGCCGATCGCGCGCTCACCTTGCGCACGCTCGGCCGCCTGCAATCTCCGGCGGACTTCAACGACATCGTCGTCGCCAACCGCAACGGGTATCCGATCAAAATCTCCGACATCGGTCACACTGAAGACGGCGAGGAGGACGAACTGACCGCGGGCCGCCTCAACGACAAGCCCGCGCTGTTGCTGCAGGTGCGCCGTCAGTCGGGCACTAACGTAATCGAGGTGGTCGACGCGATCAAGGCGCGGCTGGCGGTAGTCAAGAAATCACTTCCCGCCGGTTACTCGGTCGATGTCGTGCGCGACCAATCGACCTTCATCCTCGCTTCGTTCCACGCGGTTCGCGAGCACTTGTTGCTGGGTTCGCTGCTCGCCGCACTGGTCGTTCTGTTGTTTATGGGCAACCTGCGGGCGACGATCATCTCGGCGATAGCGATTCCGACTTCGATCATCTCGACATTCGCGATCATGGATTATTTCGGCGTCACCCTGAACGGCCCGTCGATGCTGGGATTGACGCTTTCAGTCGGCATCGTGATCGACGATGCGATCGTCGTGCTCGAAAACATCTTCCGCTACATCGAAGAGAAGGGCTACGAGCCGTTTGCCGCTGCAATCGAAGCGACAAAAGAGATAGGAATGGCGGTGATGGCCACAACGCTGTCGCTGGTGGTGATTTTTCTCCCCGTCGCCTTCATGCAGAGTATTCCGGGGAGATTCTTCAAATCCATGGCGCTGACGATGTCGTTCGCGATCCTGGTCTCGCTGCTCGTGAGCTTCACTCTGACGCCGATGTTGAGCGCGCGAATGCTCAAGCGGTTGAAGCGGAAGTCCGTAGAAGGCGGGGCGGGCGAACCCGCTGCGCACACAGGAGAGAAGAGCTCGCTGATTAACCGCGTGCTGGATCGCGGCTACACGTCGCTGCTGAGGTGGTCGCTGCACCACCGCCTGGCCGTGTGCGTGATCGCTTTGCTGACGTTCGCCTCGACCTTTGTGCTCGCCCCCCACGTCGGGTTCAACTTCTTCCCGGTCGACGATCAGAGCGAATTCGAGGTCACGGTCCGCGCGCCGGAAGGGACTTCGCTGCGAAAGACTCTGGACATCGCCGAGCAAGTCGCCGCCGGCGTTCGCAAGCTCGATCATGTCGATTACACGCTGATGACCATCGGCGACGATCAGCAGCGGACGCAGAACCAGGCGAGGATTTACGTCAAGCTCACCGATCTGGCAGACCGCCCTGTCTCGCAGTTCGCGATCATGGGGCGGGTACGCGAGAGAGTCTTGCCGCAATTCGAGTCCTACAGCCTGCGCACGATTGTGGCGCCCGTCGCCACGATCAGCGGCGGCGGGCGCGCCAATGCCGACGTTTCCTTCATGTTGCTCGGCCCCAACCTCGAGCAGCTCGACCAGTATTCGCAGAGCCTGCTCAACAAGCTCAAACATTTTCCGGGCGTGGTGGACGCAGACACTTCGTTGATCGTGGGCAAGCCCGAACTGCGCGCGGCAATCGACCGCCAGAAAGCCGCTGAGCTTGGAGTGAGCATCTCCGACATCGCGTCATCGTTGCGGCTGCTGGTCGGCGGCGATCAAGTTTCAACCTACAACGAGAACGGCGAGCAGTACGAAGTCCACGTCCGCGCCAACCTGGATTTCCGCACGGACGCAAGCAGCATCAGCCGGCTGAACGTGCCGTCGACGCGGTTGGGTAGCATCGGCCTCGACAGCGTCGCGAAGTTGCACGAGGCGACCGGCCCGACGCAGATCGAACGCGTCTCTCGTCAGCGTCAGGTGATGCTGACCGCCAATCTCAAGCCCGGCTTCTCTCAGAGCGACGCGCTCGCGAAATTGGGAGCTGAAGTGCAGGCGATGAGTATGCTGCCAGGCTACAACGCAGGCGTTGCGGGCTCGAGCAAAGAGATCGGCCGCACGATCCGCGGCTTCATGGTCGCCTTCACTCTCTCGTTCATCTTCATGTACATAGTGCTGGCGGCGCAGTTCGAATCGTTCATCCATCCGGTGACGGTGCTGCTGGCCTTGCCGCTAAGTTTGCCGTTCGCGCTCATTTCTCTGATAGTCACCGGGCAGGCGATGAATATGTTCACGATGCTCGGACTGCTGGTGCTGTTCGGGATGGTGAAGAAGAACTCGATTCTGCAGATCGATCACACCAACGGGTTGCGGAAGAAGGGGATGGAACGGCACGACGCTTTGCTCCAGGCCAGCCGCGACCGGCTCCGCCCGATCCTGATGACGACAATCGCATTCGTTGCGGGCATGACGCCGCTGGCTTTGAGCAGCGGCCCCGGTTCGGGCATCAACCGCTCGACTTCCGTCGTGGTGATTGGCGGGCAGTCGCTTTGTCTGCTGCTTACGCTGGTAGTCACACCGGTGGCTTATTCGCTGTTCGACGACGCGGCGATGTCGCCCGTCTGGGGACGTATCGGCCGCGGGATGCGACTGCCATTCGTGTGGGCGCGGCGCAAGGCGGCTGCGGCTACATCGATGTTTCTCGGGCTATTCAAATAATCAAGAGGCTAAGTCATGAGAGTTTCGGTCAATTCATCAATCACTCGGCTGCGAGCCGTCGCTTTGATTCTTTTGTTGTCGCTGGCGGCGCCGGTCTCAACCGGCGCACAGATAGTCAAGCTCGCGCAGGCTCCGGCGCAAGAGACGAAGCAAACGGACTCATCGGGGGCACAAGCGCCGCGAGTCGGCGTTGACGAGAGCCGGCCGCTCGCCCTCACGCTGTTCGACGCGGTGAAGATGGCGCTCGCACAGAATCGCGAGATCGAAGTCGAACGCATCAACGTGCGCCAGGCTGAGTACGACGTGTTCGCCGCGCGCGGCGCAACCGACATTTCGCTGGGCGCCTCGAGCTTCCACGAGCATAGAACGGTGCCGGTCGGCTCGGTGTTGGCAGGAGGGCCGAACGGAAGCCTTACGACAAAATCGTTGAACTACGACTTCACTGCGCAGCAGTTGCTGCCGACCGGCGCGTTGTGGCTGGCAGGATTCACCAACTCGCGAGCGGACGGTAACAGTCAGTTCGCCTCGCTGAATCCGCAATACACCACAGCTCTGAACATCCAGATTCGGCAGCCGATGCTTCGCAACTTCTCGATTGACGATGCGCGGCGCCGCATTCGAATCGCCAGCCGGGCGCTAGATCTTTCCGACAGCCTGTTTCGACAGAAGGCCATCGATATCATCGCTCGCGCTCAGCGGTCGTACTGGGACCTGGTGTTTGCGTTGAGAGACGTGCAAATACAGCGCGAGTCCGTTGATCTCGCGAAGACGCAGCTCGAACGAAACAAACGAATGGTCAACGAGGGTACAATCGCGCCGATTGAGCTTGTTTCCGTTGAAGCCGAGTTGGAGAAGCGAAGCGAGAACGTGTTGACCGCGATCGAAACCGTGACCCGCGCAGAGAACGCGCTCAAGCAACTGCTGCTGGGCGATAGAGAGGCGACCGTGTGGAATCAGCCCATCATTCCGACCGAGGCTCCCGACCTGCGCGCGGTCAGCTTCGCGCTGGCCGACGCGGTCGCTTCCGCGCTGGCAAACAGGCCGGAGCTTGCCCAGAACAACTTGAGGCAAGAGGTCAACAAGGTCGAGGTGAAATACCTGGACAGTCAGACAAAGCCTCAAGTTGATCTGATCGCTTCATACACTTCAACGGGACTGAGCGGCACTCCTGCGTTGACCGGCAACCCATTCGCCTCGACAACGACGTTGTTGCTCGATCGTGTGAACGAATTGTCGGGTCTGGCGGGTCTTACACCGGTCGCGGTTCCGCCAAGCTCAGAGTTGCCTGGATTCTTGGTGGGCGGCTACGGCAAGAGCCTTCAGAATCTGTTCAGCAATGACTTTCGCACGTTCAGGTTTGGCGTGGCGTTCAGTTTTCCTTTGAGAAATCGCACGGCCGAGGGACAACTGGGCCGCGCGGTGGCTGAAGGACGCAAGATCGGCTCGCTGCGAAAGACGCTCGAGCAAACAATCGAGGTCGAGGTTCGCAACGCTGTTCAAGCGGTCGAGACCGGCCGGCTGCGCGTGGAAACCGCCCGAGCGTCGCGCGAGGCCGCCGAGAAGCAGAGCGAGAGCGAAACCCGGCGGTTTCAAGCGGGGCTTTCTACCACGTACTTTGTGTTAGAGAGGCAGAACGCCTTGTCACAAGCAAAAGGGCGCGAGCTCAAGTCGATGACCGACTACAGCAAGGCACTAGCGGAGCTACAGCGGGTGATGGGAACGACTTTGACTTCGGCGAACGTGCAGGTGACCTCTGCACCCAATAAGTAGTTGCGAGTGGTCGCGAACCCGAAGGGCGAAGGATTCAACGACGCGGTAGGCCGAAGCTCTTTCTGTGGCACCTTCCTGCTCGAGCGCTCACTGTTCAGCGTAAGTTGAACTCTATCTGGACCACAACCAAATAGGTTACTGGTTTACCATCCTTCAAAGCCGGTTTGTATCTATATTGAAAAGCCGCCTGTATTGCCTGATCATCCAATCCGTCGGGAAGCCCGCGCACTATTGTGACCCGCTTGACCTGACCGTCCGCGCCGACCAGCAGGCGAGCGGTGACCACACCCTGAATCTTGTTCGCGCGGGCTTCTTCCGTGTAGCGGGGTGGCGGGTTGCTCAACAGGACCGGCTTCGAATCTACTGCTGATGCCGGAGCGCCGGGCGTGGGTGGTTTCGATGTGGAACCCCCGCCCAGGTTACCTGCCCTACCCGGACCGACTCCCCTTCCCGTTCCCGCCTCCTCGCGAGGCGTCGCGGGCCCCGGCTCCACTGTAATCGTTGCAACCACCATAGATTTGGTACAATTCGGCTTCCGTGCGACGGACTGTGGATTTTGCTTGAAGTCAAGGGCAGGGGTCTTGTCGGTAATGCCGTTGAAGTCGGCAATCACTTTCCCGCCGCTGCCAAACGCGGTATCAAGCGTGCCGTCCTCGTTGTAGCGCATAAGAAGAAAGTCGGCGAGATCGCGGCGAGTCTCTACATATCCGCCCGCGATGATCTTCCCATCGGGCTGAACCGCTATCGCTGAAGCCTCGCCATATCCGCCGCCCGGAGCGATGACCTTTCCTGCTCTGCGAAAGCTCAAGTTCAATTCGCCGTTCTTGGCGTAGCGCGCCAGAGCGAAGGCCTGGGGTGACCCGGTTAAATACGCAGATCCGACGACAATGAAGCCGCCGTTAGGAAGCAGCGCAATGGCTCCGGGGATCGTTGTGTTTTCAAACCTGGTGACTGCAGTGCCGCCATTCCCGAATGAGTCATCCGGAAGTCCGTTTTTGTCGAAGCGTCGCAGGAGAAAGTATCCGCTCCGACCCTCCATATTGGTTTTGCTCGCCACGATGACCTTACCGTCAGATTGGATCGCTATTGCGCTCGGAATCCCCTCGGGCGGTTTCACGGTTGTGGTCAACGTGCCCTTGTCGCCAAAAGCGGTGTCCGTTCGGCCGTCGGCGTGATAACGCGTCAGCTCAAAAAAAGAGCGAAAAGAAACGGTGCCACCAACGGCCGAACAATCCGATGAGCCGCCGGCGATTAAGATCTTTCCATCGTCCTGGAGGCTGATCGAACAGGCGTCCACAGTGCGAGTAGAGGGCGTGACAGCTTTTCCAGCGTTGCCAAACGCCGGGTCCAGGCTTCCGCGCCGAGTGTAGCGAGCAACGGCCAGATTCGAACGATCGCTCCAAGCCCTGCCCGCCACGACGATCCCCCCATCGCGCTCGATGGCAACGGCAAGGGCCTCATCGTATTTGCCGAAAAAGTCAGTGACGACCTTGCCACCTCGACCGAACGAGGCGTCGAGAGTGCCATCGCTGTTGTACCGCGCAAGGGCGAAGTCAGAGTCACAGTCGTCCCAGCCAGTGATTCCTACCAAAAGGATTTTCCCATCGGCTTGAAGAGCGACTGCATTGACACGGTCATCGTTGCCGGCAAAGTCTGTCACAACTTTGCCGCCTTCACCGAAAGACGTGTCGGGACTGCCGTCGGCCAGGTAGCGGGCCAGTGCAAAATCTCCTTTCGAGTTTCGGGGAGTCTTCCTTCCATCAGCTCCGTTCCCCGAAGCCGCGACTGGATTAGTGCTTTTCCCTCGAGTAAACCCGGCTACGATGACCTTGCCGTCGGGTTGCAGCGTCATAGCCTTCACGGCATCGTAGTTAATGTTGTCCGGCCTGGCCGTGGGCTCACCCCTGGCCGGTTGAGTTTGACCAAAGGCTCGCCCGCCCACGAACCGGGCGCACAGCATCAGCACCAGCGTCAGCGCGAGAGCCACTGAAAAACGTATCACCTGCGCGGAAACGAAACTGCAAACAAGTCTTTGACCTTGATTCTTCATGAAGAGCGGCCTCCTAACCGAAGCATCCGTGCGCCTAATACTCTGCTCAATTCGACTCTATTGAATATAGACGAAGTCCAGCTCTTTGATAATCCAAATTTCCAATCAACCAGCGTCGAGAGCGGGTAGGCTTGACTTTGTTCGCCATGATACAAGCTTCACCGAGTCATAAGAACAACGCTGACGTCGGCTATCGTTGATGTGCGCAAGTAGACGTGCAACCCAACCGCTACGTGCGTTCGATCTGGTTCGATATGATGCTGCGAGGCAAGGAACGAAGGGACTAACTCAAGAAGCGGCTGCCGCGGCGGGCTCTTAACAGCTCGCGGTAGTCGTCGCCTTCCATCCCTACCAACCTGCACATCTCGTGCAAGCGGGATCGAAGCCGCGCGCCTACTCGATCCGTCAGGCTTTCGTCGTAAGCCGAGCCTATGGGCAGGTCCAAATAGTTGGAGGTGAAGATAGTGATCTTCTTGTCGTTGTATCGCTTGTTGATAATGTGAGTGATCGTCTCTTGAACCCACGCAGTCGGTTTGCTCGCCCCAAGCTCATCAAGCACCAGCACCTCGGCATCGAACACCGGCGCCAGGATGTTCAGCTCCGACGTGCTTGTCTTGGGGTTATAGCTGTCCTGAATCTCTTTCAGCAGATCACGGAAATCGTAGAACAACCCTGCTATGCCTTTGTTGATCAACTCCTTCAACGCAGCTACCGCAAGGTGAGTCTTCCCTACGCCGCATCGGCCCAGATACAAGAGCCCGACGTCGACCAGCGGATATTCTTCCACGAACCGCTTGGTGTTCATCAGCGCGCGGCCAACCGAAATGCACGCGGGCTCGAAATTCTCGAAAGCGCAGTGTTCGAAGCGTTTTGGTATGCGGGCGCCGCCGAGCAGGACATCGGAGCGAGAATCGGTCTTACAACGGCACAGCTTTACGCCCTTTCCCTCAACAAGCTCCCATCCAGTGCCTCCGCAATCCGGACACGGGGCAAGCTTGATATCTGCCGATTCAGAACTCATTGACAATTTTCCTGCTGTTGCTCGCGGCTAAGCTTCCGGGGGGATCTCCGATTGAACCGGGGCGCATCTTAATATGTCTCCATGAAAAAAGCAATCACAACTCGTATCAACTCGTAAGTTTTTTGTGAAAAACTTTTTTTGAACCTGTTTTGTGCGGCGCACTCAAGTGTTGCGCTTGAGCAACGGCCGTAACTCTGGATGGTAAGGCTTCAACCCTTTGTTCCCGTCTTAGCTAACTGCCAATTTACCACTGCCTTCCGTCAACTGCTCAGCATGCGCGCGCGCCCATCGGTCGGCTTCCAGGACCGCTTCGATACTCGAGCAAGGCTGGGTCTTGTGCGCTGCCATCGTTCCTTCAATCACGCGAGAAATGTCCATGAACTTTATTCGCCGATTCAGGAACGACGCGACGGCAATCTCGTTAGCAGCACTCAACGCCGCCGGCATCGTTCCGCCTTCACGCATTGCTTCGTATGCAAGCCTCAAGCAGGGGAATCGCTCGAGGTCGGGCTCAAAAAACTCGAGCCGCGCAAGCTTGTCAAAGCCGAGAGACGGAAGCTCAGTCGGGAGCCTGTCCGGATAAGTCAGCGCATACTGGATCATCAGCCGCATATCGGTCACGCCGAGCTGTGCGATGATCGAGCCGTCGATCATCTCGATCATCGAGTGAACGATCGACTGCGGATGCACGGCCACCGAGATTCGATCCGCGGTGAAGCCGAACAGCCAGCCCGCTTCGATCACCTCGAGCCCCTTATTCATAAGGGTCGCGGAATCAATGGTGATCTTCGAGCCCATTTGCCAGGTTGGATGCGCGAGCGCTTCTTCGACCGTCGCTTCGCGCATTCGTTCGACCGGGGTTTGGCGAAACGGTCCGCCCGAAGCGGTCAGTATCAGGCGTTTAACCTCGCGAACCTGCTCGCCTCGCATACATTGATGCAGCGCGTTGTGCTCGCTGTCGACCGGCAGCAGCTCAGCACCCGACTCAGCAGCGGCGCGGGTCATCAGCTCGCCCGCCATCACCAACGTCTCTTTGTTAGCAAGACAAACGCGCCGTCCCAGGGTGAGCGCTTTGTAGGTGGGCAAGAACCCCACCGCGCCGACCGTCGCCGATACGACAGTATCCACGCCCTCGAGACAAGCGACGGCCACCAGGCCGTCCTCGCCGAACACTATCTCGGGAACCCTCTCGAGGCCCGCAGCGCGGAGTTTCTCCCTCAGGGCTGGAACGTCGCCTTCATCGGCGACAGACACCAGGCGCGGGCGGTAGCGAGCAACTTGTTTTGCCAGTCCTTCCAGATCGCGGCCCGCGGCGAGCCCGGCTACTACGAACATGTCTGGCAGCGAATCTATGACAGAGACTGTGCTCAGCCCGATCGAGCCAGTGGATCCAAGTATGGCGACGCTTTTCATAGGGTCCGGGAAGTAGCACAGACTTTAGTCTGTGTTTGGTTTCGCAGCAGAGACAGCCAATTCGCACAGACTGAAGTCCATGCTACGTCGAGCCGAATTCTAGCACGCGCTCGCATGCCAGATCAAAGAACCGGCATTTCGAGGTCGGGTGTCATCAGGTTTTCGCGAAAGTCTGACGCGCGCCCTTCCGAGCCCGCGGCATTGAGCGGTCGGATGCTATAATTTGCTCTTACGAATCACCGGACTTGATGCGAATCCTCATTGTGAAACTCAGTTCAATCGGCGACGTGGTGCATACCCTGCCCGCGGCGGCGCTGCTCAGGCGAGCGTTGCCGGATGCGAACATTGCGTGGGTGGTCGAGCGTCGCGCCAGCGCTATTGTCGAGGACTCGCCAGTAATAGACGAGCTGATCAAGCTTGACACACGAGCCTGGCGCAACGACTTTCCGAGCATCTCCGCTGTCCGGGATGCCCGAGGCGCACTGAGCCGCTTGCGCGCAGCGCCGGAGTTAAACGGCGCTGAGCACGCTGACATAGCGATAGACTTTCAGGGGCTGATCAAGTCCGGGGTCGTCGCGTTCGCCTCGCGAGCGAAGCGGCGGCTGGGATTCGAGACGAGCGACCTGCGGGAGACGCCTTGTAAGCTGTTTTTGACCGAGCAAGCCGAAACGTCAGGTTTCAAGCATGTCATCGACAAGAATCTGGCGCTCGCTCGAGCCGCTATTGCCAGCCCAGGCACTACATCAACGGGCGAGGCCAGAGTTTCGAACGGCGGCTATGAGTTTCCTATCGGCGTCTCGCCCGGCGATGAACGCTACGTCGAAGGGGTGATCGACAATCAAGCCGGCCCGTTCGCCATAATCAACCCCGGCGGCGGGTGGCCGACGAAGCTTTGGCCGCCGGAGCATTACGCCGAGCTGGCCGATTGGTTATGGGGGGACTGCGGGTTTGGGTCGTTGGTAACCTACGGGCCCGGCGAGGAAGCTCTCGCGCAGAGCGTGGCCGCGAATGCGCGATCAGGCGCCGCCCGCGCAGTTGCGTCCACGCTCAAACAATTCGTCGCGCTCGCGCGGCGCGCCGCGTTGTTTGTTGGAGGCGACACGGGTCCGCTTCATCTGGCTGCGGCGAGTAGCACGCCGATCGTTGGGCTCTACGGGCCGACTTCTCCCGAGCGCAATGGTCCGTTCGATCCGCAAGACATCACGTTAGGCCGAGAACTTTGGTGCCGGGATGCCTGCCATCGCCGAAGCTGCTGGCACTGGGAGTGTATGGAGATTCCAGTGAACGATGTGAAGCGCGCGGTGTTGAATCGTCTGGCAAGCGCCGAAGTAAAGAGGGTGGAGTGACTCTCAAACAACTGGCCCAACGTATCAGAGTGCCTGCGGGCTTCGTGCTTGCTCCCTTGTTGTTCATTTCGGCGCGACCCAGTCGCGCGTCCCTCGTGTCTGGGGCGTTTGTTGCGATCATCGGACTTGCAATTCGCGGGTGGGCGTCCGGCCACTTGAAGAAGAATCAGGAGCTGACAACCTCGGGACCGTATGCGCACACGCGCAATCCCCTTTACCTGGGCACCTTCTTGCTGGGAGCGGGAGTGGCAGCCGGCGGCGGGACCCTGTGGTTCATAGGATTGTTCGCCGTGCTTTACCTGTTGATCTACGTGCCAGTGATGTTTGCCGAAGCGGATACAATGCGCGAGTTATTCTCTGAAGACTACGAGAAGTACAGCAAACAAGTGCCGCTGTTTGTCCCGCGTTTTACACCGTACGGCGCTCGTGGCTCTTCATCATATGCCGCGCAACTCAACCGATCATCGTGGCGGGGCGGCAGGCAGTTTGATTCATCGCTGTACTTGCGGCATCGGGAGTACCGCGCGGCGCTGGGTTTCATAATCGTCTATGTGCTACTCGCAACGAAGATGTTTCTCTAAGATAGATGTTAAAGCCGGTTTCAACTATCGCGATCTCGTTGTTGCTGGGGCTGAGCTTTGCGGCAGCACAGGGCGCGCCTGAAAAGGTCGCAATTAGTCCGGCGAAAATAGCTCAGCCACTTCCGTTCAACATCGGCGAAACGCTGACTTATGAAGTGAGCTTTTCGAGACTCATCTTCTCGGGCGTCATAGGCGAGCTAAAGCTGTCTGTTTCACAGCCCTCCGATTTCACCAAGCCGGAGATGATAGAGCTCAAAGCTGAAGCCATCTCCAAGGGGTTCTTCCCCGCGCTGTTCGGACTGAAGGTTCGCGACCGGTACGTATCTCTGGTCAACCAGATCGACTTCGGGCTTCACGTTTCCACCAAGCTTATTGAAGAAGGCAAGGTTCGTCGCGAGCAAAAATCCGTCGTCGATCGCGAGGGCGGCCGAATCACCTACACTGACCGAGATTTGACGAACCTCAAGAGCGAGCCGAAGGTCAAAGAAAGGGCTACGCCATCGTGGCTTCAAGACCTGCTGTCGACCATCTACTTCGTGCGAACCCAGCCGCTCAAGGACGGTGACGTAGTCGCTATGCCTGTCACTGATGCTGGCGAGGTTTACAACATCGAAGTCGTCGCGGACAAACGCGAAGAGGTCAAGACTGCTGCCGGAAGGTTAAAAGCGATTCGGTTAAACGCCAAGGTGTTTGACGGCCGCTACATAAGACGCAGCGGTGAGATGCTGGTCTGGTTGACGGACGACGCAAGGCGAATCCCGGTGCGCGCCCGAATCAAGACTTCGGGCACAACGATCACGGTGGATTTGAAGCGAATGCCAATCCGGTAGGACATCTTAGTTCATTCAGTATCTTTGTTTGAGGGAGAAAGTTTACTTACTGTCTTCTGGGGGCTCTTCCTCTTTCTTCGCGGGTAGTGGCGATTCAGAAATAGCTTTATTAAAGCCGCGTACTAGACCACTTATACCAACAAAAATCAACACGAATGCGGCTACGATAATTGGAACACGATTACTATCTGAAGAACTCATACTGCGTGCGCTGTTCAGAAGATTAATACCTGAGTAAACACCGGCGGTTCCAAGAACCGCAATAACAATCTACTGAAGGAGGAGTGCGATGTTTTATCGGAAACCCACATTTCCAACAAAGGCCAACTACTGCCAGAATACAAAGCCCCACTAATCCCCAAGAAGCAAGCCAGAACCAAGCGGCTTAATGGTTTCCATTATCTGTTACCGCTTGCCGCCAAGTATCCGATAATTCCTCCAACTATCGCACCGGGACCTCCTGCAAGACCCAAACCAGCTAAAGCTCCAACCACAGCGAGCGCTGCTTGTTTGTTCGCAGAATCCTGCTCTAGCGGTACAAGGGGATGGTAACCGCATTTGACACACCGGTATTGCTCTAAGGGACCTGGAGGCTTTTGATAAACAGTGCCGCAATTTGAGCAATGTAAACGATCCGGGTTCATAGTCTCATCGTAGGCTACGAGCATTTGTAAAATCAAGGCTTCTGGGGGTATCGCCCTAGTACAAACATTCCACTCCGTAGTTCCGGAACTGCTAAGCGCCAATGTTTACCTCGAGACGGTCGATTCAATCGCAAGGTCTGCTTTGCATTTCGCGGAATCGTAGCCGTAAGCAAAGCCCTCGGGGTCAACCGGCACTTGGTCTTCATTGATCGTCAGGTTCATCGAGCGAAGCCGCCCGGCAAGCGGTCGTAAATCAGACGGGCACGTTCCAGTCTGTTCCTTGTAGCGCGCGAGCACCGCGTTGATCGCGTCCAACTCATCAAGCGCGCGTACTTGCTTCAATCGTTCGATCGCCTTCGCGCGTACATTTTGATCGTCGCTCGCCAGATAGGCCGAGTACACTGCGCGCGCGGCTTCGCGGCTTCCACCTTTGATCTTCATCAAGCCGGAAATGTCGTGCATCCACCAGGGCGCGCCCGGCACCTCGCTCCCCTTCTCAAACCAATCAGCCGCCTTTTCGTAGTAGTCCGCCCGCTCATCCGCGGGAGAAGTGTTGCCCGCTTGCCAGTAGATGTACCCGAGGTCCTGGTAAAGCCGCCATTGGTTCGGATTTTCGCGAATCCCTTTCTCGACCAGCGCTACCGCCGCCGGCAAATCGCGTTCGGGCAGAAAGATCGCCCCGAAACGGTAAGCCGGAATGTGCTGTGGATCGAGCGTGACGACTATGTTCAGAAGCGGCGCAAGCAAGTCCATGCGAATGTCTTTTGTATCACCCGCGGAAAGCGGCTTGCCACTGTCGATCACCTTGCGTCCGAAGTACTGCACCGTGCGGATCCAATAGATGTCCGCCGCCAGCGCTTCAAGACCAAAACTCATTCGCTTGATCGTTTCGCCGGACGACAGGAAAAGCATCTCGCCGGTCTCTTCGCCCGGCATCGACGCATCGATTCTCCGCTGCAATGGATACAGCACGCTCAAACCGACTAGGATGATCGCGACAAACGTAATGTCTCTCATCTCGACTCAAACGGAGCGCTCAGCCCGCTCCGGCATCAGTTAACCCAGCGTGCCGCTGTAGGCCACGAACGTAAGAGCCAGTTCCAGCGGAAGCCACAAGCGAGGCAGCAAGGAAGAACCGGCTCGCGATTCATCCGTCATTTGAAATTTCTCCTCTGAAATATCAGGATCGACGCCGATAGAAGTATGCTTATGTAGACTAGCGCGTACGCCGTCGCCGACAGCGCCATTCCCAGCGGGACCATTCGCCCGTGTGAGGTCTCGGCAATGAAGCCAAAGTTCGACAGATTCGGGAGCAGGTAATAAGCAATAGTCAGCGCCGCTCTGGTCACGGCTGAATTCGACAAAGCGGCGGCCTGTAACAAATCTCTGCTGAAGTGCCCAATCACGTAAACCGCGAATGAAAACAGCGCGGCGAGCATCGGCGTGGTGAAGGATGAAAACATGAGAGCAACTGCTACTAGAAGCGCGAGCTCCAGATACACCAGATAGGACGCGGCCAGCACCGCCGTTTGGAGCGGAACGAACTTTCCGTTTACGCCCAGGAGCGCGAGTTCCGTGCCGAGCACCATCACCGTCGTATTGACCAGCAAAGTGAGACACAACCCTAAGTACTTACCGATGATGAACTCGTGGCGATGCACCGGCTTCGAGAGCAGGCTGTAGATAGTGCGCTTATCGATTTCTTTATAGACGAGACCCACGCCGATGAAGATGGCAATCAACGCACCGAACACCAACATCGCGCTTAAGCCTAGAGCGGCGGTGAACTGGCTTTCCATGTCGAGCGACAGATCGCTCACGAACACCGCGGCGGCGACGAGGATCAGCACAAACAGGATCAGGTTGTAGAGCACGCGATCGCGGACAGACTCGCGAAATGTGTTTAGCGCGATCGAGCGAACCCTGCGCACCGCGCTCGATTTGAAGCTCACGCGCGGAGCCAGGGGATTCGAGGTCTCGGACTCGGGCCTCCAGCTTGCCAGCAGCTTTTTCACGTTAGTTGCCATCGCCGCGACTTTTGGGACGCGTTCAGGGCTGCGCTCCGCTACTTTCACGCTGTAGTCTCGCGAGTCCCTCGTTTAGCTCAGCCTGCAATGACTTTGGCTCCGCCATCGCCAGGCCTCGCCGGTATTTTTCCGCCGCCTCGGTTCGTCGTCCAATGTGTTCGTAGGCAGAACCGAGTTCGTAATAAACCCCCGCATCGGCCTCGGACGATTCGACGATCCGTTCGAACTCTCGGGCGGCGTCAAGATACCGTCCTTGACGCTTGTAACAGATCCCGAGATTGAAGCGTGGTGCGATTGCCCCGGGCATCAGTCGGAGAGCCGCCGAGAATTGCTCCTCTGCTCTGGCGTTATCACCGGAGTTCAGGTAGACCGTACCGAGGTTGTTGAACGACTCGAACATCCCATCATCGATTTGAATCGCCCGCTTGAAGCTTGTCACCGCGTTTGATGAGTCACCCATCCCATCGTAGGCCCGGCCCAGAGCATCAAGAACGTTCGGTTCATCGGGCTTGAGCGCGGTTGCGCGTTCGAGCGCCGCGCGAGCTTCATCGAAGCGTTTCGCATCCAGCAGCGCGAGCCCCACGTTGTAGTAAGCCGCCCAGTAGGCCGGTCTCACTCGAGCGACGTTGGACCAGAGCGAATACGAATCCGCCCATGGCTTGTTCTCCCGCGCAGTCGCAACGGTCAGTCCGAGGACAATCATCGCAAACACGGCAATCGCAAATGCGGGCCGACGAGACCCAGCTACGGATGTCTGCTTCACGCTCGGTTCGAAGGCGCCAAGCCTGCGGATGCCGATTGCAACAAGATAGCCGGCGCCCGCAACCGAAAGATAAAGGTAGTGATCAAAAATCAGATACTCTTCCCGCGAGACCTTCCCGAGATTGAGTACAGGCAGCAGCGGAACGAAGAGCAGCAGTAGCGCATGCCAAACCCCGCGGCCGACACTCTTCCGATAGTAGAAGAGCGTCGCGGCGCTCAAGCCTAGCGCGGCCGCCGGCAAAAAGAAACTCGGCGACGTCGCGGTTGTTACGAAGTGAGTGTTGTAGTTGACGCTCAGTCCCACCGGCCATAGTAGGTGCGCAAGATAACTGCAAACTACGAACGGCAAAGTCAGCAGGGTGTACGCGAGCGGCCGGTCGGGTGCTTGCGGGTTCTTCCACATCAGCTCCCCGAGCACAAGGTATCGCGGCACAAGATAGATCAGGGCAACTGCGGCATAGGGCGCTGCCCGCTTCGCTGCATCGAGGACGCTCCTCATCCCAGGGCCTGCCGATGCGATCAACTCGTATCCAAAGACCACCAGCACCAGGCTCAACGCAGTCTCCTTCGCAAAGGTCGCCAGCACAAACATCATAAGCGACAACACAAGCGCCCTGCGGCTGGCGCCCTCGCTCGACTGGCGTGTCTGCAAATAAAAATAGAACGACGCCAGGAAGAACACTCCAAACAGCGGGTCGGTCATCCCGCTTATCCAGCTAACCGACTCGGCGTGAACCGGATGCACTACAAAGATCAGCGAAGCAATGAATGCGACAAGTCTTCCGCCCGACATCAACAGGATCACGTAAAAGACGCCGACCGCGCACAAAGCGTGCAGCAGCACACTTACAAGATGCCAACCCTGCGGCCAGAGTCCGAACATGTGGTACTCAAGGGTAAGCATCGCAGTGAACAGTGGGCGATAGTAAGGAAGGGGAGGCGCGAGATTAAGCGTTCCGGGCCGCTCACGGAATGCCCATACGTGTGTCGTAAAAGCCTTACCGAGGTTCTCCCACGAGCGGATATTCTGGTTCTCGACAATCTGCTCGGTATCGTCGAATACGAACTCGCCGCCCAGCGAGTTGGCGTAGGCTAAAAACGAAAGCAAGCAGGTCAAAAGCAGCACTCGAGTCACACTCAACTTGCTGTCTGCCGCAAGCAGAGAGTCCGCCTTGACCGACTCCTTCGTGCCGCTTCGCTTGTGTTTGTTGTCAGACTTCATTTCGACACCGGTCAGCTCTTGTTTCACTGTCTGGCGGTATGACTCTGCTCAGCGTCTTAGATCGAAACCTGGGTTATTAGGGGCGAGATGAAGCTACTACCGATGAAATACCGCAGCACTCTCCCAATCATTGGAGGCGTGCGCGATAAACTGGGGGCGGAACTGGAAAGGGGAAAGATGGGCCGAGTGAGACGCTGAAACATCCCAACCGGCCCGGCCCAATCAAACTCTACTACTGAATCGGAGTGCCGTCCTTAGGCACGCGATCCTGCGGCGTAGCCGTCGGTGGTGCGATGCCCTCGGTCTCGAATAAGACCATCGTCTCATTCGAATAGTACGAGAGATTTCCGGTGCCGAAAGTCCCGATAGCGCTCGGATGCGCGGTAGTGTCGAACATCGGCGGCATCCCATCCGCGTTTATCGGAGTCGTGGCAAACACATAGCCTCCCTTGGTGCCGGCGGCCATGTTCGAGTCAACGTAAGACATCGAACCAAGCGTAGCCAGGTCCGCGAACTTGCCGCGGCCTTTGCTGATTGAGTACAGGATTTGTGATTTGCCGAGTGTTTGCACTTCAGTTTTCGCGGCGGTCTCATGCGCTGCCTGCTGAGATTTCAGCAGGTTCGGGATGGCTATTGCTGCGATTATGCCGATGATTGCCACAACGATCAGCAACTCGATCAGCGAGAAACCGCTCTGCTTGTTTCTATTCATGGCTTTCCCCCACCTCTAAGTATTGCCATCCCGGAAGGAATGGCTTTGTGTTCTTGCGAAATCGAACGCGGCCTATGCCGCGAGGTTCAGTTATTTTGGTTTTGAGGAGAAACCATAACATAAAAGGGTGAGCCCTTGGAAGGGCTCACCCTTTATTGAAGTCATCAAGTGATGTAGCCATGCTATATCATTCGATTGGCGTGGCGGAAGCAGCAGGTACACGTATCGGAGAAACTGGTACTGCAATTGCGGCAGTATCCCGGTAGAGCACGTAGGTCTCGTTCGAGTAGAACCAGCTGTTGCCCGTTCCGAAGTTCCCCGTGGACTGCGGAGCTGCGTTGGTGTCGAAGAACGACGGTGTGAACGGTGCGACCAACACAGCTGGTGTGCCCACGCATGTAAAGCCGAACCCGCTCTTGTTACCACTACCGAGCGCGGTGTCAATAGCTTGGTCGGCCAAAAGCGCTGCCATACTGGCGGCAAAGTCCCTGCCCCTGCCGCGCGTGGATTGATAAGTAGCCTGCGCCGTCCCTAACGTGCGAACGGATCCAATGGCTGACGCCTCGTTGGCCGCCTGACGGGACTTCAGCAGGTTGGGTATTGCGATAGCCGCGATGATACCGATGATCGCCACCACTATCAGCAACTCGATCAGCGAAAATCCTTTCTCATTCTTCATAAGCTCTGTGCTCCTTTTCAGTTTTTGCCGTAGGTCAGTTTTCCTAGCGGCCAATCTACGACAGATTGCAGCGTTATCTACTACAAAGCCCGTGCCAATCAGAGTAATTGTTCTTGCGGCAAGCGAAGTCACTGTCAACCAAGGATATGCTGATCGGCATTCGGCAAGGCACAGCAATTCCAACTGGAGTTCTTAACAAAAAGCGAGAGGTTTCTTTGCCACTTTTTGTCAGAGATGGGCCTTATTTTGGTATGGGGTCGCTGCTCGCGTCAGCCGCTGCACCGGCGTTGTGCCGGATCACTGCCGTTGTGTCGACGAAGAAATACTCGGCGGTAGTTAGGTCAAACTGAGGGTCGGCGTTGCTGTTGAAATTCGTCGCCTTGCCATTTGAATCAAGAACGAGTGTGATACTAAAACTGTATCCGCTCTTGGAGCCACTGGCCAGGTTTGTGTCGACCGTGCCCTCGGGCGCAAGATCAGTCAGTGTCGCATAGACCTTGAACCTTCTCTCGTATAGATTCTCGGCGGTGGTGATGGTTCTGAGCGACTGAATCGCGGAACCGGACTGAGCGTACCTACGCGCGCGTTGAAGTCCGGGTATAGCAATCGCGGCGATCACGCCTATGATGACCACTACGATTAACAACTCAATTAGTGAAAAACCCTGCTCTCTTCTCATCACGGTTTCCTCGAAGTTCCCATACACCCTTGCGACTATAGACTGCTCGATGCCGCCGAATTCAGAGCAACGGTTGTGCCGTTGAAGGTCGAACCAGAACGACTTCGCGATAAGCCTAAACTCGAGCCGTTCCTGCCCCAGTCCACTTGGGTGATCGGGGAGTATGTCGCCAGTATTTCTTGAGTTCCGGGGCTCACCATCCGTAGCCGTTCCCGATTTACGTGACTCGATCATTCGGCTTAACCACCTTCTACCGATCTTCTGCCGCTCGCCCTCTCAAATCGAAAGGTCTCCTGTTTTGCAAACGGAACAGAAACCTGGGTGAGGAACATAAAGCTTCTGCGAGGCTCTGCCGATGCTCGGTGAGCTCCGTCAATTCGTGGTATTCGGTTGGAGTTTGACGCGACTGCGATCGAGCGGGCGGGTCGGACAGCCGTGGATCTGTAAACGGCGTCGCTGGTGGGCGAGGGGAAGCCCACAAGCTCGGGCTTACTTGTGTGCTGCGCTGTCGCTCAATGGGCCGGACTCGCGAATCAGACTCGCGGTTTGTCGAATCCTGTGTTTGTCCAGCAAGTGACGAAGGCTCCTGACCGACATCTTAAGTATCTCGGCGGCCCGAGTCTGATTGCCATTCGTTCGCTGAAGCGCGCGAATTATGTAGTCCTTTTCAAGCTGCGCCAGATAACCTTCAAGATCGATCCCATCCTCAGGCAAATCAAGCTCGGCCACCGCTCTCGGTTTGTATTTCAATATTCGTTCGGGAAGCCATTCGGGTTTGATTCGACGATCCGGCACCCCCACCGGCGGTCCGCTGTCTTCCCGTCTCCGGTCGAGCCCGGCCACTCTGCCGTGCTCGAGCGCAACCGCTCGCTCGATTGTGTTCTCGAGCTCGCGTACGTTACCGGGCCAATCGTAAGAATCCAAATAGCGCATCGCCTCTTCTGAAACCTCCAGCATGGGACGATTCGCAGCCGCGCTGTACTTCTCCAGGAAGTGACGCACGAGGTCCGGGATGTCGGTCGTGCGTGCTCTGAGAGGCGGCATTTCGATTGGGATCACGCTGATACGGTAGTAAAGATCATTTCGAAACGTACCGTCCTCGACCATCTGCGCGAGGTCGCGGTTGGTTGCGGCGACAACGCGGACGTCAACTGGTATCTCTTCCAGACCGCCGACACGCCGAATGTTTCGCTCCTGCAGAACGCGCAGAAGCTTCACTTGCATCGCGGGCGTCGTTTCACCGATCTCATCAAGAAAGATTGTGCCCCCTTCGGCAGCTTCAAACAGCCCCTTGCGGTTCGAGTTCGCGCCGGTGAATGACCCCTTCATATACCCGAAGAGCTCAGACTCGAGCAGCGTCTCGGTGAAAGCTCCGCAATTGATGGAAACGAACGCAGCGGCAGCACGGTCGGACGTGCTGTGTATCGCCCGGGCGACCAGCTCTTTGCCGGTTCCCGACTCCCCGGTTATCAGCACTGTCGATGTAGTCACCGCCACCGTCTCTATCATCTGGTAGATCGCCTGCATCTGGGGTGAGCGGCCGATGATGTTGTCGAGCGAGTTGCGCTGGCGCAGCTCGCGCTTGAGCAGAACGTTCTCCTGGCGCAGGTGTTTCTTTTCGAGCACCTTTCCAACTGAAACCGTCAGCTCTTCGACGTCGAAGCCTGCGTCTTTGATGACCAGGTCCTCGGCCCCGAGCTTGAAAGCCCGCCGAGCCGTGTCAACCGTCGCAAACGCAGTGATCATTATGACCATCGTCTCGGGCGAAATCTCGCGCACTCGGGCAAGCAGGTCGATGCCGTTTATGTCGGGCATTTTCACATCTGAGATGATCAGGTCGTACACGTTCTGGCGAACAAGCTCGAGCGCGCGCGTTCCGTTCTCGGCGGTATGAACGGCATAGCCTTCACGCTTCAAGACAAGCTCGAGCAACTCGCGCATGCTTCGCTCGTCGTCAACAACTAACAGCTTTTCCATTACTCGCTCTCCCAGTTAAATTCACTCAGACATTCGCCGCCACGGCGGGCGGCGTCGAATCCACGCGGGAATCATCACTAGAACCTACGGGAGCCGGCGCGACGCGGCTGCCAGCCGGAAGCCTGATCGCGATTTGCGTGCCCTTACCGGACTCGCTCTCTACTACTATGTTGCCGTTGTGGTCCCGCACCAACTGATACACTATCGCCATGCCGAGCCCCGTGCCGCCGCTCGAGGAGTTGAACGGCTCGAACAATCTTTCCCTCTGTTCGCGGCTCATGCCCTGCCCGGTATCGATGAAGGCGATGGTTACGTCCCGGCTGGGGCCGGCCTCGAGCATAACGCTCAGCTCCCCTCCCTGCGGCATAGCCTGGATTGCGTTGCGCGCCAGGTTCCAGAATATCTGGCGCATTTGATTTGCGTCCCCCTGGTAAAGGACCGACACGTCGGGATATTTTTCGAGTATCAAATGGTCCGGCCGCAGCTCGGGGCTGTTTCGCAGAAGCGCAATTGTCTCCGACAACAGGCTCGCAAGCTCAATCACCGCGCGCTCGATTTTGGGTGGCCGCGCATAGGTCAGAAAGTCCGACACAATTCGATTCAGCCGGTCTGATTCGCGCAGAACTATCTGCATCAACTGAGACTGGTCCTGCGAGAAGCTAAGCTCGCTTGCCAGCACCTGCACCGAGCCGCGCATAGAAGCGAGCGGGTTTCGTATCTCGTGCGCGAGTCCCGCGGCCATCTTTCCCAATGCTGCGAGCCGCTCCTGGCGACGCACCTCGCGCTCTAGATCCATCACTTCAGTCAGATCCTGGAACGTTAGAACATACCCGCGCGAGTTCTCGGCCTCATCGACCAGTGGCGCAACAGAGAATCCGAGATGAATTTCCCGTCCGTCGGCGGTCTTGCAACCGATATCGAACCGCGGGAGCCGTGTGCGCGTTCGAATCGATTCCAATCCCGCTTCGATCTGCCGTTCAATGTCTCCGAATATGGTGAGGATCGCCTTCCCGCGAACCTCGCTTGCCCGGTGCCCGGTGATCTCTTCGGCGGCGCGGTTGAAGGTGATGATGTGTCCCAGCAAATCCGTCGTGACCAGGCCGCTTCGCATGCTCTCGATGATCCGATCGTTGAATAGCCGGTAGTCCGCGAGGTCCCTTGTTGCGCTGGCAAGCTGGATTTCGCTGCGCCGGATGCGCTCGGCAAGCTGGCTCGATAAGATCGCCACCGCAAAGATCGCAACCAGGTTGAGCGAAAACATGAACTGCGTCCACGACAGTTCGTTGCCTTCGTAAGGAGCCCAGCCGATCGCGCGCGGAAGGACTCTGCTCATCGCGAGCACGCCTATGCTCACGTACAGCGCGCCGGCCAGAGCGCCCACCAGCGAGACGCCGGTCCTGCCCAGCAACGCGCACGCCGCGAAAATGATCACAAGGTAGAGCGCCAGGAATGGAGATTCAACGTCGCCCGTGCGATACACAAGCCAGGTCACGATGCAGATGTCCACCGAAAACTGAATGTAAGCCTGCGTCCTGTGCGCTAACCGGGTGCGCAGCACCGCCAGGTAGAACGCCGACAGTAAGACAATGGCGCCCGCCACCGCGGCAAGCACCGGAATGAACGAGCGCTGCGTGCTATCTTTCTCAGTCAGCCCAACGATTGCCAGCAGCGCCGCGGCCATCGCAATCCGCGAAAGCAAAAGCCAATAGAGCTTTCTGCGCCTGTAGTGATCGTCGAGCGCCGAGCCAAATGTGCCTGATGAACTTCCCATTCTGATTCGCTTGTCAATCGGGTCTGTTCGCTTGTATCCGGTCCTGAATCGGGCGATTACCCCGGAGGTTTCTGCGTTCCGGGGCACGCGCATTGAGAAGATTCAAATATTCGATTGCGTTAAGTCGGTTAGAGGCACTCAGGAGGCGTGACGGACTATACCATGTGTCAGGGGCGCGCTCAAGGGTATCTTTTCTTAAGATCTTGAGACATGAGTGTCCCTGAATTGTACCGGAAAAAGCGAAACGAGTCGTTGCAGAAAAGCCTCGGCGAAGGTATGATGTCGCCGTAGGATTTGACCGGCCCCGGTCCGATACAAACGACTGACCTCACCCATTTCTCGCGCGAGAAGCTTTAAACAAAGAGGACATGCATTATGAGGACGGTCCTGGTTGTAGAAGATGATTTTGACACGCTTCATCCGCTTGCCGAGTTGCTTCGGCTGAAAAGCTACGACGTCAGCACCGCAACCGAGGCGGAGCAAGGCTTGAGTGTCGCTCGCCGGCAGCGGCCAGACCTGATAATCACCGATATCGCATTGCCCGGCAAAAGCGGTCTTCATTTTATCAGCGCGGTGCGCAGCGACGAGCAACTCAAATCAACGCCCATAATAGTCATAAGCGGTTGCGGACCGATGATCATGGTTGAAGCAGAAGCAGCCGGAGCGAACTGCTGTCTGGAAAAGCCGATAAGCATTGACCGGTTCTGGGCTGCAATCGATCAGGTGGTTGGCGCCGGTCCGGAAATGGAGCCGCCCAAGCCAACGGACTGGCGTGAGGACTCGGGGCGCGCACTCGCTGGAGAAATCGACGGCCTCGTAGAAACGCTGCGCCATTGCACAACCAAGACCGAGCGGGAAGACGTGCTGAAGCGTTTGAAGGAGAGGATACTCAAGCTGCAAGCGCGAAACGCAAACTGCGCATAAAGGCCAGACCTCCAGTTCGCCCGTTGCTCACTGCTCGGCGAACATCGGTCGGGCCGTGTCGAACCTCAGCGCGATGCCGATGTTGCCGCTTACCTTTTTAATGCGGACTACCTCCGCCGAGTACCTCATCCAACTTTTCTTCTTGAAAGGTACCTTTATTCTTAGTTCGAGCCTTGCGCCGACCTTCACGCGCCTGGGTAAATACAAGAACGCGCCGAGCGAGCTTAGATTTTTAAGATTCGCGGTTTCTTCGAAGCCCCCGCCAGCCAGGTCGATGCCTTTAACGGCCGCGTCCCAACCGAGCTGAAACCTTCGCGCTTTCCTGCGCTCTTCGTCGCGATTGCCCTTTACCATAACTGCCCATCTCTCACTGATACGCGAAACTGAAATTGCGAATCACAAGCGTGTTCCTTGATGCTTGAATAATACGGCTGCTTCGATATCCTCCGCAGCCCGTGGACGGCGCTTCTACATCGAACAAAGGTATTGCGATTCGGAAATAGCGCCAAACCTGATTTCATTCATTGCGGATGAGCGGATCGTCTCAGTTGAGCGAGCATCAACTCGCGAGGGAGAGCCGAGCAAGGTTTTTCCTGACAATCCCCTTGCGCTAAGCCACTAGATCGCTAGTCTGTGACTCCGCGTTCAGCATCGCGTCTACCGAACCCCCGCCTAGATCCGAGAGCTGAAGAAGCAGATTCTGGCGGTTGGTGGCGTAGGCCAATCCCTCGCTCAGCGTTATCGTCCCATTTCGGACCAAGCGTTCCAGCTCCCCGTCAAACACCTGCATGCCCTCGAGGTTCCCATCCCTCATGGCATCGTAGAGCGATTTGCCTTCGCGCTCTCCCTTTTCTACGTAGTCGCGTGTTCGTGAGGTTGACCTGAGTATTTCAATAGCCGCGACGCGGCCGCGGCCATCCGCTCGCGGTATGAGCCGCTGAGAAACAATAAACCGGAAAGCTCCGGCGAGCCTCATTCGAATGATGTGCTCTTGACTCTTCGGGAACATGCCGATGAGGCGCTCGACTGTCTTGACGGCATCAGTAGTGTGCAAGGTCGACATTACCAGGTGGCCGGTCTCCGACGCTTCCAACGCAACCTCGCAGGTTTCAAGATCGCGTATCTCGCCCACCAGGATTACCTTCGGCGCCTGGCGGAGAGCGGCCCTCAGCGCATAGGCGAAGCTCGACGTGTCCGAATGCAATTCGCGCTGGTGCACCGTACATTTCTTATGCCGGTGCATAAACTCAACCGGATCCTCGATGGTCACGATATGGTAGTACTTGGTCTCGTTGATCAGGTCGATTATTGCTGCCAGCGTCGAGGATTTCCCCGACCCGGTAGGTCCGGTGACCAGCACGATACCGTTCTTTATCTCTGCGACCTCTCTCAAGACATCCGGGATGCCAAGCTGCTCGAAGGACGGAATCTCGTTGGGTACGACGCGCATGACGATGGCGTGAGTGCCGCGCTGCTTGAAGATGTTGACGCGAAACCGTGACAGCCCGGTCAGGCTGAACGACAGATCGGCGGACCCGTATTTCTCGAGCGACTCTTCCGAAGACTTGTTGGCGCCTATCAACGCCTTGGCGATTGCGGCGGTATGCGCAGGAGTCAGCAGTTCCATCCCCGGCAGGTTCACCGGAGTCAGCTTGCCGATGAGCTCGACTTGAGGCGGACGGCCGGGTGAAAAAATCAAATCCGATATCTTGTCAGAGACCGCCAGCATGGCCTGCACCACTTGCGAAAAATTGATCGTCGACATCGTCGGGAATCCTCGGAGTGTCTCAAAACCCGCAATCCACAGGATCGCTCAGGGGCATTTAGGAATTTGAAGGGCGGAATGTGAGAAGCTCAAACGAGCTAGGGGCAGAGTTCCGTCGAAGGCTCACGCACCACGACGATACTAACGAGGATTACTCCAAAGTCAACAGTTCCGTTTCGTCACCAGAGAGCAAAACAAAAGGAATCTCACACTCGGACGTGGCATTCCTCACCTGACTGTCAGCCGCTCAAAAACGTAAAACGTCTCTCCTTTGTGAATGCTTCCAAGATAGCGCCACTTGTTAGCGATGCTGTCCCCTCGCTTGATGCCCTTTATCGCGCGTGTCCCATCTTCGATCAACTGTTCCAGCTCTGAAGCGGCAACCACGTGAAGCTCAAGGACGTAGTCATTGCCCGTCTCCTTCACCAGGTCGACCACGGCCTGTCGATGGATCGCGATTTTGGTTTTTGATCGAAGGTATTCCCGCCGCGAGATCTCTTTGTTCTTGATCTGGAACTCAAGCTCGTCTTCTTCGTGCCGCATCAAATCAAGAAACGACCTGACCTCCGGACCGTACCCGTTCGATTGAGCGCCTTGGGCGCCGGACGGCAGCCAAAGGGTCAACTGCAGCGACAGCAGCAGAGAGATTCGAATTGCAAGTCGTCGTCGCATCGGATCAAACTCCCAAGCCTTGCGTTATTCCTGGTAAGCCGCGTCAAGCAATTCAATCGGATGTACCACATCTACGTTTAACCCGCTCAACAAAACTCCAGCGCCGATTTGCATAATGCATCCGGGATTCCCGGTGACGACCGTGTCGGCGCCACTCTCACTTATGCGCGCGATCTTGTCCTTAAGAATATCCCCGCTCAGTTCTGAATGTTGAAGGTTGTAAATGCCGGCGCCTCCGCAACAACTTTCGAAGCCTCGCAGTGGGACAAGCGTGATCCCCGGGATCGAACGCAGCAAATCGATTGGCGCCTCAGCGATTCGCTGTGCGTGTATCAAATGACACGGCGCATCATACGCCACTCGCCGGCCTATGTGCCCGTCCGGTGGCCGAATGCCGGCCTCGATCAGAAACTCGGAAACGTCTCTGACCTTGGAGCTGAACTCTACGGCGCGGTCCGCAAACAGGGGATCATCAGCGAGCAAGCCGGCGTACTCCTTCATCGCGGCCCCGCAGCCCGCAGCGTTTACGATGATTCGATCGGCGCCGCTCTTAAGAAAAACCTCGATGTTTCTTCTTGCAAGTTGCCTGGCCATTTCAAGCTGTCCCGCGTGAGCGTGCAGCGCGCCGCAGCACATCTGTCCATCCGCGCTTACCAGTTGGCAGTCGTTGCGAACCAGCACGCGCTCGGTCGCACGATTGGTCTCGCGAAAGAGTCCCTCCATCACGCAACCGCGAAGCACTGCCACGCGCGTCGCACCCTTTGCAATCACGTCTGTCCGTGCCTTGCGCCGCGAATTGATCCTGCCCACAGGCGATCGGCTCGCGAGCAAGAGCGCGAGGGCGAAGCGAAGTCTTCCACGAAGCAGATTCGCCTTGAATGCTGCTCGCGCGAGTCCGCTATCCCGAAACCCGCGAGCTACGGCCAGTGCGGAGCGTAGCAGCCACGGCCGGGTGAACACCTTGCCGAGCACGAACCGCAGCACAGCTTCAGACCAGGAGCCGCGCGCCGCTTTTTCTTTTGCCACTTCAGCTCGCGCCGCTTCGAGCAAATGACCGTAAGGCACGCCTGAAGGGCACACCGACTCGCACCCTCGACACCCCAAGCAGAGATCGATGTGCGAGATGAATGCGTCTCCGAGAGCAATCTTGCCTTCGACAACTCCTCGCATAAGGTAGATGCGCCCGCGCGGAGAATCATTCTCGTCACCGAGATGCCGGTACGTCGGGCACGCCGGCAGGCACAGGCCACAATGAACACAAGTGAGCAGCCTTTCTGTGTTCGCCGTGAGCAGCGAAGCAAGTGACTTCTGAGTTTTCATTTCCTCGATCGTTGTCGCGATGCTTCCCGACCGCTTCCCCCTTCAGATCACAGCCCCAGGACAAACCTTCCCGGATTCAGCAACGACTGTGGATCGAACCTGGCTTTTATCAATCGCATAAGCCCGGCCGTCGATCCGACATCACCCCACGCATCTGTTTCGCGTCTTACTTCTGCCGGCGCTCTCTCGATCACCAGCGTACCGTTGACCGCCACCGCGCTCGCGCGAAGAAGTTTGATCTGATCGACAACTGATTGCTCGTCTGCGTCAAACGCCATTCGAACTATACCAGCGCCAATGTCAGCGGCAGCAACGCACTCTGGATGAGCCGCAAAAGCCTTTTCGAACTCGGCGGCCACCGCTGATAACGGCAGGCTGAATTTCACTCGTATCGCCGGTTGATCGAAGTCAGCAACCTCCGCCCATGTTGAGTCAGCTTCGTCCGCGCTCAACACTGTTCCCCGGTAGCTGTCGTCAATCGAGCGCATTACCCAATCAACCTGATGCTGAACCGCCGGTTCGCTGTCGATGAATCGAATCAACAACGCATCATCGGGCCGGCTGGACGCGAGCGCTGCAGAGAGCCGCCTCGTAAGAACAACAGACGCCGGCTGAAGCTCTGAGGCTAACACCCTCGTTGCAAGCTGAAAGAGCGGGCCGCGGTTCTTCGAGGTGATCATCATAGTCGAACTGCGCTCGGCCAGCGGGCGAAGTTTGAAGGTAAGCTCGGTTATGACCGCCAACGTCCCGTAGCTGCCGACGTAAAGCTTGTTCATATCGTAACCCGCCACGTTCTTGACTACCTGGCCGCCCGATTTGCTCTGGGCGCCATCGGCGTGCGCGAGCCTCAGACCAATCACATAATCTCGCGGTGTGCCGAATCCTATTCTAAGCGCGCCGCTTGAATTGCACGCCGCTATGGCTCCGAGCGACGCCGACCTGAAGCCGGGCGGGTCAAGTGGCAGCCATTGACGTTCTCGCACCGACACGGCGTTGAGCTCGCCGAGCGTGAGTCCCGCTTCAACTGTAGCTGTAAGGTCGGGCGGGCTGTACTGGACGATCCGCCGCATCCGGTCGAGGCTCAACAAAACGTCCGCACGTTTGAGCGGATTGCCGCACTGAAGCCAGCTCATCCGCCCGGCTGGCACGACCGCAGCGGCAGACTCCGAGCAAACCCTCAAACACGCGGCTACTTCTTCCGCTGACCCGGGTCGAGCAATCAGCTTTGGGCTCAATCCGTCAATTTGGAACTCGGGGTCTTCCGTCAGGTGATCGCCGCCAACGATGGACTCGATAGATCTGGCAAGCTCTGTTCGTCTTTCGGTCATCCGAGATTCAGAGGCCCCAGTCTGCCTTATCCAGCGAGAGAAGCCGAATCCGCGGCCGAGGGTTATCGGGTGAAGGAGCGGCTTCGTTGTCGCGCTCGATCAAGTCGGCAAGCGAAGCGTTGAAGCTGCGAGAAAACTCAACGAGATCGAGCGACATGAAAACCGAGGGCAGCCGGCTGAGCTTCTCAACAACGTTGCTATGCATTCCGCGAGCGCCTCGCGCGTTGCCTCGCTCGTAATGATGCAAACCGACCGCTGCCTGAATCAGCATCTGATAGAACACTTTTGTATCGCCCGAAGAGTGAAGCCAGATTTCCTCCCATACCTCGTGGGCATCAAAGTAGCGGCCCGCGTTGAAGTGCTCGATGCCCCGCAGGTACTGAGGAGCATATAGTCTTGAGGTGGTAGCATCGCGAGATAATGGCTCGACAGTTGTAGCGCTCTCTTTCGGCCGTGCGTCCCTATTCGGCAATTCGTCCGGCAATTCCACGGTATCAGTTCGCGCCTCGGCCATTTCAACCACCAGCTTAAACGGTCCCGCCTGGATTGAATCGCCATCCTCCAACTCAATCCACGATATCCGCTCGGCGTTGGCGAGCGTGCCGTTCTCACTGCCCTGGTCCACGAGAAACAGCTTGCCGTTGTTGCGCTCGAGGTAGAAGTGTTCGCGCGAAACAGTTGGATGAGCGAGGATACAATCGCACGACTTGCCTCGGCCGAAGGTGAACTTGTCCTTGTCGAGCAGTACCTTTTCGCCGGTCCGCGGTCCCGTTTCAAATCTTAGAGAAGCCATTGCGTTGAGCGCCACGCAGAAGTGATTTACAGATTTGGCGCAACCGAAGCTTACTCGAAAGCGCGGATCGCCCGCAATGGCCGCGGATAGATTGCAAAGTCGATTCCTCGCGCAGTCGAAGCTATGGTAGCATTTCGGCATCGCAAAGTGAGAAGGGAGCCTTCTCTATGAGTGCCGCAACTACCGATTACCTCGCAGCCATCGCGCACCTGCCAGCCGGAGCAGTGCTGCGCATCGACGACGTGCCTTGGGAAGAGTACGAAAATCTGCTTGCTGATCTGGGTGAAGGCTATGCAGTCCGCATCTTCTACGACAACGGGAGGATGGAAATCATGGCCCCAGCATCTACGCATGAAAAACCAAAGAGCGTTATCCATACTCTCGTCACCGCCCTGAGAGATGAACTGGATATCGACGTCGAATCGCTTGGCTCGACTACTCTCAGAAAGGAGATTCGAGCCGCGGGCGCCGAACCTGACGACTGCTTTTACATCCAGAACGCTGCGCTTGTCATCGGCAAAGAGGACCTAAACTTGACGCACGATCCCCCGCCGGACCTTGTGGTGGAAATCGATTGGACGAGTTCGTCGCTGGATCGGTTTGCAATCTACGCTGCGCTCGGTGTGCCGGAGATTTGGCGGCTGGCTCGGCGCCAACTGAGAATCCATCTTTTGGCCGGTGACCGCTACGAGGAGTCGCCCATCAGCCGCGCGTTCCCGTTTGTCACGGCCCACGTTCTTTCTGAGTTCATAGCACGTGGACTTAAGGAAGGAGAGCGAAAGGTAGCAAGTGCCTTTCGTGAATGGGTACGCGAGCACCATCACCCGCCTCAATGATCCGAAACCAGCAGATGCTCAACCGGCGCTCATTCCGTGAGGCGTGAGCAACCTGTGCCTGAAGTCTTCCATCCCGAATCCGCAGTAACGGCAAGTCTTGAATGTCGGGATTACCTTGCCCGGATTGCAGAGCCCGTGTGGATTGAACACGTCCTTCACCGCGAGCATCCGCTGCATGTCGCTCTCCGAAAAAATCAACCTCATGGATTCGATCTTGTCCATTCCGACGCCGTGCTCGCCTGTGATCGAGCCGCCCACGCCCACACATAACTGCATGATCTCTTTTGACGCGCCTTCCACACGCCGAACCTGGTCCGGATCGCGTCCGTCGAAGCTGATGTTCGGATGAAGATTGCCGTCGCCCGCATGAAACACATTCGCGACCGTCAGGCTGTAGCGCTCGGCGATGCGGTAGATTTCATCGAGCACCTCCGGCAAACGCGAGCGCGGGATAACTGCGTCTTGCACCATCAAGTCGGTTTTGATCCTGCCCATTGCCCCGAAAGCGCGCTTGCGAGCCGCCCACAATCGGTCGCGCTCGGCGGCGTCCTTCGCGACGCGGACCGCGCGAGCATTGTTGCGCTGACAGATCTCAACCGCGCGCGCAGCCGTTTCTTCAAGTCCGGCGCTGAGCCCGTCAACCTCAATGATCAGCAACGCGGCGACGTCAGTCGGGAACCCGCCGGCGAAGATTGAATTCTCGATCGCCCGGATCGTAGCTTGATCGATCATCTCGAGCGCTGCCGGCAGTATTCCACCTGCGATGATCTCGGAAACGCTGCGGCTCGCGTCGGTCACAGTCATGAATTCCGCAAGCAGAGTCTTGATGCCTTGCGCCAGCCTCGTCAGCTTAAGAGTCGCCTTAGTCGCAATGCCGAACGTGCCTTCGGAACCAACGAACACACCGAGCAAGTCGTAGCCCGGGGCGTCAACGCCGCCTCCGCCGAGCGTCACCATCTCGCCCGAAGGCAACACCACTTCAACCGCCAGCACGTGATTGACAGTCATCCCGTACTTCAGACAATGAGGCCCGCCCGAGTTCTCGGCGACGTTGCCCCCGATCGTGCATGCCATCTGACTCGAAGGGTCCGGCGCATAGTGATATCCGTGCGACGACGTTGCTTGCGACAGGTGAATATTGATCACCCCGGTCTCGACAACAGCGAGACGGTTCTCATAATCGATCTTTAGGATCTTGTTGAGCCGGGCCAACTCGAAGATCACCGAGCCCGAAAGTGACAGCGCGCCTCCGGACAACCCGGTGCCCGCGCCTCGCGGTGTGAAGGGTATTTGCGCATCCGCGAGTATCTTCACCGCGGCGGCTACTTCTTCGGCGGTTCCCGGAATGACTACGGCGGAAGGAAGGTGCTTATGAATGGTGAGCGCGTCAGCTTCATAGACGAATAACTCATCGGGCTCGGTAAGCACGAACTGCTTGCCGAGCAGACGCTTAAGCTGATCTGCTACCTTGGCGGGAAGAGCGGGCGATCCCCTCATGTCTTCGAATCTCCGTGAGTCCATCTGAACGGATTAGCTTGCTCGGCATAAGCCAAAGACTTTTCTCCACACACCGCGTGTTCAGGGCGTGTTCTCTAATAGAACACCACGGTTCAGTCCAGTCTGTAGACGTAAGCATCTTCGATGTAGGTTCCGTTCAGCGCGCTACGCGTGAATCGCACACCGACCGGGTCGGGCGCAATCTTCAATTGTTTCTTGAAGGCCTTAACGCGTTCGTCTTTGGGGCTGATTAGCGAAATGTTCTGAAGTGATAGAGTGAGAGGGGGGCTGATCACGCTGAGTTCTGCTTGGACGCGCCCATAGGCAGACAGCGGACCGACTTCATCAACGAGAGGGGTAGCGATTACGAGACGCCATTCCTGCGACTCGGGAAAATACCACCAGAAAGCTGCTCGTACTCGCACGTCGGAACGACCCACAAAGGCTGCCCGGTGCTTACCCCAAGCAAGCTCGACCTCTGCCTCCTTGCAAGCGAGGCGTTCGAGAAGTCGTCTTCCTTCCTTCAAGTCCTGCTCTACCAATAACGTCTTAACCACTTTAGTACTCCGTGCCTGCTATCAGTGATCGCAGTTAAGAGATCGCGCGCCTGTTTCTCGCTCACAGTAATGTAGCGGCTTTCTTCAGTCCATTCTTTGACCACGCCCCAGCACCAAGCGAACTTTGGATCGATTTTGCTCTCTGCATCAAGCGAGGCAGACAACCCTGCGGTGTCGACCAAACGCGTAAGTTGGTGAGTCCAACTTGCGTTCACCTTACTCTTATCCGGGAAGTCGTGCCGCTTTGTCTCCTTCGCAATACAGGCTTTCAACGCACATTCTACTACGTAGCCGGCCAGGTAGTAAGCACCCGCGTGGTGATCGCTATCCAATAGGGACTTCGCTTCTCTGAGCCGAGTGCGAGCGAGTCCTATCAAGTCATTTCGGTTCATCCAGTCACTCGAGTCAAAGTAGCGATCTCAATACTTCGGCACAGTCGGATCCACATCATCAGACCAACGCAAGATGCCGCCGACCAGGTTCTTGACCTTACGATAACCCGCTTGCTTCATAAGCTCGACCACTTGTCCGCTGCGGACTCCGCTTCGGCAATGCACTACGATTTCATCGGCGGTGGACAACTCGTGCAGCCGTTCGGGCACAGTGGCTTTTGGGATCAGCTTCGCGCCGGGTATCCGGCATATCGCGTACTCTTCCGGTTCGCGCACATCTACGAGCACGAAGTCCTCGCCGCCGTCCATCTTGGCTTTCAGCTCAACCGGTGTGATCTCGAAGTCCGCGCCAACCTCGACCTGCGGCTGATGAGTCACTCCGCAAAACTCGTTGTAGTCGATCAATGCGTGAATAGTAGGATTGACGCCACAGATCGGGCACTCGGGATTCTTGCGCAGCTTAAGCTCGCGGAACTTCATCTTCAACGCATCGAACAGCATCAACCGCCCGATCAACGAATCGCCTTTGCCTAATATGAGCTTGACTGTTTCGATCGCTTGAATCACACCGATAATGCCCGGCAACACTCCGAGCACGCCGCCTTCGGCGCAGCTCGGCACAAGCCCCGGCGGAGGCGGCTCGGGATACAAACAGCGATAGCAGGGGCCTTCCTTAGCGTAGAACACCGTCGCCTGACCTTCGAACCGGAAGATTGAGCCGTACACATTCGGCTTGCCCATGAGCACACAAGCGTCGTTGACGAGATAACGTGTCGGAAAGTTATCGGTGCCATCGACGATGATGTCGTAGCCTGAAAAAAGCTCCAACGCGTTCTCGGAGGTGAGCGCTACCTCGTAGGTATCCACTCGCACGTAAGGATTGATTTCGGCGATCCGCTCCTTCGCGGAGTCGAGCTTCGACCGGCCGACGTTCGCTGTTGAATGGATGATCTGCCTCTGAAGATTGGTGAAATCGACCACGTCGAAATCGACGATGCCCATGCGCCCAACTCCTGCGGCAGCCAGATACAGCGCAAGCGGCGAGCCGAGTCCGCCTGCGCCTATGCACAGCACCTTCGCGGCCTTGAGCTTCTTCTGCCCTTCCAAGGCGACCTCGGGCATGATTAAGTGCCGGCTGTAGCGCAGTATCTCATCGCGATCCAGCTCGACCGCGTTCGCGGCTCCTTCTTCGATCACCGCCACACCTCCGGCAATCGACGGCACTATGCTCAAGGAGTCGCCGTCCTTGATCGGCGTCGCGCCCTTCTCCGCGTAGCGAATGTCTTCGTCGTTGACGTAGATGTTGACGAAGTGCCGCAGTTGTCCTTCCTCGCTGTAGAGGTGCTTCTTAAGGTCGGGATACTTGCTGGTCAACGCGTCGAGGGCGCCGCCAACTGTGTTGGCCTCGACCGCCACCGTATCGCTGCCGCCGGCGAAGTTGCGCAGCGCGGTCGGGATCAGAATATTCACTGCCATAAGGGGTCTCCTTCCAAGCTCTTTGCCATCTCTGTGTAAATTTGATTGTAGAGTTGAGGCGTGGAAAAGCAAGGCGCTCGGGCATGCAGCCAGCGCGAAATGCCTGTAAGGCCGCGCTAAACTGCTTCTTCGACCAGTATCTCTTCTTGCTCGAAGTGCGTGTAGTCGGGCTTTGTGAACGAATTCAGCGCGGCTGACTTTCCTTGCTCGACCGCGACGATGATGTAAGACTCGCCGGGCCAGCACGAATGATCAAGATCGTAGCCCGACGGCGCAGCCGGATGATCGGGATGAGAGTGATAGTAGCCGATGACACCGAGCCCGCGGGCTCGCGCGTACCCATCGGCGCGATTGGATTGCTCGGGCGTGATCAGGTAGCGGGTCTCACGAGACTCCTGACGTTCGTTCTCGGCGGCGTGGACTTCACCGAGAACGTTCGTTTCGCCCTCGCGTGTGCCGAGCAGAAACCCGCAGCATTCGTGCGGGTACGTCTTCTCGCCATGCTTCCTTATTTGATCCAGGTGTTCTGAATTAACTTTGATCGCCACTTCGCATTAGTCCTTGGTTTCGAAAGTCACTTCATCAGCGGGCTTCACGGTGACCGCGTGCGAGCCCGCGTCGAAGCCATCCAGCAACGCGTTGTGATGCGCTCTGATCTGCGCGGCGGTGAGCAGCTTGTTGTCGATCGTCGTGTGAGCGTCACTGACCAGAGTCACATCGTAGCCCATGCTGACTGCGCGACGAGAAGTCGTATCCACGCAGTATTCAGTCATGCACCCGGCGACGATCAGATGCTTGATGCCTCTCGCTTCAAGCTCGCGTTGAAGCGTCGTCTCAAAGAAAGAATCAGACGCGCGCTTGCGGATGATGAGGTTTTCTTTGTGATGCTTGATCTCGGCATGAATCTGCCAGCCGTCAGTACCTGCTTCAAGCGGATGGCCCGCTTCGCCATCATGCTGAATGTAGATGATCGGCATGTTCGAAGCGCGAGCTTTCGATAGCAACTTGTTGATCTGCTCAAGCACCTCGCGCCCTCGGTAGGCGTGGAAACCTTCGATGATGCCGACTTGCACGTCGATGACCAATAGTGCGGTGTCTCTGCTCATAATGTCTCCGCGCGAGCGAATCAACGAACGAGTCGGGAGTGATAGTAATGCCGGCCAAATGTCTGACGGCGAGGTCCGTCCAGTTAACGTTCATTTCGGTAGGTTGTACCGCTCGCGGACCGCCTCGACCGGCTCCGTTCGGCCTGCATCGCTACCAGCTAGTCCGGCTTCGATCGTTTGACGAACGTAGATCTCGTACATTGGCTCATCCCACGACGTGAGTCTCGGCATGTTGTCTATGAGCCGCTTCGCTTCATCCTTGAGATCTGCTTCCATACCCGCATTCTACTCCCGCGTCAAAGTAACGCAAGGAAAGGACCTGGTAGTCGAAAAACCAAGATTAGGACACTACCCAAGGCCGGTCGTCATCTCTAATGCTCATCCCAGAAGCGCTCACTCAGATACTTGTCCCCTGCATCCGGGAACACCGTTACGATCACCCCCGCCTCGATCTTCTGCGCGACCTTGAGCGCACACGCGAGAGCTGCACCGGACGACACTCCAACCAGCAACCCTTCTCGCTTGGCGAGCCGCCGCGTGAGATCGTGCGCTTGCTCAGTGCCGATCTCGTAGCTCTCATCCGCAATCGTCGGATCATAGATACCCGGCACGATCGCCGACTCCATGTGCTTCAGCCCCTCGAGCCCGTGAAAAGGCGAGTCCGGCTGAAACGATATCGCTTTGATCTCGGGGTTCAGCTCTTTCAAACGTCGCGAAGTGCCCACGAAAGTCCCGCTGGTGCCCAGACCCGCGATGAAGTGCGTGACGCTTTCTGAGGTCTGTTGCCAGATTTCGAGCGCGGTTGTCTCGTAGTGAGATTGCCAGTTCGCCGGGTTGTTGTATTGATCAGGATAGAAGTAGAGATCCGGGTTCTCAGCGTAAAGCTGGCGCGCTTCTCGAATCGCCCCATCCGAGCCTTCAAGCGGACTGGTCAACACAAGCTCCGCACCATAGCTCGTCAAGATCCGTTTGCGTTCTTCGCTCGCGTTCTGAGGCAATGCGAGCTTCACCTTGTAGCCGCGCGCCGCTCCGATCCATGCGTAAGCTATGCCCGTGTTGCCCGAAGTTGCATCGAGAATGATCTTCCCCGGAGTCAGTCTCCCTGCGCGTTCGCCATCCAAGATCATATTGAGTGCGGGACGATCTTTGACGGAGCCACCGGGGTTGAACCATTCAGCCTTCGCGTAAATCTCGACGTTGCGAGACGGAGGTGCGATGTTCCGAAGCCTGAGCAGGGGAGTGTTGCCGACAAGCTCCCACGCCTCCATCGGCGCGCGCGCTCGACGCAGAATGCTGTCGGTTGTTTTGCTGCTGGCCTTCGCGTCCATCAGATTTGCCCTTGCTTCTGCGGCTTGGATTCGAGGATAGCATTATGCCCGAACCCGCGTAGCGGGCGAAAGCATGTAGCCCAGGGCAAGTCCGCGCAGCCCTGGGGACCGGCGGCCTGTGTCCGAGCCCGCGTACGCGGGCTTGCGAGTGACTTGTTGCGACACGCGATGATAAACTCTCCAGGCCGGCGAGCGACAACCGCTGCGAATTCAATCGAGGAATCATGGACTATTCAGAGAACATACTTGGCCTCATTGGAAACACTCCTCTCGTAAAGCTGAACAAGCTGACGAAAGGCCTTGACGCGATCGTGCTCGCGAAAATGGAATCGCTCAATCCGGGAGGCTCGGTCAAGGATCGCATCGGTGTATCGATGATCGACGCAGCCGAACGCGACGGCCGTCTCAAGCCTGGCGGCACCGTCGTCGAGGCAACCAGCGGCAACACCGGCATCGGCGTCGCGCTGGTCTGCGCAGTCCGCGGTTACAAGGCCGTCTTCGTGATGACCGACAAATGCTCGGTCGAAAAAGTCCGCTACTTGAAGGCGCTTGGCTCGGATGTTGTCGTCGTTCCCGTGGCGGCAAAGCCCGACGCGCCCGATCACTACGTCAACACCGCCCGGAGGATCGCACAGGAAACGCCCAACTCGCTGTTCGTGTTTCAATACGCCAATCCTGCAAATCCCGAAGCTCACTACCGGACGACAGGGCCGGAACTCTGGGAACAAACTCAGGGCCGAATCACTCACCTTGTCGTGGGCCTCGGCACGGGCGGGACGATCAGCGGAACTGGCCGTTATCTAAAAGAGAAGAACCCGAAGATTCGCATCATCGGCGCTGATCCTTATGGCTCGGTGTTTAAGACCTACAAGGAAACCGGCAAGCTTATGCAGGCCACGCCTTACCTGGTCGAAGGCATCGGCCAGGAGATCATTCCGGAAAACGTCCACTTCAAGTACATCGACCAGATCATCAACGTCACCGACAAGGACTCGTTTCAGATGGCGCGCCGGCTGGGCCGTGAAGAAGGGATCTTCTGCGGCGGATCGACCGGAACGAACGCCGTAGCCGCCCTTCAAGTCGCGCGAGATCTCAGCAAAGATGACGTCGTTGTTTTCCTCGTCGCCGACACCGGAGAAAGGTATCTCTCGAAGTTCCACTCCGACGAGTGGATGAAAGAGAAGCGCATGTTGGGCGTCGACAAGATGACCGTCGGTTTGATCAACCAGCTCAAGTCGGATGAAGCGACTCCGCACCTCGTCTCGGTCGCCCCGGATCATAAGGTTGCCGATGCGCTTCAGATGATGAAGGCGTACGGCCTCTCACAACTGCCGGTGCTCGAGGAGGGCAAATCGGTAGGCAGCTTGCGTGAAGGAAGGCTCATGGCAAAGCTTCTCGATAACCGCGACCTCATGCAGTCGCCGGTGTCCGAGGTTATGGACCGGGCCTTGCCCGTCGTCAACGAAGACATAAGCGTCCAGACCGCGGTGAAGTATTTGAAAAGCTCGCCCGCTTTGCTTGTCGAAGAGTACGGCCGCATTGTCGGTATAGTCACGCGCCAGGATGTACTCGACGTTCAAGGTTGATGCTCTAATCGAGTGAAGCGCATGGTTGAAGCCCATTTGCAGCAGGACAGTCTCGACCCGATTGTTAAATCGGATTGGGCCAGCCAACTTCCGGGACTCGATTAAGCTCGATGCGAAACTTCCCTTCGAAGCCCGTGCCCCCAACCTTGAAATCCCAACCGCTTTCCACCCTCACCATCGGAGAGCTGAAAGCCGGATTGCTGAAGTCTTCACCCGTGTGAAGGAAGAGATCCAGATCAGGCTTCGTCTCGGTTGGTAAGACGGCGCGAACATACACCTGCTTGCGAAAAATGACATTATCGGAGAACCCCACGCCGAACAGGTCACGTTCGCCTACGTAGAAGTCCAACCGCATAACAATATCTTTTTTGCCTGTGCTTTTGTCCGGCATAACCTTGCTGCTATCGAGATACCCCTCCCAGATCAGCTTATTGTTGTCGGCCCATGGGAACGCGACGTCTGAATCACTGAAATTCTTGTCCGTAAAAGGCCCGTAGCAATTCTCCGCTTCAGGGCTCTGATGAAATAGTTCAAAGTCCACCCTGCGCGGTTTTATGGAAACGCCCAGAAAGATTTCACTCTTGCCGAACATGTCCATTCCACGGGTAACTTCGCCTTCCAACATGCGCAATCGCGCTTGCAGATTGCCGAAGAAAAACCGCGTTGCTATCTCAAATGCCTCGCGAGAAGTTACCAGGGAATCGAGCCCCCCATGGCACTTGTTCACGAAGGTTCGCGGCGCACCGGGTATCTCCGCATAAGCTTGCTTTACCAGCCCGTCACTCCGATTGTAGTTCTGCCCGAACTCACCCGTAACCGAGAACAAACGGTTTGCCCAGGATGCGGGGCCGACGTTGTAGGTGCGGTAATTGGTGCCGACCACTGTGAGCAGTCGCTCTAAGGGAAAGTGATCTCCAAAGTTTTTGTATGATTCCTTGTTCTTGATATCGGATTGAAACTTAGGATTGAAGTGCTCAAACTCTTCTTCTGCGCCAATGTTAATCCAGTCTTTGAGGACCTGAAATGAGATGCCCTGATGCGGTGTGCCCAGAGTCACGATCTTGTTGATGTAATCGTCAGCTTTGCGTTTCAGCCCCGGATAATTGCGTTGAACCGCTTCGCGGACTAATAGCCCGCCCATCGAATGGGCGATAATGTTTACCTTCTGTTTAGCTCCGTCCTTTTGCGCGCCGAGCTCACGAATAAAGTCGATTAGCCGCACAAGCGCTTTGCCATAGGTTTCAAACTCCCTGTCATTGAGATCGTAGTAGCGAAATACCCACAGAGTGCTGCGTGGCCCCTTGGTCTCTCGCAGCAGATGAAGAGCCATTGCGGGGTCAATGACCACTTTGCTCCCGGAGAAAAAGGCCGGATCGAACCCCTTGAGCTCCTCGGGAATTTCCGGCTTTTGTTGGACCTCCTCAGCGTAGTAGCCCACAACATTGGTGGCATCCTGATACTCCCAATCAGATTTCATAAACCGCAGGATCATTCCCTCGTAGATATAATTCTCGCCTCGCTTGCCAGGATAGACCGTGCCGTCGTTGAACCCCTGATAGGCGACTCTCTTTTCGTCCTCTACTCCGAGGCCGCCAAATCCACGTATTAGAATTAGAGGCAGCGCAAGACGAGTTGGCTCCGAGGATGACGTGCTGGACATTTCTTTCTCCTTTGCGGTAGTCCCATCAACTTGCCGTGGGCTGATTCGGCAGTAAGCCTAGTACGTTTCTTCCTTAATTACAAGGCAAGATACATCACTGCCTCGAGAGAGATATTGACCTTACCGGGATGGAAGGAGAAATCAGAAACCAGCGGGCACATCGCGGTGGGCGGGGACGCCACATTGATTCCGCTCAATTGAGCAGAGCACCGTTTCAAATCAACAGGAACGGTAGATCACAAGTGCCACCAGGAATGTCAAAAGGACCAGCGCGCCTTTTTGCTGTGAGCGAGAGAAAGACATTGGAGGAATGACGGAGGCGTAAAGATGCGGAGGAGCAGCGCACCCGTGTCGCCTGCTCCCTTTCACTCTCTATCCCTTCCTGGCTGCGTGGTTGCAGACGTAGTTAATCAGTGTGCGGATCGCAACGCCCGTCGGGCCTTTCGCCATATAGGGCTTGCGGTCGTTCTCCCACGCGGTGCCGGCGATGTCCAGGTGCACCCAGGGTGTGTCCTCGGCGAACTCGTGTAGGAAGTATGCGGCGGTGATCGTGCCGGCGTTGCGCCCCGCGGAGTTCTTAATATCGGCGATGTCGCTCTTGATCATTTCGCGATAGTCGTCGTCCATCGGCAATTGCCAGAAGCGCTCGCCGACTTCGCGAGCAGCCGCCCGTACTTCGTCCACCAACAACTGGTTGTTACCAAGTATGGCAACATTAATTGTGCCGAGCGCGATCGATACCGCTCCGGTCAGAGTCGCCAGATCGATTATCTTCGTCGCGCCGAGCTTGCGCGCGTAGCTGATCGCGTCCGCCAAAATCAACCGGCCTTCGGCGTCGGTGTTGATCACTTCGATAGTCTTTCCGCTCATTGCGCGCAGCACGTCGCCCGGCTTATAAGCACGGCCGGACGGCATGTTCTCGGTCGTCGGCATCAGGCCGATTACGTTCACGCGCGGCTTGAGCTGCGCGATCGCCCGCATGGCCGCCAGGGTAGCCGCCGCGCCCGACATGTCGTACTTCATCTTCTCCATGCCCTCTGCGGGCTTGATCGAGATGCCCCCGGAGTCGAAGGTTATCCCTTTTCCAACGATCGCGATCAGGTCAGCCTCATCGCCTGCGGGCTCCGATTCGCCGGGCGTGTAGCGAAGCACGATCAACTTTGCCGGCTCATCAGACCCCCGGGCGACTCCCAACAGGGCGCCCATGCCAAGCTCTTTCATTCTTGCTTCGTCGAGCACGTCGATGTCGAGCCCGAACTTGCTTGCTGTTTCCTTGGCGCGCTCGGCGAGCTCGGACGGCGTCAGAGTCGAGCTTGGCTCGTTTGAAAGCTCGCGCGCCAGGTTGACCGCTTCGCCGATGATCCGCCCGCGTTCGACCCCGCTGGCAAGCGCCTCTTCCGAACCCGCCATTGCAGCAACGAGAACCAACTCATCGATCCTGCGCTCTTCCTTGTTCTCGGTCTTGTACATATCGGGTTCGAACAATCCCAGCAAAACCCCTTCGACAGCAGCCTGAGCGCTGTTGCCAATATCGAGTTGAGAACGGCGAAGAACGGCCATCGAGCGCGCGCCCTTACCGCGTAGAAACCGCGCGGCCGAACCGGTCACTTTGCGAATTGTGTTCACCGAGAAATCTTCGCGTTTGCCCGCCCCAATCAGCAGCAGTCGCCCGGCCCGGAGTTTTCCCGGACGATGAACGTAGACCATGTCACCCTGCTTGCCACGCATCTCGTCGGTGCCCAGTATCTGGTTGACGATTCCGTCTGTGCGCTCGTCCAGCTCTTTGAGCGCGCCTTCGTCCGCCTTCTCGCCTTCGTAGATCGTAACAACCAGGGCGTCGGCTTCGACGTCGTAGAATTTCGCAAACTCAGCTCTTACTTCCATCTTTCGATTGCGGATTGGCGATTGGCGATTGGCGATTGAGAGTGAAGGAAGAGGCGTTCGTGTCGCTTATCTTCCCAAATCCGCAATCGGCAATCGGCAATCGGCAATCAACGGCTCCTTTCCTTCATCATTGCGCGGGCCTCTCGGTCGGCTTCACGCCGCTTTTCGGTTTCGCGCTTGTCGTAAAGCTTTTTTCCTTTGGCGACGGCCAGCTCGATCTTGATGCGCCCGTCCTTCAAATACATCTTCGTCGGAACCAGCGTGAGGCCCTTCTCCTGGACCTTGCCCGCGAGCTTGTCTATCTCGGCCCGGTGCAGCAGCAGCTTTCGCGCGCGCGTCGGCTCGTGATTGTCGCGATTGCCGTGACTGTACGGGCTGATGTGCACGTTCATCAACCAGGCCTCCTGCTTGCGTATCTGTGCATACCCGTCCTTCAGGTTGCAGCGTCCCTCGCGAGCCGATTTCACTTCCGTGCCCGTAAGCGCGACGCCGCATTCGTGAGTCTCGAGTATGTGGAAGTTGTGATAGGCCTCTCGATTGGTCGCCACCACTTTTTCAATCGCCATAGGGAGAAGAGTGTGAGCTTAAGAACTCAATAAGCGCCGACTCGATTCGCACAAGAATATATCCGATGGTTTGATGCCACGCAACGCGTCCTTGCCTCGGGCGCGCCGTTGACCCCGGCTTTCGTTGACAAATCCACCGCGGCAGATTAAAACGAGCGCATCCGAGTGGCCCGTAATAATCGGAGAGTTCCCTGACCTGAGCTTTAGGAGTAAAACAATATGAGTTCGTTAATCAAGCAGGTTGGTGCGTGCGCGCTCGCGGGCATCGCGGCGGTGATGCTTTGTGCTTCGGCTTCCGCGCAAGAGAAAAAGCTGACTATTGAAGAACTGCTCGCTCATCACCTCGACGCGATAGGCAGCGCTCAAGCCCGCGCCTTCCCGAAGAACCGCGTCGTCACCGGACCGGTGAAGCTGATCAGCCGCATCGGCGCCACGGGTAACATCGATGGACAAGCCGCAATGGCTTCCTCTGGTGTGAAGCTGCGCTACAGCCTGACGTTCCCCTCGCAACAGTATCCGGGAGAACAGTTTGGCTTTGACGGTTCCAAGGTTCTTACCGGTCACTTGCCCAGCGGCCGCCGCTCAGCGCTCAGTCTGTACCTCGAACAGCAAAATTTGCCGTTGAAGGAAGGCCTGCTCGGCGGAACTCTTTCGATTGCCTGGGCAATGCTGCGAGTTGACCAACTGAAACCAAAGCTGGAGTATCGCGGGCTGAAAAAAATCGAAGGGCGTCAGCTCCACGAGGTTGGCTATCGCGCGCAGAAGGTATCCGACTTGAAGGTAACCTTGTTTTTCGACGCGGCGACGTTTCAACACGTGCGCACGGTATATGAGTTCAAGGTTCCTGCGCGGCTCGGATTGGGTCCCAGGGATTCAAACAGATTTCAAGAGGACTATTATCAATTCGTTGAAGACTTCGACGATTTTCGGGCAGTCAACGAGCTTATGCTACCCTACAAGTACAGGCTCCAACTCAACGTGCAGACTTCAACCGGAACGATAGTGTTCGATTGGAACATCGCCGTCGAGCAAGTCCTGCACAATCAAGCGCTGGACGAGCAAGTCTTCAGCAAGTGATTCTCCTGGCCCTGCGGGCGCGCAGCCAAAACGCTCCCTTTCAGTTTGGAACCCTTCCGGTACTCTTCCTTTTTTCGATAGATATCTAGACAGCGCAATAACCTCCCTTCTGCCCTCTCGTCTCGCAGTGTAGAATTGAGAAGCCCGACATCATCGATGAAACAAAAAAGAGAACGAGTGGCAAGCGAAGACAGATACTCCAGGCAAATTCTTTTCGAAGGCATCGGCGAAGAAGGCCAGGCTCGTCTTGCTCAATCGAAGGTCGTCATCATCGGCTGCGGCGCGCTCGGCGCGGTTCAAGCAGAAACGCTCGCCCGCGCCGGCATTGGCCATCTGGTTCTGGTCGACCGCGACTTCGTCGAAGAGTCAAACCTTCAGCGCCAGATCATGTTCGAAGAAAGCGACGCGCTGAACCGCTTACCTAAGGCAGTCGCGGCGGCATCGCGAATTGCCCGCGTCAACTCGGACATCGAAGTCGAGCCCGTGATCGCCGACGTGAACTTCGAGAACATCGAAGAAATCATCGCGGGCGCGAGCCTCGTCCTGGATGGGACCGACAACTTCGAAACACGCTTCTTGATAAACGACGCGTGCGTCAAGTCTAAAACACCGTGGGTGTATGGCGCGGCCGTCGGGTCTTACGGATTGACGATGACGATCGTGCCGGGCGAGTCGCCTTGCCTGCGCTGCGTGCTCGAAGCAGTGCCCGAGCCGGGCTCGGGCCCGACGTGCGACACCGCCGGTGTGATAATGCCGATCGTGACAACGATCGCCTCGATTCAGGCTGCCGAAGCGCTCAAGCTGCTCACGGGTCAGATGGACAAGCTTCATCGCTCGTTGATACGCATCGACCTTTGGGATTTTCAGTTCAACAGACTCGACCTATCGAGCTTCGACGCCGGTGACCAGTGCCCCGTTTGCTGTCTGGCCAAGTTCGAGTTCTTACGCGGCGCCGGCCGGCAGGTAACGACGACACTTTGCGGACGCAACGCTGTTCAGATAGCGCGGGTGGGCGCGGGAGCGATCGACTTCGCAGCTCTTGCCGAGCGTTTGAAGTCAGCCGGTGAAGTTGCTTTCAATGATTTCTTGCTGAGGTTTCGAGTTGAGGGCTACGACATCACGGTGTTCCGGGATGCTCGCAGCATTATTCGAGGAACCACCGATCCAGCAGTGGCGCGCGGGTTATATGCGCGGTACATCGGAGCATAGACATTTTCTCTACATCATAGGTCCTATAGGTCATATCAATCATGCAAGCAGGCTTAGCAAGTTTAATAGCCGTGACCGGCGAAGTCTTTGAACGCGACTTCATGGGCGCGGGCGAAGTGATCGTGCTGCGCGTTGGTCACAGCCGCGTACAGCATGTTTTTGCCGTCAACGGGCACACCATAGCTCGCCTGCGATGGCGCGGGTTCCGGCGCGCGGTCTACGAAGCGGAGGGCACGCGGTGGGATATTAATGTCGGCGCGCTCGACAAACGCATATCGATTATCTCGGACGACGGAGGCGAGTCATCTCTCGTCGAGCGCTCGCGAGCGAATCCGAACAAAGAAGAACTCCGCATAGAAATGGCCGAAGGCGATAACTTCTGCTTGATGCGTTCGTGGGACAGCCGCTTGCGAGCCGAAGCCTCTTTTGTCGTGCACAAGCAGTTTTATTGTTCCACGCTCCTGGTGTTTCATTTCAACATGCGGCGGCGCACTCAGACCACCGCGCGAGTAGTGATCAACCCGGTAATGAAGTGGGAAGCGCGATTCATGCATCGACTGCTTGCGCTCGGCGTTTGCCGGATAATCCTGGAGCGCCGCCGTTCCGGGTCGCGACCGCTCAGAGTCAAAGAGATGAGGCTGCGGCGCTTCGCGAGCAGCTCTCGCGTCCGCGAGCGTAAACGCCTATGAGAGAGACTGCAACCGGGCGGCGTTTCGTGGTAAGCTACCCGGAACGCGGCAAGACTCTAGTCTGTGGAGTTTGAGGAACTATGTCACGAACGAAAGGCAATGCTAAGCGGGGACAGCGAACACCGCTGATAATTGGGCTGGTGTTGATCGTTGCAGTAGTCGTGGTCGGCGGCGCCATGATGTCTGGACGCGGCGGAGGAAGCATCGCCGTGTCGCCAATACCCGGGTTGACCGAAGACGTTAACCAGAGCCTAGAAGCATTTCGCGGCAAGGTAGTCATCCTCGACTTTTGGGCGACGTGGTGCCCTCCGTGCATAAGGGGCATACCGGACCTCATCACACTTCAGAACAAGTACCGGGATCAAGGGCTGGAAATCGTCGGCGTCTCTATTGACCCGCTGTCTCCGCGCGGAAACCCCGCCGGCGCGCCCGCGGTCGCTCCGTTCATGAAAGCCTACGGAATCAACTACACGATACTGATGGTCAGGACTCAGGCCGCATTCAGGGGATACGACATCAGTCAGGGTATCCCGACTACTTATGTGCTGGATCGGACCGGCAAGGTCGTGAAGGCCTACGTTGGCCTGCAGCCGCTCTCGGCACTTGAAAAGGATATCAATCAGTTGCTGTAGAGATGCGTGATTCGCGCTCATGGCGCAAATGCTCAGCGCTCATCCCTCAGCTACCTGGCGGCACCCGATAGAGCAGGACGATGAGTTCTCGCAGACGAACAACAAACGTATTGACCGCTTCGCTCAGTTTCATCTCGCCTTTAATGTTACGTGATCAGTTGAGCGCGCTCAAAGCCGACAATGAAGCCAGCCACTGAAGAGGCCAATCCCAAAACTAGAGACGTAGACCGTCTTTCGACGATCGATATCATCCGGTCCGCGGCGCGCTTGATGGTTTGAGTTAGTCACTCGTGATCCTGACTTGTGATCTATGGCCCAGTTACTTCTCGAGAATGCCAGAGTAATACTCGAAGGCGGCGTCCAGCGCGGCGGGGTGCTGGTTCGCGAAGGTCGCATCGCCCAGGTATTCACCCACGACAAAACGCCCTCCGGTTTGAGCGCGCAAGAGTCGATTGACCTCCAGGGTGCCTACCTCGCGCCCGGGCTGATCGATATTCATATACACGGCTCGGTCGGCGTCGACGTTCAAGCAACAGACGCGGGCGGTCTCGATAAGCTTTCAAAGTACCTGCTCGCCGAAGGAGTGACCGGCTATTTCGCGACGCTCGTGCCCACCGACGAACGCGGCTACCGTGAAGCGCTGGCAGCGATCAACTCATACGTCGAGCGACAAGACAAAGCGTACCGGAGCAGCAATCCCCAGCACGGCGCTCGCATTCTCGGCATTCATTTCGAAGGACCGTTCGTGAGCGAGACCCGTTGCGGAGCTTTGCGCCGCCAGCACTTCAGAACCTACGATGGCGACGCTCGATCAATAGAGCTGTTCACTGGCGGTCCTCGTGACGGTCGCCCCTCGGGCGTGCCGCGCTTGATGACTCTTGCGCCGGAGACACGCGGCGGGCTCGATCTCACGCGTGAGCTTTCACGCGCGAGCGTTCGCGCCTTCATCGGTCACTCGCAAGCGGATCTCGAAACGCTCGATCTGGCCGCGGACGCGGGTTCACGTCATATCACGCACTTTCCGAACGCGCTCGATCCGTTGCACCATCGCACGCCGGGCGTGGTCGCGTGGGGCCTGTTGCGCGAGGATGTCACGCTGGATTGCATAGCCGACTTTCATCACGTGCATCCGTTGGTGCTTCGATTGATGTATCAATCGAAGGGCGCCGATCGAATGGCGCTGATCAGCGATGCCATAATGCCGGCGGGTCTGGGCGACGGGGAGTTCTCGGTCTGGGGCGAAAAGGTCACGGTGAGGGACGGACGGACGGGTCTCGCTCGCCAGCCCGGTGAAAGCACGATCGCGGGCTCGGTGATAACAATGCGCGAAGCGCTCAAGAACATCATCGACGTTGGAGCACCGATTCAGGAGGCGGTTCGCATGGCCTCGCTCGTTCCCGCGCGCGTAGCCGGCATCGATTCCGTGCACGGATCGATCGAGGAAGGCAAGCGCGCGGATCTGATCGCATTCGGGGACGACTTTGCCGTGCGCCTTGCGACAATTGAGGGCGTGCTCGCCTTATGTAAGTGATACTTCAGTGAGACTTCATCGTGTGTCGCGACACCGTTGAAACGGCGAAGGGTCAATGCCCGTTTGTTGTCGATGTCGCAATCTTGAGTTCAAACATCGCCCTAAATTATGACCCGCGCGAACCCGCTTTCGTTTGACCTATGGCGATCAAAAGTTATAACCTCTTCAACCAACAACCAAGGGGTATTCAGGGTATCGAGGCCATGTCATGGTTACGTCTCCATCAGCAATCGGCATCATTGACAGGACTCTTCACCGTACATCCTCTGGCTCAGTTCTTCTTGTAATCGCTGGTTAGCATGAGAGTCCGTCTCTGCGAGACGCCGAGGCCCTCGCGAGCAGGCAGGACTTTCTTGAAGGAGACGAGATGGCAAAGACAGCAAAAGGCAAAACCCAACCAGGCACCTCGTCAGTAGAGGCTGATGAGCCGGGCGAGACGCCAGGCACACAGTCGACCGAGGAAGAGATCGCGATACGCGCCTATCATATCTACATCGAGCGAGGCGGTGTCGAGGGCGATCCGCTTGACGATTGGTTGCAAGCCGAGGGCGAGCTAGCCCGGGACGGTGGCTGATAGGAATAGTCGAGCCCGATCATTTGTATTTCTGGGGTATTGCTTGGGTATTTCTGGTTTGAAGCGGCGCGCTGTTGGTCGCTTATCAGTCGGGGCCAACTTTAACCCGCGGAGGGAGAGGTTGATTTTTGTGTTTCAACCGACCGAAGCGACTTCAGTGAAAAGGAGCGTGAGCAGATGAGCCAAGCATTGATGACCGATGAAGGCGCAACCCAAGGCGAAACCCATGATGCCAAGCTTGACCAGTTGTGCATAGATACGATCCGGACGCTTGCGATGGATGGGGTGCAGCAAGCGAATTCGGGCCACCCCGGAACGCCGATGGCTCTCGCCCCCGTCGCCTACGTTTTGTGGGACCGCTATCTGCGGCACAACCCGCGCAACCCACAATGGCCCAACCGTGATCGCTTCGTGCTGTCGGCAGGCCACGCGTCGATGTTGTTGTACTCGATGCTTCACCTGTCGGGTTACGATCTGCCGCTCGAGGAGCTGAAGCGATTTCGCCAGTGGGGCTCGAAAACGCCGGGCCATCCCGAATACGGTCTGACGGCTGGAGTGGAGACGACCACCGGACCGCTCGGTCAGGGTGTGGCGAACTCCGTCGGGATGGCGATAGCCGAGCGATGGCTCGCTGCGCACTTCAATCGGCCCGGCCACGAGATAGTCAATCATCGCGTTTACGCGGTAGCAGGGGATGGCTGCATGATGGAAGGAGTATCGCAGGAGGCGGCGTCGCTTGCCGGACATCTCCGGCTGAGCAATCTGACCTGGATCTACGACAACAACCACATCACCATCGAGGGCAATACCGCGCTCGCGTTTAGCGACGACGTAGCCGCCCGATTCACTTCTTATCACTGGAATGTGCTGCGAGTGGGCGACGCAAACGATACTGATTTGCTTGACCGCGCAATTCAAACCGCTTTGAAGGAGACAGAGCGCCCCTCGCTCATCATCGTCGACAGCCACATCGCATGGGGTGCTCCCAACAAGCAAGATACGTCGGCAGCGCACGGTGAGCCTTTGGGCGATGAAGAGATTCGCTTAACCAAGGAGGGTTACGGCTGGCCCCCCGACGCGAAGTTCCTCGTGCCTGATGAAGTGAGCAAGTACACGGATCGCTCAGTCGCTCGGGGCCACAAGGCCGAAGACGAGTGGAACGGGCGCCTGGCTGCGTACAAAGCGGCTCATCCCGCGCTCGCCGAAGAGTGGGACTGCATGCAGCGCGGCGAGCTTCCCAGCGGATGGGATCAAGGCATCCCCACATTCCCTCCCGACGAGAAAGGAGTGGCCGGCCGCGACGCGAGCCAGAAAGTGTTAAACGCCATCGCCCCGCGTGTCCCCTGGTTGATTGGCGGCTCGGCAGACCTGGCGCCCTCGACTAAGACCCGAATGAATGAGGGTGGCGACTTTGAAGCCGGCTCGTATGGAGGCCGTAATTTTCACTTCGGGGTACGCGAGCACGCGATGGGCGCGATACTGAACGGGATGGTGCTTTCTAAGGTGCGCGCGTATGGGTCGGGCTTCTTGATCTTCTCGGATTACATGCGCGCCCCGATTCGCCTCTCATCGCTGATGGAAATCCCGGTGTTGTACATCTTCACACACGACTCGATTGGAGTGGGCGAAGACGGACCCACGCATCAGCCGATTGAACAAGTCGTATCGTTGCGCGCTATTCCGCAACTCCTGGTAATCCGGCCTGCTGACGGCAACGAAGTGGCGGAAGCGTGGCGGGTCATGATGGGTTCATCGCATCACCCGATCGCGTTGATACTCAGCCGCCAGCCGCTGCCGACGTGGGACCGCACGAAGTACGGGGCCGCCTCGGGACTCAAGCAAGGGGCATACGTGCTTGCCGATTCCGATGGTTCGCCTGAAGTGATCTTTATGGGCACAGGCTCCGAGCTGCAGTTGTGTGTGGCGGCTCACGAGCAATTGAAGGCCGAAGGAGTAAAATCGCGCGTCGTCAGCATGCCTTGTTGGGAACTGTTCGAGCGCCAGCCCGTAGAGTACCGCGAGTCGGTTCTGCCGGCGTCGGTGCGAGCCAGAGTTGCCGTGGAAGCCGGAACGAGCCTCGGCTGGCGAAGATACACCGGAATAGACGGCCGCATCATCGCGCGGCGGGAGTTCGGCGCGTCGGCGCCATTGAAGGAGTTGCTGAAGCAATTCGGCTTCACCGTGGAGAAGGTGGTCGCCGCAGCCCGCGAGAGCATGACGGCAGCGCATAAATAGACCGAAGACCGAAGACCGAAGACCGAAGACCGAAGACGGTCGTCCGTCGGCGGTCGTCCGTCAAAAGAAAGGATGTGCTATGAGCAAGAACATATTGGTAGAACTTCAAAAAACGGGTCAAAGCATCTGGTATGACAATGTCCGCCGCGCGCTGATCGATAACGGCGATCTGGCGAAGAAGATAAGCGAAGATGATTTGCGCGGGGTGACTTCAAACCCGGCGATCTTTGAAAAAGCAATTGTCGGCAGCACCGACTACGACCAGGCTATGCGGCAGTTGATTGCCGATGGAAAAAGCGTCGATGAGATTTATGAGGCGCTTGTCATCGACGACATCCAGCGGGTTGCTGATCTTCTCAAGCCCGTTTACGACCGCACGAAGCGCATCGACGGTTATGTGAGCCTCGAAGTCTCTCCGCTGCTCGCGCACGACACCGAGAACAGCATCGCGCAAGCGCGAAAACTCTGGGCGGCGGTCAACCGGCCTAACGTCATGATTAAGATCCCAGCGACGCCGGCAGGCATCCCAGCGGTTCGAACGTTGATCTCGGAGGGCATCAACATAAACGTCACGTTGATCTTCTCCCAGGAGACCTACGATCAGGTGGCCGAGGCCTTCATCAGCGGGTTGGAGCAAAGACACGCGGCCGGCAAGCCGCTCGATCACGTGGCTTCGGTCGCCAGCGTGTTTGTCAGCCGGGTCGACACAAATATCGACAGTCAGCTCGAATTCAGAATGCGCCGATCGACGGACGACAATGAAAAGGCCACGCTCGCCGCGCTGCTTGGCAAAGCGGCGATCGCCAACATCAAGTTGATGTACCAACAATTCAAGGAAATCTTCAATGCCGGCCGCTTCGCAAAACTTGGAGCCGCAGGCGCGCAGATGCAGCGGCCTTTGTGGGCGAGCACCGGCACCAAGAACCCCGCGTATCGGGACACCTACTACGTCGACGAATTGATCGGACCCAACACTGTCAACACCGTGCCGCCCGCGACCTATACCGCCGCGCGCGATCACGGACGGACAGAGGCGACACTTGAAACAGATCTCGACGGAGCGCGCGCGACAATCGCGAAGCTCGCGGAGATTGGCATCGACCTCAAGCAAGTCACCCAGCAGTTGCAGGATGAAGGCGTGGCGCAATTCATGGCTTCATTCGACACAATGACCGGCAGCATTACGGCGAAGCAGGCCGCGATAACCAGCGGCGTGCTCGAGCGAATGAAGGCTGAACTCGGCTCATACGCGGATGACGTGAAAGCTGCGATCAAGAAGATGGAAGCCGACTCGTGGATTCGGCGCATATGGCGCAAGGACGCGACGCTGTGGAAGGACGATGAGGCTCACAAAAAGATCATAGCCAACGCTCTCGGATGGGTGACAGTAGTCGATCAGTTGGTCGAGCACGCCGGCGAGCTAGCCGCCTTCAGCCAGCGTGTGAGAAACGACGGATTCACTCACGCGATGCTGCTGGGAATGGGCGGAAGCAGTTTGTGCCCCGAAGTTTTTCGCCGGACCTTCGGCAAGATCGACGGTTTCCCGGAGCTGCACGTTCTCGACAGCACGGACCCGGCAACCGTAAAGAGGTTTGAAGAGGGAGTCGATCTGCCACATACCCTGTTCATTGTTGCGAGCAAGTCGGGAACTACAACCGAGCCGTTGATGTTCTACAAGTATTTCTTCAACCGCATGCGCGAGATAAAGGGCGAGCGCGCGGGCGAAAACTTTGTCGCAATCACCGATCCCGGTACGTTGATGGAGGAGATGGCCAAAGGCGACGCCTTCCGGCGAATCTTCCTCAACCCGCCTGACATCGGCGGACGCTATTCGGCGCTGTCGTACTTCGGAATGGTGCCCGCCTCGCTGCAAGGCTTCGACTTCAAGACGTTGCTTGATCGAGCCGACCGGGCGCAGCACGCCTGCATGCACTACGTTCCCGCCGAGGACAATCCAGCCGCCCGGCTTGGAGCGATACTTGGCACGATGGCCAACGCCGGGCGCGATAAGCTGACGCTGTCGATCGCGCCTGAAATTTCTTCGTTAGGTTTGTGGATCGAACAACTGATTGCCGAGAGCACCGGCAAGGAAGGCAAAGGAATCATCCCGATCGCCGGCGAGACGCTTGGCGCGCCGTCGGTGTACGGCAACGATCGCCTGTTCGTTCACATCGGAGTCGGAGCGCCCAATGCCGATACGGAAGCGAAGCTGCGCGCTCTGGAAGCCGCGGGTCATCCGGTCGTGCGCAGAACGCTTCACGATCTGCTCGATCTTGGGGAGGAGTTCTTCCTTTGGGAGATGGCCACGGCGGTTGCCGGCGCCATCATCGGAATCGACTCCTTCGATCAGCCGAACGTGCAAGAGAGCAAAGACAACACCAAGCACTTTCTCGAAGTGTTCAAAAAGAACGGCTCGCTGCCCGACCAGGAGCTTGGCTCGGAAGGCCGAGGCTTAAAGGCGTACTGTGACGCCGAGGCGATCACCGAGCTTGGATCGGGCGTCGCAATTGATGGCTTCGTCACCTTGCACCTCAAGCGGGCGCATGCCGGCGACTACATCGCGATGCTCGACTACATTCAGGAGACGCCCGAGCACGAAGAGCTGATTCAAGCAATTCGCACCCATCTGCGCGATGCGATTCACGTTGCGACGACGACTGGATACGGGCCGCGCTTTTTGCACTCGACGGGACAGCTTCATAAGGGCGGACCCGCGAGCGGGGTGTTCATTCAGGTCACCGCGGACAATGCCGTTGATGTCCCGCTGCCGAATGAGCCGTTTACATTTGGCATCTTGAAGCAGGCGCAGGCGCTCGGCGATTTTCAGTCGCTGGCGAGCCGACATCGTCGAGCTATTCGTCTGCATCTGGGCACGGACATCGAGGCCGGTCTGCGCACACTGCTCGAGATCGTCCAGAATGCGTTTCCGATCGTGCAAGGTCACGCAGGATAACCTGGGAGCGCGGCCGTCCCGGCCGCTCCCATTGCAAAACACGAATGGCAGGAAAGAGGCGGCCGGGACGGCCGCGCTCCCAGGCACTATGCCAAATACCAAGCCCATCGCCCTCGTGATATCAGACATTGACGGCACGCTCATCACATCGAACCACGAGGTGACCGACGCAACAAAAGCCGCGGCCGCAAAGCTGTACGAACGCGGCATCGAGCTGTCGCTGGCGAGCTCGCGTCCTCCGCGCAGCATCGTGCCGCTCGCCGATGCGCTCAAGCTGCAAGGGCCCTTCGCCGCTTTCAACGGCGCGCTTGTAGTCAAGCGCAACGGCGAAGTGCTTGCTCGCAGCATAATCTCTCCGGCCATCATCGCCAGTGTCAAAGCCATAGCCGACCAGTTTGGGATCGGCGTGTGGCTCTATGACGACGTTGACTGGTGGGCTCCGTGGCGCGATGCGTTCGTCGATCGCGAAGAACATACATCAGGATTCTCAGCAAGGATCGATGGTTACGCCGAACGCATAACCCGCGATGCCAATAAGCTGACAGTCGTGGGAAAACCTGAACTGGTTGCTCAAGCCGAACAGCAGGTGTTGAGCGAGCTGGCCGATCAAGTGTCGGCTTCAAAATCGAAGCCTCGCTTCCTCGACGTGACCTCTCACGGGATTCACAAAGGGACGGTAGTCGTAAGATTGGCTGAGCTTCTCAACATCCCCACCGAAAGAGTCGCAGTAATCGGTGACGGGCCGAATGATGTCGAGATGTTCAGGCAAGCCGGCGTCAGCATCGCGATGGGCCAGGGCGTCGACGAAGTACGAGAAGCCGCCAGCTACCTGACGACTTCAAACGACGACGAAGGCTGGGCAAGAGGGATTGAACAGTACGTATTGGGTAGTTATCAGTCAGCTTCGAACTAGCGAGAGGGTTCTACGGGCGGTCCTTCGTGGCCGCCCTGGGAGCGCAGGCATTCCTGCCTGCCTCTTTCTTGCGCAACGCCAAGCAGGCACGGATGCCTGCGCTCCCAGGGCGGCCACGGACGGCGGCCCGTACAGGTGACTTGTTATGTCAAGCGAAGTAAAAGCTAAGCAGGCGCAGTTCGGGATGATTGGACTTGCGGTGATGGGCCGCAACCTCGCGCTCAACGTCGAAGAGCACGGCTTTCCCGTCGCGGTCTGGAACCTCGAGACCGAATGGGTCGACAGCTTCGTCAACCAGAATCAGGGCAAGCAGTTCATCGGAACGAAGTCCGTCGAAGAATTCGTGCGCTCGCTGGAGCGGCCTCGCCGAATGATGATGATGATCAGAGCGGGCGCGCCGGTCGATTTGACCATCGAGCGAATCAAGCCGCTGCTGGAAGAAGGCGACATACTGATCGACGGCGGAAACTCATACTTCAAAGACACCCAGCGGCGCGAAGAAGCGCTGCGCAAGGAAGGGCTGCGCTTCGTCGGGTCAGGCGTGTCCGGCGGCGAGGAAGGCGCGCGGCACGGACCTTCGCTCATGCCCGGCGGCGCGCAAGAAGCGTACGAACACATTCGGCCGATCTTTGAAGCGATCGCCGCCAAAACCGATTCGGGCGCTTGCGTCACTTATGTTGGGCCGGACGGCGCGGGTCACTTCGTAAAGATGGTGCACAACGGAATCGAGTACGGCGATATGCAGTTGATCGCCGAAGCCTACGACATTTTACGCTCAGCGGCGCGGCTCGAGGCTGACGAGCTTGCGGATATCTTCGACGAGTGGAATCGCGGCCCACTCGAATCGTTTCTCATCGAGATCACCGCGAAAATCTTCCGGTTGAAAGATGAAGAAACCGCTAAGCCGCTGGTCGATCTGGTGCTCGACAAAGCCGAACAAAAGGGCACGGGCAAGTGGACCACCCAGGAAGCTCTGGACGCCGGCGTGCCGATTCCAACCATCGCCGCCGCGATCGACGCGCGAGTGCTTTCCAGCATGAAAGACGAACGCCTGGCTGCAAGCAAGAAGATCAAGGGCACGCGGGTGCAGCGCTCGCGCGGCGACAAACAGAAACTCATTAGTGCCGTACACGACGCGTTGTATGCTTCCAAGATCTGTTCCTACGCCCAGGGCTTGAGCCTGATCCGCAAAGGCTCGGACGAGCACAAATGGAACGTCAACCTGAGCGAGATGGCGCGGATATGGAAGGGCGGATGTATAATTCGGGCTCGCTTCCTGAATTCGATTATGAACGCCTACAATCGCCGCCCGGACCTGCCAAACCTGCTGCTGGACGATGAGTTCAATCGATGGATGCAGTCAGCACAAGCGAACTGGCGGCTGGCGGTGAAGACAGCCCAGGGAATCGGCGTGCCGGTGCCGGCGATGAGCGCGAGCCTATCGTACTTCGACAGCTATCGCTCGCCGCGGCTGCCGCAGAACCTTACGCAAGCGCAACGCGACTACTTCGGCTCGCATACCTACGAGCGGGTCGATCATCCCGAGCGCGGCCATATGCACACCGATTGGGGAAGTTATGAGAAGCCCATCAATAAAAGCGAGGAGGTCAAATGACAACAGCGCAACAAACTACACAACCGGCTGCGGCCGATCAGACCCAGCCATCGCCTGAGGCGCGCATCCTGGCGATCGACATCGGAGGGACCGGGCTAAAAGCAGCGATTCTAAACGTGGACGGCGAGATGATCACCGAGCGACTCAGGGTGGTGACGCCGCATCCATGCACGCCCGACGAGCTAGTGAATGCGCTCGTAAAGCTGGTCGAGCCGCTGACCGGCTTCGACTATGTCTCGGCCGGTTTCCCCGGAGTCGTGCGCCACGGCAAGATCATCACGGCGCCCAATCTGGGCACAGATATGCTGAAGGGCTTCGATCTCGCAGCCGCCGTCGAGGAGCGCCTCGGAAAACCGGTGCGCGTGATCAATGACGCCGACATGCAAGGCTACGGAGCGATCGAAGGCAAAGGCCTCGAGATGGTCATCACGCTTGGAACCGGCTTCGGCTCGGCGCTGTTTATGGACGGCCAGATTGCGCCTCACTTGGAGATCGCGCACCTTCCCTTCCGCAAAGACAAGACGTACGACCAGCAAATCGGCGACAAGGCGCGCAAGAAGGTAGGCAAGAAACCCTGGAATCGACGCGTAAAGCGCGCCATTGACACGCTAAGAGTGCTGACGAATTTCGATAGGTTATACGTCGGCGGCGGAAATGCCAAGAAGATCAACTTCAAGCTCGACTCGGATGTTAAGACCATCTCGAACGAGTGCGGGGTAAGAGGCGGCGCGTGGCTCTGGCGGAAGAGAGATTGATCGGCGCAGCGTGCGGGACAATTGAAAATTGAAAATTGAAAATTTGAAGACTGATTGAAAGCCAAGAGTCGGCCTGCATAGCAGGCCGCGCAATTTGAATTTTTCATTTTTCAATTTTCAATTTTCAATGTTTCTCATTCCGGAACCCATAGGGAGTTATGTCAACCAAAATGCTGAAAAAGCCCGGCGGGCAGGTTCGCATTTATCGCGACCCTGAAGAACTCGCGCTCAAGGCAGCTCGGCTGTTCGCCCGTTTAGCCGACCAATACGTCGTCGGCAGCGGCCGGTTCACCGTAGCGCTCTCGGGCGGATCGACTCCGCGAGCAATGTTGTCGCTTCTGGCAGCCGACCCTTTTATTGATACTGTGCCGTGGTCTTCGATCTATTTCTTCTGGGGAGACGAACGCTGCGTTCCGCCCGATCACCCGGATAGCAACTATCGCATGGCCAGCGAGGCGCTTCTCTCGAAGGCTCCAGTGCCGCCGGAAAATATCTTTCGCATACCGGCGGAAATGGCCGGCCCTGAACGCGCAGCCGAAGCATATTCAGCAACGCTCACCCGGTTTTTCCTGGCTGGACCCGGCGCAACAAAGAGCGCCACCTCGCCGCTCTCAAACCTTCCGCGATTTGATCTGGTGTTTTTAGGAATGGGTCCCGACGGCCATACGGCTTCGCTGTTTCCGCACACGGCGGCGCTTCAAGCGAGCGAACAAATAGTCGTCGCGAACTACGTAGAGAAGTTCAAAGCTCACCGAATCACGCTGACGGCAGCTACGATCAATAACGCCCGCAACGTGACTTTTCTCGCAGCAGGAGAGGACAAGGCCGAAGCGCTGAAGAACGTACTGGAAGGAAGTTATCAACCTGACCTTTATCCGAGTCAGCTCATTCGTCCCCGCAATGGTACGCTGCTGTGGATGGTCGATGGAGCAGCAACACGCCTGCTCGGCGATCAGCATTCCGCAGAATGATCTCATACAACAACCGCCGCTGAGGCAAAGAGAGGAATTCAAAAATGGCCGCAGAGACTAAACCCCAACTCGCAAAGATTGGAATGATCGGATTGGCAGTGATGGGCGAGAACCTTGCGCTCAACATCGCGCGCAACGGATTCCCCATCGCCGTCTACAATCGCGACGCCGCGAAGGTGGACAAGTTCTTACATCGCGCCGAAGGCAAACAGGTCATCGGCGCCTATTCCATCGAAGACTTCGTCAAATCGCTCGAGAAACCGCGCAAGATTATCCTCCTGGTGAAAGCCGGAGGGCCGGTTGATGACGTGCTCACTCAATTGAAGCCGCTGCTCGACCCGGGCGACATCGTCATCGACGGAGGCAACTCGTTCTTCGAAAACACCCGCCGCCGCGAGAAAGAAATGAAAGCCGCCGGCTTCAACTTCATTGGCTCGGGCGTCTCGGGAGGCGAGTCGGGCGCGTTGTGGGGACCGTCGCTTATGCCGGGCGGCGACCCCAACGCCTATGAGCAAATTCGTCCGATCTGGGAAGCGATCGCGGCCAAGGTCGATGACGGACCGTGCGTGACCTACGTCGGGCCCGACGGCGCGGGACATTTCGTCAAGATGGTCCATAACGGAATCGAGTACGGCGATATGCAACTGATCGCCGAAGCCTACGATATTCTTCGCAACGCGCTCGGACTCCAGGCATCGGAGCTCGCGGATATCTTCGCGAAGTGGAACGAAGGCGACTTGAACTCATTCCTCATCGAAATCACCGCGAAGATCTTCACCGTCAAGGACCCAAATGGCGCTGGCGCGCTGGTCGATAAGGTCCTCGACGTCGCGGGTCAGAAAGGTACCGGCAAATGGACTGCCGAGACCGCGCTCTCGTTGGGCATCGCGATCCCGACCATGCAAGCCGCGCTTGATGCGCGCGTGCTTTCAGGACGAAAGACCGAACGCGTCGAAGCTAGCAAGCAACTCACCGGCCCGGCGGCGAAGTACACCGGCGGCAAGCAAGAGATGATCGATGCGGTTCACGACGCGCTTTACGCCAGCAAGATATGTTCGTACGCCCAGGGAATGAACGTGATCCGCCGCGGGTCCGATGAGTACAACTGGAACATCAACCTGGGCGAGATGAGCCGCATTTGGAAAGGCGGCTGCATCATTCGCGCTCAATTCCTCGACAAGATCAAGCAGGCTTATCAGCGGCGCCCGGATCTCCCGAATTTGTTGATCGATCCCGACTTCAAAGCCTGGGTGTTGGAAGCTCAGCCTCGATGGCGGCAAGCCGTGACCACCGCGCAGTCGCTTGGCATTCCCGCTGCCGCGATGTCGGCGAGCCTTGCGTACTTCGACACATATCGCGCGGCGAATCTTCCGTTGAATTTGACGCAAGCTCAAAGAGACTTCTTTGGCTCACACACTTATCAACGCACCGATAAGCCCGATGGTCCCGCCATTCATACCGAATGGGAAGAGCTTGCGAAGGAGTAAACTGTTTTGCGGTCTTTGCGAGTCTTTGCGCTCTTTGCGAGAAACCGGGTTTCGCGCAAAGGCGCTAAGGCTCGCAAAGAACGCGAAGAAATCTGAGGAACCTACATGTCCAGCACAATCGATAATCCTTTGAGAGAGGGTGTGAGGCTCGAACGCACGGCTGAACCTTGCGCGGTAGTGATCTTCGGCGCTTCGGGCGATCTGACCAAGAGAAAGCTCGTACCCGCGCTTTACCGGCTAACCCAGGAACGGCTTTTACCTGCCGAGTTCGCCATCATTGGCTTCGCGCGCTCTCCGATGAGCCACGAGGATTTCCGCGCCAAAATGAAAGACGCGATCGTGACTTACTCCGAAGCCAAACGGGTCGACGAGGCGGTCTGGGAGAGCTTCGCGAAAGGCATCTACTACGTCTCGGGCGACGTCAACAATCCGGACGCGTATCGCAAGATCCGCGAGTTGCTCGATGAGGTGGATCGCGACCGGGGGACTGCCGGCAATCGGGTCTTCTACCTGTCTACATCGCCGTCCCTGTACGCCGAGGCTATTCAGCAACTGGGCGCCGCCAGCCTCGCCAAACCGCAGGGCAAAGGATGGACAAGGATCATCATCGAGAAACCGTTCGGTCACGACCTCACCAGCGCCAAAGAACTAAACGTGGACGCCGCCAAGGTTTTCGACGAAGAACAGGTCTATCGCATCGACCACTACCTTGGTAAAGAGACCGTGCAGAACCTGATGGTGTTTCGGTTTGCCAACGGCATCTTTGAGCCCATCTGGAACCGGCGCTATATCGACCACGTGCAGGTCACCAACGCCGAGGCGATCGGAGTCGAAGGCCGCGGTGGCTACTACGACACGGCCGGCGTGCTTCGCGACATGATTCAGAACCACGTTTTTCAGGTTGTCTCCCTGGTAGCAATGGAACCACCCATTAATCTGGGCGCCAATGCGGTGCGCGACGAGAAGATAAAAGCTATGCAAGCCGTCCGCCCGATTCCTCAGGATAAGGTCGACGAATTCGCCGTGCGCTCCCAGTACGTGGCCGGCGCGGTGGCGGGAAAGCCCGTGCCTGGCTATCGCGACGAGAAAGACGTGCGGCCCAATTCACAGACCGACACTTTTGCCGCTGTGAAACTGTATTTCGACAACTGGCGCTGGGCCGACGTGCCGTTCTATCTGCGCTCGGGCAAGCGCATGCCCAAGCGCGTCACCGACATTGCGATTTATTTCCGCAAAGCCCCGCTCCAGTTATTCAAGAGCGTGCAGCAAGAGATGGAGCCCAACGTGCTGGTCATAAGAGTTCAGCCCGATGAAGGCATCACGCTCAGAATTGGGGCAAAGGTCCCGGGACAGGCGACTCGCATTCGATGGGTGAACATGGATTTCAGGTATGGCGCTTCATTCGGCGTCGCGTCGCCTGAAGCATACGAGCGGCTTCTGCTCGATTGCATTCTTGGCGATTCGACTCTGTATGCGCGGCGCGACATGACCGAACGCGGATGGGAGATCGTGATGCCGATACTGGAGGCGTGGGCGAGCTCGAAAGAAGAGACTCCAAAATACGAAGCCGGCACGTGGGGTCCCTCCGAAGCCGACGAGTTGATCCAACGCGACGGCCGCGAGTGGAGAAGACCCTAATGAGCACTTCAACTGTACCGCCGTCTGGCTCCTGGATTGACGTCGCAGCGCTCGAGCGCGAGCTGACCGCGTTGTGGCAGCAGGCTTCCGCCGACGAAGATCAGGGCGTCATTCGCTCTTCGATTCTAAACCTGCTTGTCTACGTGCCGGACACCTCGGTCGCGGCTGAGATCGACGATCTGCTCACCGGCATAACCGCTTCGCATCCGAGCCGGGCTGTCTTGATGATTGCCGACCGTGGGGCTGCCGAGGCGAGGCTCGAAGCGCAGGTGACTTCACGGTGCACGTTGCCGACCGGCACATCAAAGCAGGTTTGTTGCGAACAGGTGACCATCACGGCCGCCGGTGACGGGAGGGCCGACCTGCCCAGCGCGGTCACCCCGTTGCTGCTCTCGGATTTGCCCGTATACCTCTGGTGGCGCGCCGAGCCGCGCATTCTGGACAAATCGCTGTTCCGAAAGCTGGCCGACATTTCAGATCGAGTGATCATCGACTCCGCATTGTTTAATGATCCGGAGCGTGACATCGCAAGCATGGCAGCATTGCTTCGCGATACGCCGCGGTGGACTGCGGTAAGCGACTTGAACTGGGCCCGGCTGACAGCATGGCGCGCGCTGCTCGCGGGGTTTTATGACGTGTTGGACTATCGCCCGTTGCTCGACCAGTTCGACCAGGTTGACATCGAATACGCGCCTCCGCTTGCTGACAAATCGGCGATCCCGCCAAGGGCTATGTTGCTCGGCGGGTGGCTTGTAAGCCGCCTGCGTTGGACGGTTCAGCCTGACGCCGCCGAGCGATCTCCGGACTCGACGAGTTTTGAGTGCTCGGCGGAGGGCCGAAAGATTCGGGTCGAGTTCAGGCACACGCAGCGCGAGATCGAACCGGGGCACCTCGCGCTGGTGACCTTGAGAAGCAAGGCGGAGCAGTCGGTAGTGTTCACCGTCAGGAGGAGCGCAGACGGCAAGCGCATCGAGACGTCGATGGCCCGGGGCGAAGAAATGCGCGTGCAGCGAGTGCTCAGCTATGAAGGTCTGAGCGAGAGCGAACTAGTCGGAAAAGAGATCGAGATCCTGGGTCACGACCGGGTGTACGAGCAGGCGGTGCTGGCGGCGGGAGAGCTGATCAAGGCATTGAAAGAGTAGTCAGTTCTCGGTTGTCAGTCGACGCGTTCTGAAAGAAGAAGCTATGAGGAAGGCTAAGACGAAAGCGCCCGCCCGCAGCGTCGACGCAGACACAATGCGCCAAGAATATGATTTCTCGAAAGCCGTCCGTGGAGTCACCGCGGCACGGTACGCGGAAGGCAGCAATCTCGTGTTGCTAGACCCTGACGTCGCAGAAGTTTTTCCCAATGCTCGCGCCGTCAACGAGGCTTTGCGCACTCTTGCGCGTCTCACGAAACCCGGTTCTCGTTCGCGCACCGGCAGACGAACGGCCTAAAACGCCGCGCCGGCCGCGGCGGCCTGTTTCCGCCCGATAGGTACCTTAGAAGCAAGCCACGCGCTACGCTTGGCCTTTGAGCTTGGGCCGCAGTACCATTCACGAGCAATGAAGCGAATAACCCTTCCGCTTACCATTAGCCTGCTGCTACTTCTCGTATACGCCGCTATCGAGTGGCTAAGGCCCGGCCTGATCAGCCCGAACGTCTCGATATACCTGCTCACTGCTATGCTTGCCGTGTTGAGCATGGCGCTCGTACGGGCGATCGGGGTCGTGCTGTTCGACGTCGTCTTTAAGCGGCGCAGCGGCCGCGATGCGCCTCAACTGTTGCGCGTCCTTCTATCAGTGGTGCTTTATTTGGTCTTCTTTCTGCTGATCTACAGATTGGTCTGGAAACCGGAAGGCGGCGGATTGGGGTTCGTCGCGGGGTCTACTATTTTCTCGGTCATCATCGGACTTGCGCTTCAGGACACGCTGGGGAACTTTTTTGCCGGGCTGTCGATACACATCGAACAGCCGTTTCACGTCCTCGACGCTATTCGAATCCAGGACATGCTCGGGCGAGTCGAAGCGCTCACCTGGCGCACTACTACCATCCGAACCAACGACAACACGACAATCATTTTCCCCAACAGCAAAGTTGCGCGCGAGCCGCTGGAGGTTTTCCGCTTCAACAATCTGAACCGGCGAATCCTGCGCGTCCCAGCGCCCTACCGCATCCCGCCGCAGAAAGTCATCAGACTGATACGGGAAACAGTGGCATCGATCCCCAACGTGGCCAGCGAGAGGACGCCGGTCGTTCGAATGGGCGACTTCGGAGACTCGAGCATCGTCTACGAGATTCTCTACTGGGTCAAAGACTACCTGTGGATTCACGATATCGATGCTGCGATAAGACAGCACATGTGGTACATCTATCGGCGCAACGATATCGAGATTCCTTTCCCCATTCGCCACGTTTTGCTCGAGCAGCAGGAACCGCTGGTCACGCCTCAAGAAGACGCTTACGACAAGGTCATCGGGTCGGTAGAAATCTTCGCGCCGCTCTCAGCCGAGGAGAAAGAGGCCGTAGCGCGGTCGGCCATCAAGGCCGTATATGCTCCCGGCGAGTTGATACTGCGGCGCGGCGCTCCGGGCGATTCAATGTTTGTCATCTATCGTGGCAACGTTGAAGTGCGGCTACCAAGCGGCGACGGTCACGCACAACAAGTGGCGGAGCTTAAGCCGGGAAACTTCTTTGGAGAAATGGCCCTGCTAACGGGTGAGCCGAGGAACGCAGATGTGATTGCGGTCAACGAAGTCGAGACTCTCGAGATCACCAAAGGGATTCTACAGCGGCTGCTGGACGACAACGCCGCGCTGGCCGAAGGGCTCAGCCTCATGATAGCGGAGCGTCAGACACGACTCGATGAGTACGCCCGCGCGGTGCCGGAACAGGAGAAGCACGTTCAGAGGAATGCCATTCTTCGGCGCATCCAGCGGTTCTTCGGCCTGAGCTAACCCGGCGACTCGCTAGCTTCTTGCCAGAGCACCTCGTATATTTGAACGGGTTCCTGCTTACCCTTGACCATTATCTGATCGCACGGTTTCACCGCAAATCCGTCGCCTATCGCTTCAAACGTGAAGCGGCTAATTATTATTTGCCCGGCGCCTGCTCGTTTCTCAAGCCGAGCGGCGAGGTTCACGGCGTCGCCGATCGCTGTATAGTCAGTTCGATCCCTGGATCCGATGTAGCCGACCGTCGCGGTTCCCGTGTTGACACCGATTCCGATGGCGATCTCCGACAGCCCCAACGCTCTCAGGTCGTCATTCACCATAGTCATCCGGCGCTGCATCGCAATCGCCGCAGCCACGGCATTCGACGCCGCAGCGTCACAGGCGTATGGGACTCCGAACAGCGCCATCAACCCGTCTCCCATGAACTTGTCCAGCAGTCCCTGGTGGTCGAAAACAATGGGGGTCATGTCCGCGAAATACTCGTTGAGGATCTGAACCACGACCTGAGGCTTCAACTTCTCGGACATAGAGGTGAAGCCGCGAATGTCGGAAAACAGCGCCGTTATGCAGCTGTTTGTCCCGCCGAGGAGAAGCGTGTTGGGGCTCTTAAGAATCTCGTCGACGACGTGAGGCGGCATGAAGCGGCGGTACTTCGCGCGCGCGAGTTCTTCGCGAACCAGCCGCTTGTGAGTCAGAGCGTTGTCCACGGCGATAGACGTCTCAGCCGCCACCGCATTCAACAGATCGAGGTCGTCTTCTCTGAGCAGTTTCATCGTCTCCTGGCAATCAACATAAATGACTCCCAGTACATCGTTCTTTCTGAGCAGCGGTGCGCACATCACCGAAGAGATGTTTTGCATCACGATTGACTTGGCCTCCACGAAGCGCTGGTCCGAGAGCGTGTCGAACGACAGCACCGAAATCCGCTCGGTGATCACACGATCCACGACCGTCTTGCTGATGGTGACCTGGGCGCCCGCCTGCGCACTGCCGGGGTTGCGGAACTCGGCGGCGACGGTCGATAGCTCGCCGCTATCCGAATCCTTCAGCAACACCAGGAAGCGATCCGCCGGTGTCAAGCGAAAGACCATCTCGCTGACCTTCCTGAATATGTCCTCCTGAGAGAAGTCCGACCCGAGCATCTGGTTCAGCTCGTAAATGCGCGCCAGCGTCTCGGCCTTCTTCCTCAGCACCTCGACGTAACCCAAAACGGATTTCGCACCCGGGTCAGCCTGAGATATCGCCGACTTGTCCATCCGCGGGATGACCGACATTATTTCGCTAGGGGTTCGCATCACCATCGTACCTTCGATCTCGCGGCTCGAGTACCTGACCGAAGGCGACTCCGCAGCATCTTTGAATTCGACCGTGAACTTGCTTATCGAAAACGAGTCGCCGTTTCGCAGCAGGTGCTCTTTAACGCGCTGCCCGTTCATGAACGTGCCGTTAGCGCTGTTCAGATCGACGAGCGTAAAAGCCTGGCGGTTCCGTTTGATTACTGCGTGCTGACGCGAGACCTGGCTCTCCTCAAGCACGACGTCGTTGTTATCGGCAGAGCGCCCAATTTGGGTCTCATCTCGCGTGAGATCGAACTCAAACGAGTGCCCAGATTCGGAATTCTTAATGACAATCTTTGCAGGCATACTCCCCGTCCGTTACCACTCATAAACGCGGTCAATTTCGCCGACCGAAACCCTTGGATTGTCGAGCGCAGCGATTTGCTTTATCACCTCTTCACGGTTCGTCGGCTTGATGTGGACCGCATAAACCTCAACCTCGCGCTTGAGCTTCTTCAACTCAACGGCCAACAACTCCGGCGTAAGGTGCTTCGACGCCGCAGCCAGCTCGCCCATCTCATTCGGAAACGAAACGTCGACAAAGACTGCTTTCAAGTGCACAGCCTCCCGCGCCACCTCCCAAATTTCGTCGGTGCTATAGGTGTCGGAAGTGAACAGCACGGCTGCCACTTCGTTCTGCGCCAGCAACCCGAAAGTCGGTACGAGGTGATTGACCGGAATCGGCGTCACGTCAATGCCGGCGATGTTCAATGTCTGTCTCGCCTCGAGCTCGCGAAATTCAACCGTGGGTCCGCTGCCGTTGTTGAGCTGAATCTTTTCGAAGTCCGGCCACACGTGATCGTTGAAGACGTGTTGCCTGAGCACTGTTATCACTTCAATACTGCCGTAGATGATGATTGGATCGTTGAGCACATTGAATGCTTCGGCTACGTATATCGGCAAGGAAGCGGTGTGATCGCTGTGCGAGTGGGTGACGATGATATGGCGGACGGTGCCGATCTCACCCGGAGAGAACGCGAACCCTATGCTGCCCGCGTCAATCGCCACTCGTTCGTCGATGATGAATGAGGTCAAACACTGGAGTTGCGACTGGCGTCCGGCGCTGCTCGGCAGAAGTCTGATTCTCACGCGCGTTGCCTCCGTCTGTCGGGCCCTCGACCTCAGATACTATAGCACCGAGCTCAATGGGACATGTGAAATTCTGGTCTTTGCAATCATTTTCCAATTTCCATTTGCGATTTTCCATTTGCCATTTCAATCCCTGGTTCCTTGACCCTTTGAGCTGAATTGAAAATGACAAATGGAAAATCGCAATGAAAAATGGAAAATGGCTTGGCTTTGCTCATCCTACTTTGATCCCCAACCCCTCTAAAAACTTCGTCGGCTTCTCGCCGCCAATCAGCGCAAACACAAAATCGTTGGCGAGCCGCGCTTTCTCTTCCTTGCTTCGCACATCCATAAGCACGACTTCGTTTTGTGTGATTTCTTTGATCTCGGTTCGGAAGAAGACCTTGATCTTCCCGGCGTCAATGCAGTCGTAGACGTTCATCTTGTTGCCAAGCTTGAGGTCCCCCTTGAAATCGCTGCGGACGACCAGGGTCACATCGTTGTTGCGGGTGAAAGTGATTTTTTCGCCGTCGCGCTTGAGTCCGGCCAGATCAACCGCGGATTCTATGGACGAATTCCCTGCCCCCACGATTATGCATTTCTTGTTTACGTAGTCATCGGGGTCGGAGAGCTTGAATTGAACTTTGCCCGTTTCGTAAGCGGGCTGATTCTTGACCGGATACGGCGCGCCGCACACGACGCAGAACTGCTGCGCGCCTTTGCGGCCCGACCCGCAGCCCGGGCAGAACTTTGGGATTATGGGCGGCGGCGTCATCATCACCTTGAGGTCCTCGCCCGGCACTCGAAGCTTCATTGGCGTGCCGCGATTGCCGATCGCGATGATGATCTTGCGAGCCTTGTAGGTGGCTTTCTCTTTGGCTTTTCCCTTCTCGGTTGTGAGGGTGAAGACCCCGTCTTCCGGTTTTATGTCTTTGCAGCTTTCCTCTTCGTTGATGACGACGCCGTTCGACATCATCGCACCGAGCCAGCCCTTGAGCATGTTCTCTTTCGAGTCGCCGGGGCCCGGGAGCGGGATGCCGCCTTTCGTCTCAACTGTGTCGGGTTTGAAGAAAACATACTTGCCCGCGGGATAGACCTGTTGGATGGTGGCCACTATCTTGTCTTGCTCGATGGCGATGTATTTCAAACCGCGTTGTTTGGCAATAACCGCAGCCGACAACCCCGCCGGTCCGATGCCGACGACCGCGACATCGTACTCAGCTTTGCCGTTGGCGCCTTCTTTCTTGATGTCTTCGGCAATGGAATCGATGACCGTGCCGCCCTCGTTGATCGCGTTCTTGATCAGAGGAACGCCGGACACATCTCCGATCAGGTAGATACCTTCGACATTGGTCTTGAATCGCTGGTCTCGCTTCGGGACTTTTCTCTCTGGGATTTTCTTCTTGGTGTTGATGACGACGCACGACTTCGGATTAGTGGGGCACTCGACCTGGCAACTGGTGTCTTCCATGCACTGATCGGGATTGATGGGCGTTGAGACGCCGTTGACTATCGCAAGCACGTCGTGCGGACAGGCTTCCACGCAAGCGTGACAGCCTATGCAGGTCGCCTGGTTTATGACCGGATGCGGATACGGAGCCTCCTCGGCTTTCAGCTTCTCCAGATCGAGCACGCCTGTGAGCGCTCTTGCTACCTCGTTCTCGTTCGGCGCGGCGTCCGCTTTTACATTCTGCAAGGAGTATTTGCGGCGCACGGTTCCAACCGCCATCACCGCGAGACCCGCAATCGGCAGGATTCCGACCAGTCCGACCCAACCATACCACGGCAACCCGCCGAAGGATGAAAGCACGGTCGCGCTCAGAGTGTCTTTGTCCTGGCGGATCTGGTCTGCGCCGCCAACACCCGAAAACAGATTCTCGCTGGCCGTCGCCAATCGCTTGCCGACTTCATCTTTGCCGCTATCGATTTTGTTGAAGTATTCTTTGATCCTCCGATCGTCTTTTGCCTCAGCCACAAGCTGCAACAGGTCTTCGCTGCGTCCGTGCTGCCGATGGCACGTGTAGCAATTCGCCTGGACGCGTTGCGTGCCTGTCGCGCCGGCGACGAGGTCGTGGCACTTAGCGCACTCGGCCTTCGGCGAGTCGCGGAAGCTCGCTTCACCGCGCACCCCTGAGGTGTGGCAGTCTTTGCAGCTCATCCGGTTGTTCATCCGGCCGAGTTGATGAATGGAGTGGAACTGGCGATTTGAATCAAAGGTTGGCCCCGCCCATGTGTCGGGGAGGTCCCTCACCCGAAGTTGATCGGCATCCAGCATTTTAGCCCACTTGCCGTTGGTCACCGGATAGCCTACCGTGCCGCCGTGTGCGACGGGCAAGGCCTGTCCCGTCTTGTCGCCGGTCTTGATGGTGTAGCTCCCGTTATGGCAGTTCGAGCAAAGCTGGTTGCTCTTGAGTCCAAAGTCGGAGCTCGCGCCTCTGTGCTCGACATGGCAACCCGTGCAGCCGATGTTTTCGCGAGCGTGCTTGTCGAAGACGACGGGTAGGAATGCCGGCGCCGTTTGATTTGCCGGCGTCGTATGACAAGTGACGCACTTGTCCTGCATGCCTTCGCTCACGCCATGACAATTCGAGCAGGAGTTTTCATTTGGCTTTAGGGCAATCGCGCGGGCAGACATCTGCGACGAGGTATGAGCCAACGAGACCGGGCCCGGCGAATAAGCGTTCTCGTAGATAATCACTGCGATGATAGAGAGCAGCGCGACAACGCCGGCGCCCCAGTAAAAATATGACTTGCGCCAGATTCGCCGCAGATCGAGGGAGGGACGCCAGTTGAATTGCGCTTTGCCGACTTTCTTGTTGGTTCTCGGATGAAGCAGGCTTTGCGGAGCAATCTTTCCCGCCTCTCTTTTTCGCTTGTCCCAGAAAACGTTGAGCGCCTGCTGATCAAGCGCGGGTGGCACCGCGCTGAACAGGCCCGTTCCCAATTGAAATCTCTCGGTGCCGCCGGGCGCAACCGCCTGCTTCTTGACGCCCGCGGGAATCTGAACCATCACCGTCTTGCCCAGATCCTCTTCAAACAGCATGCGGGTCGCGCCGCCCTCGACCGGATGGATTTCGGTATCTATCTGGACAGTGAGCGACAACGCCCCCTGAGCGTAATTGGCCAGCAGAGAGTACGGACCTATCTGAATAACATCGCCGTCCAACAGCGGCGTCTTGTCCACGAGCCAGCCGTTGAGCACGGTGCCGTTTGATTCAGACAGATTGAAGATCCAGTACTCGCCGTTGAACTCTCTTATCCCGGCGTGGGTGCGAGAGACCGCGCGGTTATTGAGCGCCAGGTCATTGCCGGTAAGCCGGCCGATGGTCAGCCCTTCACTTTCGAGGAGGATGTCGTCGACCGACTTGTCTCTTCGCTTTATGATGAAACGACTCTTAGTAGCCATTGATTCGTACCCTGATTAGAGTGCAACGACGGGCGACCGGTCTATAGATCTACCGCGCGGCATAGTAAACAACTTGTATGATGTGAACGATCATCAACGCCAGCATCAAGGCAGTGGTCGCCACGTGCGGCGGCAGCCACACTTTCAACGAGCGATGCAGATAGATCAACGCGTCAATTCGGCGCAGCGTCGCGGCGGCTTCGATGGCGCGATCCAACTTGTGCCGGTCTTTCTCGTTCGCCAGACTTGCCCGCTCCTGGTTGAATCCCGCCTTTGCTGATTCAACCATCTCGTCCAGATCTTTTCGGCCGAGAAACTGCCGCAACAGAAAACCGAACGAGACAAAACGCGGCACCACTTTGTCCTTCACGATGCTTTGAAGCGGTCCGGCTGCCTGGCCGCCGATCTCCGCAATCTCCTTCCGCAACTCCTCGCGCCGGTCTTTTAGATCATCGATCAGGAGCGGCGTGCCTTCAATCTTCGTGAGCTTTCGAGGCGCGAAAAAGTAGATAAAGATTCCCAGTATGCCAGTGAAGATGACCAGATCGTAGCAGACCATTAGCGCAGTGGTGAGCGCGCCCCCGGAATGAGTGCCGCCGTGCAGCAGGATCAACATCCCCGCGATTATTCCCACATAAGCGTGCGCCAGCATCCAATAGCGCAGCGGCCCTACGCGCTTGGTGTAGATCTGCCGCCTCACCGGATAAGTCATCACCGCCGCGATTCCAACGAGGCCGGCTATGCCCGTGATCCAGCGCATGTTCAGGAAGCTGAAGATGCGCTCGCCCAGTCCATATTGCTGTAGTCCGAAGATTGTTGCGGCGGTCGCCAGCACGGTGAACAATATGCCTGCCAAATGAATCAAGCGTTTCGGCGGATCGGACTTGTGTATGTTACGCCCGTAGGCATGAGTCTTATCGACCAGCAGCAAGCCTTCGATCTGGCCGATCTCGGTGAAATATTCTCGCGGCCTGACGCGCGCGAGCGCTCCCGTGGGGCAGTTCTCTTCACAACTGTACGCTCGGGTCTTTGCGCCCGGAGGGTTCATCGACGTGCGGTCGCTGCACAGGTTGCATTTGATCGCAACGAGGTCTTCGGTAGTGTCAACCGGCGGCGGAATCGGATCGGGTTTGATTCTCAGGAATTCCTGAAGCTTCGATTTGAAACTGACGGCGCCTGGAGCAGGGGCTTTCGGTCTGCGCGGGACCAGCGATATCGCGTTGTAAGGACACTGGGTCGCGCAGTCGCCGCATCCGATGCACGTCTTGGGATCGATATCGACCTGACCCAGATCGAATCGGCCGATCGCCCCGGTCGGGCAGCCGGTCAAGCATTCGGGATCCGCGCAATGCATGCAGACCTCGGGCGAAAGCACGCTTTGAACGGCACTCGCGCGAGGGGCTTCAAGGCGGGTGACGTGAACGCCTCTGCGCATGAGTCTGGATTGGCCGTGAATCTTGTGGCACGCGAGCGAGCAATTGCCGCAGCGAACACACAGGTCCATGTCCATCACCAGCAGATTGGTTCCGTCCACGAGCCCCGTCTCGATGAGCCTCTCCTGAGCGGCGAGCATCGCGTCGTGAACAGCAGGCTTGTAGTTAACAAAAGAGCCGATTGCGGGTGGCACACTGGTGCCGAGCACTTTGAGCAGCGCTTCTCTGAGCGCATGTCTCTCACGCAGTTTCGAGGTGTATATTTCAACGACTTCAGTGCGGCCCATCAGCGTCACGGTGTAAGGCCAGCTTGAATCTTTCACAGCGCCTTCGAGACCAAAGCAGAAGCCGTGACCCACGAAGTCTTCGACCTCTCTGCCTGACACTGATTGCGTCCGGCGCGCCCATCCCTCCTTAATGATGTAGACTCGATTGACTCGCTCATTCTCGCGGAAAAGGACATGGTTTTTCGCGAACACCCGGAACAAGGAATAACCCCGCAGCTCGCTCGTCATTTCGGGGGTCAGCCCGCCGGTGAGTCTGAGGCTTTCAAGCGCGGCATCTCTGCCGTGAGTTCGATATGTGTTGTCGAGGTTCTCGCCAAACTTGGGGAGCTTGCGAAGCAGACGCAACGCCGGGCGGTGAATCTCGAGGACCTGGGCGGGCTTGTCCGGCGGCGCTTTGATAGTGGCGTTGCGAGGAACGCCCGCCAGCACGCTCATCTCTCCGAACTGAGTGCCCGGCGTCAACTCCGCGACTTTCACGTCTTGCTCGTTGGGCGCCCGGACGTAGACTTCCAGAGCGCCGGCGACGAGGAAGAACAAGGTGTTGCCGCCCCATTCCCCCTGAACCATAACCGCCTCTCCGGGCTCATAGTTCAGCAGGCGGAAGTAGGGACCTACCTTCTTGCCACCGTAGTTGCGCCCGTATACCGTGACTTCGAGATCGAGCTCATAGTCGTAGTGACCGTCGTGCGCGGACATAAGAGCAGAGATGGCTGGAAGGGTCTTGATCGCATTAATGACTTCGCGACGGCTCTTTTGTTCTTTCGGCATACGGCTCACCCGGCGACAAAGAATTTACCTGTACACTCGCTGTAACGCAAAACGTGATTATCAAACGTGCAAGCGGCTGGCACGAGGCGGCGTCTCGGGCCGCACACTCATGGTTGGTTACCTGTAAGGGCGGCCCTCCGTGGCCCGCCCCTCTTTCGCAGGAGAAACCATCTCGGCAAGAAGGGGCGGTCACGGAGCGCCGCCCTTACAGTGCAACCTAAAAGGAAAACGGCAGGGAACCGCGGTGACACTTCGTGCAAACAGACTCTTTAGCCTGAACGTGGCAGCTCCAACAGGCCGAGGTATGACGCTGACCTCGCCCGGCGCTGATCGTCTGAATATCAGCGCGCACCTGTTTCGGCGCGGTTTCGATCTGGTGATGGCATCTATCGCAACTTGCCTTCTTCGTATGAGGCCCGTGCTTGAAATTATATAAGCCCAATGCCGACCCGGTACCCCTTGTGAACTTCAAAGCGAGCTTTGTGTCGGCGTGACAGACCCCGCACTCGCCGAACTTCTGATTTGTTTGATGAACATGGCAGCTATAGCACTGCTGATGATTCGGAAAACTCGCCGCGGCACGTTCGGTAGACTGATGGCAGGTGCTGCACTTCGGAGTCTCAGTCTCGCCAGCCATCTTCTTCGGGTCCATGTGCTGTTTGTGCGAGAACCCTTTGACGCCGAACTCACTCATCTTCCCCGGAAAACTTATTCTTGTCCCTTGAGCGTCAACTGGAGCCTTGTGACATACGACGCACATTTGACTCGATGTATTTGTAAAATCTTTTGCGTGACATTCTATGCAAGCCGAGTGGCCGGGGAACACCGGCGTGACGCTGTTGTCCAAACGCTGATGGCAGAAGGCGCAATCCTTTGTCTTTGTCTGGTGCTCGGCGCGCGTGTGATTGAAGGGTGAGGTGCGCTCAATCACCACGGATTCTTTTACATCGAACGGTGACGGGGCAGCCGTTTGAGGCGCGGGCTGAGGCGTTTCAGCGGCCTTGTTGGCGGTCGGCTGCTTTGAGCTTTTGCAGGCCAGCCCGCCGATGACAAGAATCGCCGCCGCGCAGGTGATGATAAGTTTCAGCCTTCTCGTAGTGTCGTTTCTCATCTTGCCGCCCTCTGCGACTCTGTCTACTGTCTCAGCTTATCCAATACATCACGAGCCAAAGCGTCGGGGAGCCCTAACCGGCCGCTGTGACATGCTCCACAAGTGGTCTCTTCAGGCATCCGTATGTCCGTAAGTTTCTTCGCCTGGTCCACGGACTTGTGACACTCGGCGCACAGAAAGTCTGGTGATCGCTTCACTTGGTAATCGACTTTTCTTCTTGGGCGAATGTCATACTCGTGGTCGGCGTGGCTGAAGTCGCGAATCGAGGCCAGGTGCGTAGCCTTTGGGCCGCCAATCTCGTGGCACTCTTTGCAGTCGTTCATGTACGGGAATTTTTCTCGAGCGGCGGTATCGGGCTTGATGCCGTGACACTGGAAGCAAGTCGAGTGGCCCTTCTCGATCGTCATTTCATTTTCGCCGGCGTTCGCCTTCTTGATCCTCTGATGACAATCAGTGCATCGGGCAGTTTGCCCGGCGGTAAGCTTGGTCTGCGGTGCGTCAGACGGGATCGTAGTGACCGGCCGAAACACAAAATCCTCCGGCAGCGGTTTACGATGAGCCGGATGCGAAAAGTCTATGCCGAAATCGCTTCCGAGGACGGCGTGGAGCTTATTCGTCTTCTCTTTGAAGTCGAATAGCGCAGAACTCATCTTTGAAGTCGGCCCGCCCTGATGACAGACGCCGCAGAAGGCGACCCCCCTTTTGAAGAACTCCTGGGCGAAGTTGTGACAACTGACGCACGTCGGATGGGCCGGGAACGACACGACTTCCATCTGTTGCGGCGTCACCCGATGACAGACGTTGCAAGTGACCTTGGCGTGATCTTTTCGCTTGTGATCGAAAGTGGCGCGCTCGCCGCCGACTCGTCTCGGCCGTTGGGCGTTGGCCGCAGCGGCGTCGTCTTCTGCGTGAGACGGGAACCCAAAGTATATTCCCGCCGCCAGAAAGCAGGCCAAAGCGAAGATGCTCTTTTTGACTCGCAACATCGCCAAGTTATCCTCCGAGCAAGTCCTGTTTAGAGTTCAAGCTTCAGCTTGCCGTTTAGAGTTCAAGCTTCAGCTTGCGTGTCGCTATGCAACCTGAAGGTTGAACTCTAAACTTAGAACTCTGAACTTAATCGTTGCTCCCAGCTTGACTATCGAGCGCCCTTATTGTGCCGAGAGTGCCGGGCTGAACTCCCGCCTTATGACAGCCGCTGCATGTCGTGGGCCCCTTCTCGGCCACCCTGTGGCATTCGATACAACTATCGTGAAATGCCCTTTCGGCCATCACCTCATCGAACTCTCGATTCTTTGGGTTACGCGGATCGCCGTCCTTCCGGTGATGGCACACGTTGCACTTGTACAACTGCGGGATTCCCCTCGAGCTAATCGAGTGATGGCAACCGGAGCACGCGGCCCCTTTCTTTGCCGGATGTGGCGCATTCGAGTCCGGGCTTAGGCGCGATTCGTGGCCTTTGTGATCGAAGAAGACCACGCCGCGTCTTCCCTTCTCGTCAAGCCTGATCACCTTCGGCGCATAACCGCTTTCTGTCTGTTGCTCGGCCGCCTTAGCGAACAGCCCGGCGCCGAAAGCCACGGGCAACGCCACGCCCAGCGCGTAAGTGATAAGAACAGCCAGCTTCAGTCTCATCTAATCTTCTCCGTCAACTTCAAGCGTTGCCTCGCCGTTAAACGTCCGCTCATTGCCAACACCACATCATCGTCGTCTGCGTCGCCGGAACAACACGGCTGCGAGCGGCAATGACATAAAGGCGAGGCTCGACAACTGGGCGGCGTTACGCATCCGCGCTTCCTTCGCGGGGCTCTTCGGCTCGTTCGATTGCCCGGACTTCGTCTCATCCGCGTTCTTGCGTTCAACCTTCGGCGTCGAATCGGTGGTCGCCCCGTCCGAGGTCTTTGGCGCGCCGAAGAACCGGCGAATGTCCTTGTTCTCCTTCTTGTTTCCGTCCTTGATGTTGGGAACCGTGAACATAGCGCCGTTGATCATGTACATTCGCTGCATTTCGGCCGCGTTGAAGGGCCTCGCGCCCCTGCGCCCGAAAACGGACAGTTGGTTGCCGCTCTCGTCCACCGCGCGGTCGCGATCCACGCCTTCCGAGATCGATAGCGCGGGGCCGAGCGTCTCTTTGCTCGCGATAAGCTCAGGCCGCGGGCGCGGGCTGAAGCCATAGTTGTCCGGCTGCTCGGCCGAAGTCAGTTGAACGACGTGCATGGCATGGTGCTCGCCGTCGGCAATATAGGCGAAAAGGCTCACATTCGTCATGCCGACCTTGACGTCGCGCGCGTCTTTGATGTCGCCTTCGCCGTTGAAGATCTGATCGAGGCGGGGCTTCTCGGGATTCTCTATGTCGATGATCGCCAGCCCCTGCTTACCGGCCGCCACGTATGCGTAGGTGCGCACCAGATACAGATTATGAGCATCCGAAAGAGGCACGACTGCGCCGCTCACCGCGCGCCCACTATCAGGATTGGTCACGTCGACGACTTTCAAGCCTTCCGAGTCGGTCACGAACGCATACCGGAACTGCACCTGAACAGCTCGCGCGTTCTTTATGAACGGCGCGCCGAATTCGCCGACAACGCGAGGCTTGAGCGGGTCGCTTATATTGACGACCACCAGGCCTCGGTCACAGGTTATGTAGGCGTGGGAGCCTGCAACCGTGATGTTGTTAGCTCCGTTCAGAATTCCGTTCGGGTTCCAGGTGAGCGCCCGCTTGAGGAAATTATTCCTCGGATTCCCATCCAGCAGCGTGGCCACATTTACGAGGACCAACCCCTCATACTTGTCCGCGACGTAGAGGAACGCATAAATCAGATTTATCCCCTGCTTGTCGTCGCGGTTCTCCCATTCCTCGTTCTGCGGATAGTGCTTACGTGTAGGATCGACGGCTGTGGTCGACGGTGTGGCCACCGCGGTCGCGTACTTCGTTTTGACATAGAGCCGCTGCCCGAGAGGCGAGAACGGGGCCGTGGTTATTCGCTCCGAGAAGGCCTTCTGATCCACGTTGGCTATATCGTAGACTCTGAGGCCGCCCTCGCCGGTCGCCGCGTATAGAAACTCGCCTCGGTGCTGCAGCATCAAGACTTCGGTCTTCTCCTTCTTGAATAGCGTGAGGTTCGTGCCAACGTCGTTGCCCGGATGCTCGTAAAACTCCTCCAGTTCCTTCTTAAGCTCTAAATGCTTCTTGTATTCCTCAGGGAAAGCCAGCTTGTGCAAAGAGCTTCCGATGACCGCTTGCGGCTCGTCGCGCTCGGTGACGACAACTGCCTCAAAGCCGTGTTCTTTCTGCGCCACGTACATGAATCGCCCGATGAAGTTATAGAAGTTGGTTCCCTGCATCAGGGCCATTGCCATGTACGCATTGTTATCGTTGTTTTCAGAGAGGTGACAATCGGCGCAGCCTTTGGTCTCGGTCGTTCGCACGGTATGCGGGAAGTGCGAGCTGAAAGATATGCCGCTGTATCCCTCCGCGGAGACCGTCTGCTGTTGCGAGTAAATCCACTCGCGATTCGCATTCTGAGAGCTTACAAAAACCGCGCAGGCGGAACGCACCGGCGCCACCCGCCGTCCGGTCACCGTGCCGTCCTTACCCAACAAGAAGACGTCGTCGCGCAAGGTCTGGAAGTTGTAAGACGAGTAGTTGCGCAGCGACTCCGTTCCTTCGTTGTGCAGCATCGGCTTCTGCTGGTTCGCCGTCTGCTTCAGGTGACAGCCGAAACAACTCGGCGTCCACGAGGTATGACAGGTGAAGCAGGTCATGCTCTTGTTTGCGTGCGCAAGCTGAACGTCATCCTTCGGCGCACTGCCCCAGGTCTTTCCGTCCTTGAGAATCGTCTTGGCGAGCGCGGCCTTCTCGTTGTAGTGCTCGTTTCCGGGCGTGATGCTATCCATCACCTGCCTTACTTCCCAGACGAGCGGCTTGCCTTCTTGGTCTTTCGCGACCGCCCCGCGCTGAAACAGTTTACCGTCCTTCTTGAAGAACCGATCCTTGCGCGAAGGAAGATTCCGGTAGTCGAGCATGCGATTGCCGCCCGCGGCTGCAGTGGTCAATGCATCTCGCGAAGTCGGATCTGCCCGCTTGGTAATCGTCCCGTGACAGTCAATGCAATCAATCTCGATAGCGGCGCGCACTTCACCGTAGAGCTTTCCGTCGCCATGATTGTCCTGCTTAAAGTGACAATCCACGCAGTGCATCCCCTTCTCTTCGTGAATGTCCTTCAGGTGAACCGGCACGCCCTCCCGCGAAGAACCATCGCCAACAGGCTCATTCACTGCGCGCTGCAGCTTTTCATTGGTTACGTCAGCGATGACGTTGTTGCCGGCGTCGAGCAGGTTCCCTTTCCGATCATGTTTGAAAACGTAGCGGTAGACCCATCCGTGCCCGTTGAAGTCTGCAAACTGGGTGTGTTTGAGCTTCGGATTAACTTCATCCCGAATCGATTTCAAGAACTCGACGTCGCCCCACTTGCCTCTAAGCGCGGACTCTTCGGGGTTGCGCAAAATAATCTCGCGGCGTTGCTCGGCGCTGAGTTTCTTTTCTTCCTTTGGGTACATCTCTTCGCCGTCAGTCTCGAGGTCCCACCACATCGAGCCGAAGTAAGAATTCAGCACAGTTGTTCCCGGGTGCATGTGACATACTACGCACTGGCTTGATGGAATAGCCCTGGTGAACTGATGCTTGATGGGGTGACCGGGCTCGCCCCTTGGAATAGTCGGATCGGCGCTCGCGCTTTCGCCCGTGTGGCCGTGCGCCGCATACGGTCCTGCTTCAAATGGATTGCGGTTGTTCGCGTAGACGACGTGACAAGCAGTGCAGCCGCTCGAACGGTAATCTCCCGGCTGATCGTTCGTTCCCATGAAGGACAGCATCGGATCGAGCAAGCGAGTCTTTTGCAGGCCAATGTAAACCGGGTCGGTTCTCAGGTTCGTTCCAAGTCCTCGCGGGCTCAATAGATTCTGCGTCGGTTTTCCGGGCGGCTCTTCGATAGAGGGAATCCCGATCTCAGCAGCCTTGCGCCCGCCAAGCTCAAACGTGCGCAGGATGTTGCTCATCTGGGACATCTCCCAGCGCGGGAGCGGTTCAAGGTACGCGAGAATGCCTTTCTTTTGCGTCTCTTCCGCGGTGGGCTGCGGAGCGGTCTGCAGTCTCTGAGGCTTACCATCCGGCCCGTAGCTTTCGCCGAATCTGTAATTCTTGAACGGGAACGCTCCGTTATTGTAGAGCGCCGCGCCCCAGAGCATCGCGCCCGTCGCCATCATGCTCTTCTTCACATTATGCACGTCGCCGGAGTGGCATTCCGTTGTGCCGCAGCTCAGTTGCGCCACGCGCAGGTCGCCAGGATTCACGAACCGGATGAACTCAGGGCTCTCTTCAAGCGTGAGAGAGTAAGGGCGTTCAGGGTTAGCAGACGTCTTCCACCGGTCGGGGAATCGTGGCTTAACGTGCGCTGCTTTCTTAGCGCCCTCGTATCCGGCAGATCCTTTCTGCGTGCCCTGCGCACGAGCGTTCGCATCTCCTCCGTGACAATCGATGCAGCCGAGGCTGATCACCCCGTTGTGCATATCTTCTATGCCTTTGTGGCAATCGATGCAGCCTACGCTTCGGCGCATGGCTTCTTCCGGGCTTTCGCCGAACAGCCCGGCCGCCTGGACCGGCCGCGCCGTTTGCGTTGCTGGCGGATTCTGTGTGGAGGCGTCGGCCCCGTTCGAATCAGCCGGCCGCTTCGACGAGTCTGCCTTCGTCATCGAGCCTGCAAGAACGAAGAATCCGTAGAGGCCGACGATCACGAGGATCAACAGAAGCTTGAGCGCATTTTTCGATACTTTCATTCGGATCTCCCGGCGCGTACACGATGCTGATCGAGATCAGTAAGTAAACTTCAAGCGTATGAATGACGAAAAGAGAGTCTTGGACCGCTGCCCGCATCCCTGTCCGGTGCAATTTGAAGTGTAGATGTCGTTGAACCCTGCTCCGGGTATCAGCGATGAGAACCCGCCCTGAATGATCCAGTTCTCTGTCAGGAAAGGCCGATAGAGGACGCCGACCCCGTAGTCGAATCCGATGCTCTTGCGGATATTCGGCTGAAACAGGATTTCCTTCAACGACTCCGTGTGATGGAAGTGCAGATAATTGATGTTGGCTATGCCGCGAAGCTTCGGAGTCAGCTCGGCTTCAATTCCCAGATTGTATAGGAAGATTCCAGGATTGACGAAGCTGGCCTGTCCTTCAAACTTGCTGCTGCGCAAGGTAGGCAACAGGCTCTCGCCACTCTTCAAACCGACTCCGGTGCCGAGCAGGCGAATGCCCTGGCTGTTCCAGTAGCTGAATTTCCCTCCGGCGAATTCAGGGATGTCCACAATCGCGTCGAAGCCGGTTGCCCTATCGTCAAACGGCTCCTTGTCGCCCGATGCGAAGAAGAACGATCCTTTGTACCGCAGCCAATCTCTGTCACGCGACAACTCGATTGCCGCCTGTTGCGCGTTGATGCTTGTCCTCTTGCCTGCGATTTGATTGAACGAGTCGTGGCCGAACGCCTGATAAAAAGCGTGCGAGATATTGTTGAGGCCGATGTGACCATCGCCGGCCCAGCCAAGGTAGTAAGCTTTTATCCCGTGCTCTCTGACAGAGCCGAACAACCCGGGCCGAACCAGGAAGTCGTTTTCGTCGAAGTGCCTGCTCGGTCGATCGTTGTTGTAGTGAAAGCTGAACTGAGTGGTGTAGCCTTTCCACTTGGTGTCCTGGCGAAAGAGGTTGGCGATGAACACCGTCTGATTGCGGAACTCGCTGAGGTTGACGCGGGTGTTCAACTCGCTGTTGGTGTCTTTCTCGAGCAGGTGGAAATAGGCTGCGTTGAAGTTGTATCGGTTGTTTGCGAATTGGCCAAACACCCGCGCACCCAGGTTGAAATCGTTGAAGATGAACCCGCGAAAATCGCTAATGAACTGCTGTATGCCTGTGCGAATGAAGGTTGAATCGTAATAGGGACTCTTGCCGCCGTCGCTCCCTGCCCCGCGCAAGAACGGCATGAGCTTGGTTGTGTCTCCGATCTTGAACTCGGTGAACAACTCCTGGAAGCCCGTGTAGCTGTCGGTTCGATTCGTCTGTCTGCGAACGTCAATGTTGACGATGCCGTTTTCCTGAGTGTTGAAATAGTTGATATTGAAGTTGGGTGTGAACCGGAACCGCCAATTGATAGGCTTGAACGCTGCATCGCCGTTAAAGAATTCGATGCCCAGAGTGAAGTTCTGACGGAAGAACTCATTCACGCCCCGGCCGAAGAACTCCGCGCTGTCGGGGCGCGCGCTGCTCATATCGCTCGGCAGAGGCAGCCGCCTAAAAATAGCAAGAGTGTCACTCTCAAGAGTCAGTACGAGAAAATTCTGCTGCTTGTATATCGGATAATCGCCCTTGAGCACGTTCTGGCGATAGGGGTTGTACCACTTGCCTTGCTCAAAGCGGGGATCTTCCGGAAGACCGATGCGCCAGCGGTCCGGGCTCGGAATGGAATCAGGCGACGTCTGCGTCGGAGTGTCTATGCGGGAGCCGCCAGCGTAACCTCGCGGCGGGTCCATGGGCGTTGTGAAGATCTCGACTGGTCTGCCAAGAGACGGAGGCGCTTCAGGCTCTTCATCCGGCGGCGGAACGACTTCGGGCTGCGCGGCCAACTGCATAGGCTCAGCTTGATTGTCGTGGCACTGGGCGCACTTCGTGAACCCGACGTCGCGGAATCGAGCGTTCGAGGCTTTGAGGTTTGAAGCGCGATGGCAACTGATGCAGAGCCGGTGAAAAGCCTCTCGCGAGTTCAGATCGTAGCCTTCGCGATCGTCCGGGTTCGTGGCATTGCCCTCGTCCTTATGGCAAGCTGTGCACTTTTGAAACTGAGCTCTGGTGGTTTCCTCTTTTACCGAGTGATGGCATCCGATGCAGGCGACGCCCTCGGGTGCTTTATGAGGAAAGTTCGGATCGGGATTAAGCAATGCTTCGTGGGTCTTGTGGTTGAAAAGGACCAGACCCCTTCTGCCGGTCGTATCGAAGGCGATCGGAGTGAATTGAGTTTTCCCCTGCCCCTGTTCGTCGCTATCAGAAAAAGCCAGCGAGCGCATCGAGAAGCCGACGGGCAGAAATAGCAACAGCCCATAAATGGCGACGACTACCAGTTTGAGTCTCATTCCGCGCCTCACAATCGATGACCCAACGTCGGGAAATGATTACCAGTACAGCCTGATTACAAGCTATGAAGCATTGCGCTTGTGATGAGAAATATCAGACACCGAACACCCGCTACTCGAAAATGATCGCGCCGATATTATATGGAGTGATGCTCGGAGTCAACCAGCAATGATCCAGCAATGATCCAAAACCTTCTAGAGATTTCGGACTCGGTCACAGAAACGGCCGCCAGCATGGGTCCGCGTGCAATCGACCGCACGTCGGTCGCGCAACGCGACTTTTCACTGAACCTTTTCAGAATGCGCGAAAACTCAAGGATAGCCACTTCGAATCTGTCGGCGTTAATCCCTGGGCTTGAGTCTCAAGAACCTTAAGTTAGGCCGCTGCGTATGGTAGACTAATCGAGCTGTTATGCTTAAGGCAGCCAGTCAGGTTATCGCTCGGACTCACTCGATTAGTCGCAAGAGATCGGTCTTGCCTCATTTGTTGAGAGGACAAAGAAGAGCTATCGACAGCTATTGCTTTGCAACGGACAGTACCGCAGGAAATTCTCCTATGAAAAGAAAGCCTTCGTATCTTCGCTCCCTTATTTTTATAGCCACGGCTGCGATCTGCCTTTGCAACGCGACGAGCGGTGCGGCAAATCGCGCGGCTCAGACACAAAAAGATGGCCGCGGCATGCGAGTTCAGCCCTCGAAACCGATCGAAGCTCTGCCAAGCAGTTCCAAGCGATTCGCCTTGGTGATCGGCGTGGATGAATACGAGGACTCACAAATCAACAAGCTCGAGGGCGCGTCAAACGACGCTAAAGCAATCGTCGAAGCTCTGGTTCAGTATGCAGGCTTCCCACGGGATCAGGTGAAGCTGCTCACCGCCGATCAACCGACAGAGCGAAGACCCACGCGCAACAAGATTCTGAGACAGTTATCGAACCTGCGCGGAGCGGTGCCGAAGGACGGTTTGTTGCTGATCGCTTTCGCCGGGCACGGAATAGAGCGCGGCGACCAGGCTTACCTACTTCCCTCGGATGCAGAACTCAGTAACGATGTCTCGCTCCTCGAACAGAGTTCAATCAATGTAGATGACATGCGAAAGCGCATCGACGAGACCGGAGTTGGGCAGGTGGTATTGATCCTCGACGCGTGCCGGAATGATCCGTCGGCCGGACGCGGCGATGCTGATAACAAGCTCACCCAAAGGTTCACTAAGCATTTCAATTTTGAAGAAGCTAACTCCGAAGTAAAAGCTTTCGCCACGCTCTATGCGACAGACGTAGGCAGTCGCGCATACGAATACAAAGAGAAGAAGCAGGGGTATTTTTCCTGGGCGCTTGTCGAAGGGTTGAAGGGCGCGGCGGCAAATGAGAAGGGCGAGGTGACGCTAAGCAGCCTCCTGACTTACTTGCAGGATCAGGTGCCGAAGCGCATACGCCTCGACCTGGGAGCGGGCAAGGTACAAAAGCCATATGCCGTGATGAAAGGCTACAGGGCTAACGACCTGGTGCTTTCAAAAGTCGCGGCACCGGAGAATGTGGCGATCGTTGATCCCGCTGCAGTCGAACGGAGCGATTGGGAAATTGCTCAATCGAAGAATAGTCCCGTTGCCTTCCGGGATTACCTGAAGAAATATCCCGGCGGCATGTTTACCGAGCAAGCGCTTTGGGAGAGCATACAAAACAGTAAAGACCCGGCGGACTTCAACAACTATCTGAAAAGATTTCCGACAGGAAAGAACGCGAGCTTCGCGACGCGGCTAGGTGAAGATGCCTTATGGGAAAGAGTCCGAAACAGTAAGAATGTCTCGGACTACCAAGCGTACTTGAAAGAGTATCCGACGGGAAGATTCGCCGAGATCGCTGTTCGACGGATTCAGCCGCCTGCTCCGCCTCTCGCGGTCAAGACAGATACGGCACCCTCAAAGGCTCCGAAGGGAGTGCTGATAGTCATAACCAACACTCCAGCCAGCGTTGTTGTTAAGCCGCGCGATGCCGCGCTAAGGCCTGTGCAGGGTCAGAGCGTCGATAACAAATTCCGCGCAGAGCTTCCCCCGGGCCTTTACGACATCGAAGTCAGCGCAGCCAAATACTCGCTAAAGAGAATCTCAGGCATCAAGTTAGAGACCGACGAGGCAGTGCCAGTCGAACTGACTCCGCTAGGGGGCGTCATTCAGATCGGCGGGGTTGACCCCAGCGCGACCGTGTTGATCGACGATCAAAAACCTCTAAGCGTGAGCTTAAGGAAAGAGGAAAAACTAATCGAGTTGGCCGATGTGGCGGCAGGCCGCCACAAACTGAGAGTCATACAGAATCAAGTTGAATGGACCAGAGAAGTAGATGTCGAAGACGGCAGAACAAAGTATATTGGGGCTGAGTTCAAGGCGGCTCTGGTCGGGCTGATCGTGAAGACGGAACCCGAAGCCGAGATCTACATCGACGACAACTATGGAGGCCGCGCGAATGAGAAGGGCGAAATCAGAATTTCGAATCTCGCGCCAGGCCAGCACAGAATACGCGCGAAGAAGAATGAGTACGAACCGGCAGAGAAGGCTCAGACCTTCAGCGCCGGGCCTGCCGAGATAAAACTGGCGCTGAATCGCACAGTCTTCTCTCCAGAGTTTGTCGATACCTTCGACGCAGGCCTTAGGTTCTGGAATGCGCCGAAGTCCTGGCAATCAAGTTCCGGCAAGTTGAAGGTGCAAGGCCCAGGCATAGGGCTGATTAAAGATACAAGCTACAAAGACTTCAGGATGGAGTTTGACCTGATCTTCGGCAACGGCAAAGGAGCGGTCTGGGTCCTGCGCGGTCAGGATGAAAGCACATGCTATCTCTTTCAGCTTACGGGACCGGGCGCCTCATCGCCGAACAAGTTCCACACATTCCTCTACCAGAATGGCAAGTCAGATCTGCTGAAGACATTTACGGTCCCTGAAAACCTCGGTGTTCCAGGCGACAAGTTTCACATCATCATCGAGGCGAACGGGCCGCAGATAAAACACTTGCTTCAAGTGAAGAGCAACCCGAAAGCCACTCAGCCCCAACCTTTCAGCCTGGTGACCGATTCCACTTTCTCTAATGGACGGATCGGGTTTGGCACAAAAGACGGAGAGGAATTTGTCGTTCAATTCGTGAGCATCATTCCCGCCAAATAACAGACAGAGTTCGGCCATGGTTAGTGCGCTGGTGCTCCGATTCTCCTCGTGCTATCCTGCGTGGGGTCAAAATCCGTTCCCGGATCTTGACCGGATCAGTGAATCAACTCGGTTATTGGAAGGCACCACGACCTTCTTTATTCTGTCACCAGCAGTTCGTTTGATACGGGAGGAGAATGCATGTGCAGAACCGCCTCGAAGACCTTTGCTTTGTTAGTCGCGCTCTCATTGTCGAGCATCTACTTTCCACACGTCATCGCGCAGACCCAAAACACAGGAGCTATTCAAGGGCGCGTATTCGAAGCGACAACCCTCGATCCTTTGCCGAGCGCCGTTGTCACAGTCACTCACGAGGAGATTGGGATCGAGCGCACAACGGTCAGTAACGATCAGGGAATCTATTACGTCGGGATTCTACCTGCGGGCAGGTACCGAATCACCGCCGCGAAACAGGGGTATGAGAACGACGCCGATCCCAGGAACTCCTCGATAACCAACTTTCTCATTCATATCACCAATACTGAGCGCGCGGACCAGCCGCCCCCAATCATCCTGAGAAAGGCGGGCGTGGCCGCGCCCCCTCCGGTGACTCCACCTCCGGGTACACCTCCGCCGACAACCAGGCCGCCAGCGACGCAACCACCGCCAACGCCCAGACAGGCTTCAACAACGGATGAGTCGGATGTCGCCTTGTTGGCCAACACGTCGAACGCTACCAGAGGTGGAAACTTCGACGAGAGATCCTTGTTGTCTCTGCCGTTGCCCGGTGTTCGCAGCTTCGATGACCTTGCATTCCTGGTTCCCGGCGTCGCTCCGCCGCCTCTGTCCATCGGGACAAATGTCGGACCGGGCATCGGGCCGGGCGTCGGCACAACCGGGCAATTCTCGGTCAATGGATTACGCAGCCGCTCGAACAACTTCACGATTGACGGGTCGGACAACAACGATGAAGAGGTAGGCGTGCGCCGCCAGGGATTCACGTCGCTTGTGCCACAGTCCATTGAGAGTGTGCAAGAGTTTCAAATCTCCACGCTTTTGCCTGAACCACAGTACGGGCGCAACATGGGTGCCCAGGTCAATGTAGTCTCGCGCTCCGGAGGCTCGAGCTTCCACGGTACTCTCTACGGATTTTTGACTAGCAAGGGTTTAAGGGCTCAGGATACGTTTGACCTTTCCGGAGGGCCGGCAAGTTACACGCTCAGCGGCAACAACGGCAACACGGCATTCCTCAACGGCTCACCGTTAACAGTTCCCAATCCCGTCGATGGGAAGAATTCATACACGCGTGGGCAATACGGCCTGGTCTTCGGCGGTCCCCTGGGAGCACGTACCCGCTTCTTCGGCTCTGTAGAGCATCAGGACATCAACGCGGCTCGCGAATCTCACTTTGCGGTGCCGACCGTTGACGAACGTGGCGTCTTTAGCTCAGGAGGCACGGGGCTCAGGTTGGTAAACGGCGCTCGCGTACTTCCGGCGTCGCTGACCGGGAATTCGTTCTTGAGCCTCTTCCCGTTTCCAAACAACCCACTCGGCCCCTATCGCAAAAACACGTTCACCGAGATCCTTCCGGCGAGCGCCGATGGCACGATTTACTCAGTGAAGCTGGATCATAATCTGAAAGCCTTTGGCAGAGACCACAGTCTGACCGGCCGTTACAACTCCACCGATGATGACACGATTCTACCGGTAACCGGGGAAGCGCTTTTCTCGAGCCTTCGGGCGCTGGTAATCACTCGAGACCTCGCGGTGTCATTCAATAGCGCGATCTCTTCGGCCACTGCAAATCAGTTTCGCTTTTCTTTTGGAAGGACCGATCTGAGATTTAAGGAGGTTCGGGATCCGTTCCTGCTGCCATCGAGCACATTCCCCAATGTGCCGTTCCTTCTGAACGCGCGGCTTCTGTTCAACGCTACCATCAGCGGGACTCCCACATTCCTCCAGGTCGCGAGCGATACAGAGAGCGGATTTGGCCCTATCCCGGGCGTTTTTGCGAGTACAGGCACGGGTCCGATTGGGCAGGTCAAGGCTTCGGGCTTCAGTCCGCTGGGAGTGGATGTCTTTAACTTCCCGCAGGGAAGGACTAACAACACATTCGAGTACGCCGACACGATAATAACCAGCAAGGGCAGACACAGGCTCACAGGCGGGTTCGACATCCGCCAGACTCGCCTCAACAGTTTTCTAGATCGGAATTTCCGGCCGCTTGCCGTCTTCAGCGGCGCACTCGACTTTTCCGATGAGCAGCTAGCCATGAGCTTCGGTAACCCTGTGCCGTTTTATTTCGGCAAGGACTATCTTGCAGCAGGCGCGGCCACGGGGTTCTTCCAAACCCTGACTAATGGCAATGTCGATTCAAAGATTCGGCTCAGGTACTGGCAGAACGATTTCTTCTTTTCGGATCAGTTTCGCGTTCGTTCTAATCTGACTCTCACCCTTGGTTTGAGATACGAACTGAACACGGTGCCAAAGGAGGCCGACCGCCTTATCGAATCTACTTTTGATTCCTCGGAAGTGAAAGAATTCGAGGCGACCGAGAAAGCGGCATTCGGCCGTTCCGGTCTCGAGCAGTTCCTGGATGGGCGCAAGAACATATTCAAGTTGGACAAGAACAACTTCGCGCCTCACGTAGCTTTTGCCTGGGACCCGTTCGGTCGCGGCAAGACTTCCGTTCGGGGCGGCTACGGCATCTACTACGATCAGATTCTCGGCGCGGTCATCAGCCAGTCCCGCAATGTGTTCCCCAGCTTCCTGACCATCAACCTTGGAGGGTTCAATACAAACTTTGACTTGAACGATCCCGAGGGAAGCGCAGCGGTGTCGCACCCGTTTGTCGCAGCCAACCCGTCAGCGCTCTTTGCGGTCAAAGGAACTTTGAACACGTTTGACACTAAGACCGGCGGTGCCGTTGCTGGCGTGCTGGCAGCCTCCTTATTAACCAATCTTGCGGCCGGACCCGGGTTCGTTCTTCCTTCGAACGATTTGGTGACGCCATATTCGCAACAGTGGGGACTCACGCTCGAGCATCAGTTCGGCAAAGACTTTCTGGTTTCTGCGGCATACGTGGGAACCAGGGGCGCTCACCTGCTAAGGTTTGCGACACCGAACCTTGGACCGAACGCCATACCGCTGGTAAACCAGGCTCTGGCGCAAAGCGTTCGCGAGCTTCCCAATGTCTTATTCCCGGTCCTCTTTGGGCAAAGCATTCCACCGAATATTAACCTTCAAGATCTGAGGCCGTTTCCCCTGCTCGGATCGTTCAATTCAATTGAGTCGGACGCCAACTCGACATACCACAGTCTTCAGCTCCAGCTTATCAAGCGATTCGCGAGACGAGTTCAATTCACGACAGCCTACACCTGGTCGCACGCAATAGATGAGGTGTCGGATCTGTTCGATCTCGAGGGCGCGCGCGCGTTGCCGCAAAACAGCTTCGATCGCAGGGCCGAACGCGCCGACGCAAACTACGATGTGCGCCATCGCTTCGTCTATAGTCTGATCTGGGATTTGCCCGTCTTCGAACAGAACAAGATCCTGGGTGGTTGGCAGGTTGGCAGCATTGGGACCTTCCAGACCGGCCAGCCCTACTCGGTGTTGTTCTGCTGCGATCTGAATCTCGACGGTAACCTCACGGATAGAGTCGACCCGGGATCTGGACCTACGAACCCGAGCACAGGTAGACGCAATGGCTTCAGAGCGCCGGGAGTTGCAACGGTCGATCTGTCGGTCAATAAGTTTTTCAGATTCAATGAGAGGCACAAGCTCGAGTTCCGAAGCGAGTTTTTCAATGTGTTCAACAGAACAAACTTCGGTATTCCGGTGCACCAACTGTTCTTCGGAGGCTACACGATAGAACCGGGCACTGAGGACAACCATCTGTTTGTCGACACGAGAGTGCCTAAGCGCACGATTCAATTTGCGCTCAAGTATTCTTTCTAAACAAAAGCTCAGCAGCCGAGCGGACGAACCCGCGTAGTGGTCCGCTCGGCGATTCACGTGCTTCCGAGTGAAGGGCTAAGTGCTTGCGGCCCAATTACACATTCGCTATACTGCCGCGCGAAGAAACAAGCGCGTAGCTTGTAACGCAATGCCTCAAGTTGAACGTCGCTTGGATTGAACACGCTTCAGGAGGATAAGATGGCAATCCGGGATTTGGTTCGAAAGTATCGAATCACCAGAACGATCGCAGCGCTGATTGCAATCGTGATGGTCGCCCTCAGCGGACACTCTCTCGCCTGGTTAATCCAATCCGGTCCCGTCCCCCAAATCACTTCGGAAACCGCGCTTTATGACCCGGACGGCGGCAGACTGATCATCAAAGGCCAGAATTTCCAGAAGGGCGCAACCGTTGCCCTCAATAACGCGCACGGCTCGATCAGCTTTGCTCGCGCCAAGGTAAAAGGCTCGACAAAAATCGTCATCTACGAGGTTGCGGCCGCAGATATTACCGAAGGGATCGACGTAACCGTCACCAATCCGGATGGTACTGCCTCGGCGATGGTTCACATCACGGTCGAGATCGCCGCCGACGAGAGCAAGCTCACCGCCGACGACGTGAAGAAGATAATCTCGCAGGCGGCAGCTCAGGCTGACGCAAGTGGACTGAAAGTCACCATCGCGGTCACCGACAAGGAGGGCAACATCCTTGGCATCTTCAGAATGACTGGCGCCCGCAACGATATTACGATAGGCGGCGGCAGGCGGTGCTCTGGGAGCAACACTATCAACAATCCGATCTGTGGACTCGACGGGCTGCGCCTCGGTGTGCTTCCAGTCTCGGACGGTGCGACTCTTGCCGCTATCTCAAAGGCGGTGACCGGCGCGTTCCTCAGCAGCCAGGGCCACAGCTTCACGACTCGCACTGCAAGCTTCATCGTGCAAGAGCACTTCCCGCCCGGCGTCAATTTCCAAACAGGCGGTCCGCTGTTCGGCGTCCAGTTCTCGCAGTTTCTTATCTGCAGTGATATCAACGCTCGGTCACCGCTGGGGCTCGCCGCGGATCCAGGAGGAATCGCGCTCTACAAGAATGGGATCCAAGTCGGCGGAATCGGGGTTGAAGGCGATGGCGCTTACACGTTAGACCTGGACCCGGCAGATGACGATCAACCAGTCGAGGAACTGATCGCGCGCGCTGCCACTCGAGGCTTCGAAACACCACCGGAGATTCAGGGCGACAAGATCATCGTAAACGGTATCAGATTTACGTTCGTCAACACGCCGATGCCGCCGCAAACTCAAGCTACGCCCTTCGATCAATTGAGCGGCCAGGTCGTAACCCTTGGGGCTCTCGCTCCCGGGATCAGAGACGCCCAACCATCCAGGTTCACTGTTGCGACCATCGATTCCTCCGCACCGGCGGGGCGAGTTGACAGCCGGTTCTTTCCTTTCAGCGGGGGCTCGGTGTTGAGCAAGAGCGACGTTCAACAGATCATCGCTCAGGCAGCCAGGCAAGCGTTCATCACCCGAGCGGCTATTCGACAGCCTTTGAACAGCGCGACAGAGGTTAACATCTCAGTGGTCGACGTTGACGGAACGGTACTCGGAATCTTCAGCACGATCGACGCGCCGATATTTGGCTTCGATGTTTGCGTGCAAAAGGCCCGCACGGCTGCCTTTTTCAGCAAAGCGTCGGCGGGCGCCGATCTTCGCTCGCGAGGAATGGGACGCTACACTGACGCGGCGAGCAAGGACGGAGTGAAGCTCGACGGGTCCGTTGCCTTCTCCGACCGGGCGCAAGGCTTTCTCGAGCGCCCATTCTTCCCGGACGGAATTGACGACACGGAAAACGGACCCTTTTCTGTTCCGATTGAGGACTTCAGCCCGTTCAACGACGGCTTGCAGCTCGACCTTTTGCTTGCCGCGATAGGGAGGTTCGTCACCACCGGAGCCTTCAGCCCCGCGGATTGCACCGGCATTTCGAGCCTCAAGAATGGTATTCAGATTTTTCCCGGGAGCGTGCCGCTATTCAAGAACGGCCGGCTTGCGGGCGCCATTGGCGTAAGCGGCGACGGCGTGGATCAGGACGATCTGGTCTCCACGATGGGAAGCGCCGGATTTGAAGCGCCACTGGACATTCGCTCCGACCGGGTCTTTGTTCGCGGCGTCCGGTTGCCCTACGTAAAGTTTCCCCGGCATCCCAATCGCTAGCGCAACGAAAAAGAGGAGGTCGAAGCGCCGAGAACCGGCGCTCCGGCCTCCCTGATAGCCTCCCTTCGCAATTTGTGCTTCGCGCGGCTTGCCTCGCATCATGACGTTGGTTTGTTAAGAGAGACTTCCGCTCCGCGTTTGTGATTGACAGCCCTAGGGATTCTGATAGACTCGCTGCGACTGCCAAGAGTTTGAGCGGGTGCTGAACTTGGGTTGTGAGTCCACCTCGCCGCTTTTAGCTTTAAGCCGGAGCCTAGCGGCTTACTCTGACAACGTTGATCATCACAGGAGAAGCAGATATGAAGCCTAGTATTGTTTGTTTCCTCATCATATGTATTTTCTTGGTTTTTTGTGTGCTGCCCTCTACTTATACTGGAGGAATAGGATCTACTATTAGCCGGCTTGAGGGCCCCGCTTACACCAATGAATCTCCGCATAGTGCTGCTGGCGCGCAGCTTCGGGGGACAATCGATTCTACCTTTGTACCTCAATCCAAAAACTCATGTAATGGGACCAGCCCCGCTTGGGATTTCAAGGTTACCGTTGCAGAAATAGGAGGAGTGGGCGCTACTATACAAAATCTCAATTTGACTTTCTATGACAATAACTTCAACCAAATAGGTTCTCGAAATAATACAGGCGCTGAATTTGCCGGCTTTGTTGCTAATTGTGGTCCCGGTAGCAACCGGATTCCGGCGTTCGCGCAAGTGTGTGCGAATCTTTGTGTCGGCTTGAATGGCCGGCAAAGTGGCTACGTGGCATTGACTATTTCCGGTACCAGCGACGATGGTTTCCCTACAGGCGCCTGCTTTCCCCTGATCACTTTGCTAGGGCCTGATCGGACTCAGGGAGCGGATTTATCGATAACTAATTCTAGTTCCGCTGGCGAGGTGCCCAGCGGAGCCCTGCTAGTTTACTCAATCAAAGTTGCCAACGCCGGACCGGAGACTGCGACCGGTGTTACCGTTACAGATTCTGTACCGACCGGGACGACCTTTAATGCCGTTGCGATAAGTCAGGGGGGATTCACGGCACCCCCGGTGGGCGGGAACGGCGTGATTGCTTGTTCTTTAGGAGCAATACCTTCCGGTTCCTCGGCATTGGTCTGGCTGGTTGTAAAGGTCACGGCACAGCCGGGTACACAAATAAAGAATACCGCGAGCGTTGTCGGCACGTTAAGCGATCCAAACCCGAGTGACAACGTGGCAGATGAAACGGTGAGTGTCGCGCCCGAACTACCGGGATTGCCTAAATCTGATTTATCTGTAACAAGCACAGCTTCTTCTGAATCTGCCGCCCCTGGCGAACAGGTTACGTATAACATTACCGTGAGAAACGCAGGCCCGGACGCGGCTGCCTTTTTTACCCTCTTTGACATACTTCCTGTCGGCACAACCTTCTCCTCAATAAGCGCGAGCAGGAGTGGTTTCATAACGCCTAGAGTCGGTTCCAGCGGCGCGATCATAGGTGGCACCGGTCTTCTCGCAGGCGAATCGTTCACGATCGCGATAAAGGTTAATGTTCTTACTCCGGCCGGCTCGGTCCTGATGAATAAAGTTGAAATTATTGATGGATCTGTTGGGGAGAAGTTTCCTCGGGCAGTTTGTTCAATACCGCTTCAGCTCTCGGGGTCGGACGATCCGAATGACGATAACAATACAGCAGTTGATCGGAAATCAGTTCGAGGCGGGGGCCTAGTAGAACTCTCTTGGGTGCTGCAACCGTCGACTCTATCGGACCCTACTCCCGCCCCACGAGACCTGAGGGTGAACCCCGCTTCATCAGCGTTCGCTAACTCGGATATATTTGGTAGCGAATCTCTTGGCGATACTTTTGTCTTCCCTCAGGCCACATGTACGCTGCAAGGGTTTAACATATATCAGTCGAATACCCCACTGGTGCAAACAATACCAGCGAATCTAGTCAAGATTATTACGGCCGTTGGGGCGGCCTTTACAGCGATATACAAGACCAATATTCCTGTCGCGGCGATTGGATCCTTCTACGCTGTAACCGCCGTCTGGCGCTGTAGTACATCCAACGAGGTAGAAACAAATCCTGGTACTGGGGCCGGTGTGCCAGGTGGGCCTGCCTTAGAGGAGATAGAGGTTTCATCCAGACTGACAATCAGAGGGAAAGGATTCAGTGACCCTCTCGAAATCTTCGTAGATGGAGTTAGGTTTAAGAAGCCAGCGCGCCTGAAGAACGAGTCGGTAGTTATCCAGAAGGGACCATTACTTGGTGGCAAGAGTGTGGCGGAGTTACTAGGACCCGGAAAGACTCCCCTTTTAACGATTCGCAATAGCAATGGCGGAATCTCAAGCACTTTGCTCACAGCCCAATGAAGAGTCGCGATCTGGAATGCATGGTTGAACAGGCACGATACGGAGATTTATCAACTAATAAGCCCGCCTAGGCGCGATGCTAGTGGAGCCTTGGAGAACGTGTGTCCGACTATTTTTCAGGACACACACCACCACCCACTACCTTGCCCCTGGCCGGCCTTGAACGCTTGTCCACGTCAAGGAAGACGGATAGACAGACCCGGTCAGTGTACGAATTTGCGCCGAGCAGAGAGCCCACTGGTTGTAGCGCCTATCTACTTCAAAATTCAAACTGGCAGTCGGTTTGTGCTTGCCCGTCTGCGCCACCTCTAGGAAACAGGCGGCGCCTTCGCGAAACCTTCCTTAGAAAGGAGAATGTTACTTTAGAAAGGAAAAGAGATTGAAACGATCTGGGAGTCTGAGGATTGAGTATTCTTGAGGAGTGTGGCCTAAGCAAAGAAGTCGACGCCTGCGGAGTTTTCGTTCTCCGCAGGCGTCTTCTAGTTTTAAAGAGGAAACGTTGGCGTGCTCGCCGGTGCTTCATTCCCCTTTTCTTGATTTGAGCTTACTGCCCGACTATGTCGCCCTTCATCCCGCCTAGCGCTCCAAGAAGCTCGTTCTTCTCAGTCGCACCGACGTTGAACTTGTCCAGCGCTTTCACAAGGTCCTCAACCAGCGCGGTGAAGTCTGCGTCCGTAATGCCCATACCCTTGTGAGCCGGCTTCATGGCTTTGCCCGTATACTTGCAGGGTCCACCGCTCGCCTGGCAGATTTGGTTTATAAGGTTCTTCTTGAACTTCGCAAGCCGCTTCGGATCCTTGGCCGTGTCGGCAAAGAACTTGTTGATCCGCGTGTCAGTTGCGCAGTTGTTGACAAACTCACCGACGACGGCGGTGATGGCCTTCTTACCCCCGAGCCGGGAGTAGAGCGATTTTGCCTTCTTATCCTTCGCCTCGGCGGATGCGATGCTGAAACATCCCATTGCCACTGCCGCCGCGATCGCGACTACCATCAGTTTCTTACGCATACAGTTTGTACTCTCCTTCTTGGTGATTAAATGATACCGGCTTCGAAGCCGCGTCTTCTTCCAAGTCGAACTGTTTCGAGTGTACTAGCCACGCGTCTCGATAGCAGCCGACACACGCACTATCAAGCGATCGGATAATGCCATTCGGATCAAGAATCCGCGTCAGATCGCGCGGGAAATTGGACCACTCTTAGTTTCAAACTCAGTTTACGCCAGCCGCAGCGAAACGGATTCAAGCGGCTCAACAAAAGCCTTGCGCTGAGTGCCCACGACCCTTGTCGGGGACAAGTCTCTCACAAACCGCCCAAGCCACAAAGCACAAAAGACGGGGCAATCGAACGTTCCCAAGCCAGATTCGAGTTCAGGGTTCGTAGTCCCGCCTTCAGGCGGAAGCTCGTAGCTCGATTGGCGGAGACGTCGTTTCACAAACTTCCGCCTGAAAGCGGGACTACGAACCCTGAACGGGAGCTCCTCATGAAGAAGGGCGAGGCTGGAACAGAAAGAAATCGTGCACCGCTCGGGCAATTTCGGCTATCCCTCGTTCGCGGGCGGCGGTGTCCTTCTCAGATGACTTTACGAACACCGCAATAGCTACGTGCCCGGCGTTGTCCGGAAGCGCAATGATCCCGACATCGTTTGTACTCCCGCCGATCGTCCCGGTCTTGTGCGCGATTTCGGTTCCCTGCGGGATCAGCCCTTTGAGCCGCATATCACCAGTCCTGCACCTGCGCATGATGTCCAGCAATAGGGCCGAGCTCTCTGGCTTTAGAATGTTTTTGTGATAGATCTGCTCAAGCAGAGCGGCCATACCATCCGGAGTCGAGGTATCGCGAGGATCGGTGTCGAATTTCTTCGCCGCGGCCTTTTGGTCTTCGGGCTTCACCGCCGAGAACGCTACGAAGAAGACGACCGGGTTCCACTGATCCTCCGGCGGAAGACTCGTAACGCCCGCCCGGTCGGCGATCAATTGCGCGGTCGAGCGATTCACGCTAATCCCATCGATACCCAGAGATCGCATGCGAGCGGTGACCGCGTCCGCTCCCCCAGCGGTGCGTAGTAAGACATCCGTCGCGCTGTTGTCGCTGATCAGAAGCATCAACTCCATCAAGTTTCGCACTGACAGCGCCAGCCCGCCTTTGTTAAACAGGTCGCTAAGCGTTCCGCTGCCTGGATGCAGATCGCTCTGCTTGATATCGATCATCTGGTCGAGTTTCACTTCGCCCTTGTCGATTCGAGTCAGAAGCTGAACCGCGATCGGGACTTTGAATGTGCTCGCCATCGGAAAGCGATCGGACCCGTTCATTGATACCCGGCGGCCTGTTTCGAGATGGATCGCAGTTACGCCAACGACGCCGCCCGATACCGCCGACACTCGCGCGATTTCGCGCTCGAGTCTTTGAAGCGCAGGATCACTCGCCGCACGCGAGCTGGTAGCTGTTTGCGCAAAACAGGTAGCGCTCAGCAATAGCGCCAGAACCAGGGACAAACTGATCATGGTTCTCCGCTCTAGAGTTTCCGTCTGTCTCATTGTTATTCCTTTCGGTCTTCTTAGGCTGCCGCGAGGACTCCAAGCATACCAAGAGACTTGGAATCTCTCCACAGCCCGGGTTGCGGGTGCGCGTCAGATTTTCTCGCATCACCTCTGATGTGCAAAATCTGACGCGCACGCCCAAGGCTTTCCACTTGACAAGGCCCGGCTCGGATTCCATATTCTCCGCTTCTATGTTGATCGATATGTAGAACGGGGGCTTTCATGAATCATCGCACTTCACATGCCAGGCGCCGCACTGCTGTCGTATTGTGCTGCGCCCTGCTCACGGTCTCAGTGGTTCTGCAAGGCGAAGTCGTTTCGCCGGCAGCGCAGTCCGACTACGACGTCGTGATCCTTAACGGCCGAGTCGTCGATCCAGAGTCCGGGCTCGACGCAATCCGCAATATCGGCATCAGCAACGGCATCATCCAGGCCATCACCGAGAAGAGCTTAAGGGGCCGCATAACCGTCCTCGCAACCGGACTCGTTGTCGCGCCGGGCTTCATCGATCTGCACTCGCACGGCCAGGATCAGGAGAACTATCGCTTCAAGGCGATGGACGGAGTGACCACCGCACTCGAGCTTGAGGTCGGAACCGGCAACGCGGAGAAGTGGTATGGCGCGCGTGAAGGCAAGGCGTTAGTCAACCACGGCGCGAGCATCGGCCACATTCCGGTGCGCATCGCTGTGATGCGCGATCCGGGCGCGTTCTTACCAAGCGGAGATGCCGCGCACAAGGCCGCCTCGGACTCGGAGATCGAAGAGATGAAGCGGCAAATCGAGCAAGGCTTGAAGCAAGGCGCGCTCGGGGTCGGCTTCGGCATCAACTATACCGCCGCCGCTTCGCATTGGGAGATTCTGGAGATGTTCCGCGTGGCCACGAAGCACGCCGCGCCGTGCTTCGTGCATATGCGCTACGCTGGTTTGAAGGAACCTAACAATAGCGTCCGCGCGCTTGAAGAAGTACTCGCGGCTACGGCGACTACCGGCGCGCCGCTGCACGTAGTTCACATCAGCAGCATGGGTCTTCGCGCGACTCCGCTCCTGCTTCAAATGATCACCGAGGCGCAGTCGCGCGGTCTCGACGTTACGACGGAGTGCTACCCATACACGGCAACGCAGACAAACATCGAGTCTGCCATTTACGATGAAGGATGGCAGGAGGCGCTGGGCATAGACTACAAGGACCTGCAATGGGTAGCGACCGGTGAGCGATTGACGGCCGAAAGCTTTGCGAGGTATCGGAAGACAGGCGGCGGCGTCATTGGCCACTCGATTCCCGAGGAGATCGCGCGAATGTCAGTCGCGAGTCCGATCACCATGATCGCCAGCGACGGAGGTCTGCAAAACGGCAAGGGCCACCCACGAGGTTCAGGCGCCTATGCGCGCGTGTTAGGACGCTACGTGCGCGGCGAAAGGGCGCTGACTTTAATGGATGCCCTGCGCAAGATGACCATAATGCCTGCCCAAAGACTGGAACGCCTCGCGCCGATGATGAAGAATAAGGGGCGCATTCGAGCCGGCGCCGACGCCGATCTCACGATATTCGACCCCGCCCTGATCATCGATAGATCGACCTTCGAAGAACCGGCAAAGTATTCTGAGGGCATCAAGCATGTGTTGGTCGGCGGCGTGTTTGTTGTGAAAGATGCTAAGCTCCAACAGGGCGTCAATCCAGGCCGGGCGATTCGGGCGCCTGTTACCGCGAAATAGCTAAAGCAAGGTTAAGGAGTTCGTAGTACCGCCTTCAGGCTGAAGTTTGTTTCATAGTCTATCAAGTAAACGGGTACGAACTTCCTTCATAGGAGAAAAAGCTTTGCCGAAGAGTCGAAAACGAAAAACCAGCCGAGGCGGAAAATCATCCCGCACTAGCCATTCCTCAAAGAAGCAATCTCAACAAACGACCAAAAGAATCGCTGTCTTCACAGTCATCGCGCTGGTAGCGGCAGGTCTGCTCTTTGCAGGGCTATTCGTCATACTGCAAGGCTCAGCCCCTGTCGCCGGCTCTCAAGTGACCACGGCATCCGGACTAAAATACATCGACGAGGTTGTCGGCACAGGAGAAAGCCCGAAGCCCGGTAGAAATGTGACTGTGCACTACACCGGCACACTTGAAAACGGAACAAAGTTTGACAGCTCAGTCGATAGCGGCCAGCCGTACACCTTTCTCATCGGCACCAGAGCGGTGATCGATGGCTGGGATGAGGGCATAATGACGATGAAGGTGGGCGGCAAGCGAAGACTGATAATTCCACCCAACCTTGCCTATGGAGCCGCCGGACGCCCACCAAAGATTCCGCCTAACGCCACTCTCATATTCGAGATAGAGCTGCTGGGTGTGAACTAGCCGTGACGCTCGTCAGGCTTTCGACGTGAAGAAATCATTGCTGCTGATCGGCGCGTCCGTTCGCGCTCAGCTACGCTGGGCGCGGCAACATGTGTACGCGTGGCTCATACTGGCGCCGGTTGTTTTGGGAACGACCTACTTTACGGCCTTGCGGCTAGCCGAGAATCTGCCTGACTGGCAACCCTCGCCTCTGATTGCCATCACGCTTGCGACGCTTTTCAACTTAAGCCTCTTCGGATTGAGCCTTTCACGCGCCAGCGCGGAAATCTATCACCTGCGCCGTCCCGAATCCTACTTCGACTCCCTTCCCGTTTCCGCGGCAGCGCATATGCACGCGGCCCTGGCGACGCGGGTCGCTCGAACCCTGGCAGTCGCAGCCGTGGCGTTGATCGCGCGCGCGTCGTTCAGCGAAATCGATTCGATTCGCGCGCTTGATCTTCCTCTGCTTCTTTCTTTGGTAGCCATCATTTCGCTCTCCGAAACGCTGGCCGCGCTCAACTGGATTCACTGGGGGCACAAGAAGAACACGGGTGCGGCAATCGCAGCGATTCTTGTTTTGTTGTTCAACGGAATTCTTGGAGGTTCACTGCTGACGATGGTGCTCAAGCCGGCGATGTTTTCATCACGCGCTCACCTCTGGCTATCTGCCGCGTCTTTCGTCTGGATTCTGACTGTCTACTATCTCGCCCATCGTTTGAATGAACGGTGGCGTGGTCCGGACATCGAATATGCCAGGCGGCTGCAACCGTCCAACCGCTCAACCATCCCGATCGCCGACTCTATTTGTCGAAGACTCTCACCTTCGGTTGCGGCGCAGCTCGCGCGCGATCTGCAACTGACCGCTCGCGCATTCTCGTCGGCAGTGTACGTAGTATTCGCAGTCACCGCGCTCTGTACACTGGCTCTGATAGCTGCGCTCACAACGGACTTCCTGCCCCCGGCCATCCGCGAAACTGCGTGGCTCGACGCGACGTGGCTGCCGCCGGTAGTGGCGATCAAGATAGCTTGCGTATTGACCGTCGTCACGTTAGCCGCGTTGTCACCGGTGCTGGTAGCGTACGAGCTGCCGCACATGTGGCTTGAACGCGCAGCCGGAACGACGGGTCTCGACCTCTTGCAAGCGAAAATCTGCTATGCGCGGTTTGTTACAACACCCGCGCCGCTCATGATTTGGTGTGCAGGCATCCTCACTGGAAATGTCCCGATGTTCTACGCGCTCCCGCTCCTTGCTGAATGTCTCTGGTTGTGGTGGCTGGTAAGCTCGCTGATTGGCGCGCTGTCTTTTGAGATGCCAACTCGGCCGGATCTGGCGATCATCGTGCTTGGCTCGCTCGCATTGGCGTTGGGACTGCTGGCCGCAATGCTGTGGCCCGTCGGTCTTGTGGCTTATCCGCAGGTGATGCACTCTCTCCTTGCGCGAGGGCGCCAGCGAGCGCGCTACTACCTGATCACGGAGGCCGAGTGAGCGATACGCTCGTAGCAGTCGAAGGCGTGACCAAGCGTTATGGCGATGTTGTTGCGGTCGACAACGTGAGCCTGTCGATACTGCGCGGTGAGGTTTACGCGCTTGTCGGGGCCAACGGTGCGGGGAAATCGACTCTTCTGAGGATGCTTGTCGGAATCACCGAGCCGGACGCGGGGCGGGTGTTGGTCTGCGGTGAAGACATCTCGCATCGCGCGCCCTCAACGAGAAAGCATCTGGGCTATCTGCCCGAAGAGCTGATCCTGTATGAACACCTGACGGGAAGAGAGTACCTGGAGCTGGTTGCAGGGTTGAAGGATGCCGCCTCGACGAGGATCCCGGAAGAGCTGAATTTTTTCGAACTAGACCCGGCTCGGAACAAACTCGTGGGGGGATATTCGCTGGGCATGCGGAAGAAGCTCGGGCTCGCGGCCGCGATGCTCGGCGCCGCCGAGTTGCTCATATTGGATGAGCCACTCAATGGATTGGACGTCGAGATGATGCGCAAGCTGAGGTTTCGCATCGAAGACGAGCGCCGCGCCGGACGCGCCGTATTGGTTGCGTCACATGTCATGAGTTTTGTGGAACGAATCAGCAGCCGCGTAGGCATAATGAGAACCGGCGTATTGGTTGCCGAAGACTCTCCGTCGGCGCTTCGAGCCGCCGCCGGAATGAGCGACGCGCCGTTCGAAGATGTGTTTTTCCATTTCAGCAGTTGAAACTCCGAAGCGCAGTCCATTGGGACTGCGGCGGCACCTCGCTACATTTCACTCGGGCGACATCTACGCCGCCGCTTTTGCTTCGCAGTCGAGACGGTCCATTTTCAAAAAGCGATCCAGCCTCGGCCGCAGCCAAAGCGCCGCCGCTGTCAGCGTCAGTGCACTTCTCACTCAAAGGCGGCGCAGTCAATATGGACTTGGGGACCCCTTCTTGAAGCGGCGCAAGACTGATGACACATATCGTGAGATAATTCTGGCGCCAAACCGAATACACTCTGAAAGCGAGCGACAAATGAGAGTCAAGATCATTCTCGCGCTGTTCTTCGTAGCCAGCATCGCTGTAGGCTCAGCACAAACCGGTAATGTCCCCGCGCTCAACTGGACCGATACCACGCGCGATGTTTACGTCGACAATGAGCTCGATCGAGGCGCTCAGGTTCTAACGAGCGATTCGCCTTCGCGGCTTGCTCTGCTCTCGCCAAAACTCGAGTCCGCGATCGTGCTGGACGTGGCCGCGCATACGGTCGGCACTATGTCGAAGGACCTCTTTCAGTTCGGAGCCGACCGCACGACTGCCACGTCTGAAGCAGCCGGCGCGATCAAGGCTGTTGGCAAATTCACCCGCGTGGATGGGCCCATCTATTTCTTTGTCGTGGACGGAAAGCCGGTGCTGATTCGCGCGCATCCAGGAGCTACGGGCGAGCTGACCATGGACAAGCTCTGGGAGACTGTCCCGGTTTGGCGCTCGGTTATGAAAAACTATGAGCCCAACGCTCTAGCAGTCGCCGCGATCAAATCCAATGACAAGGACACGACCGTCACGGTTGCGCTGGGCACGTGGTGCCCGGACAGCAAGAACTACATTCCCAGATTGATCAAGGCACTGGGCGCCGCCGCTAATGACAAGATTCAAGTCAAGCTCATCGGCATAGACAATCAGTTCCGCGAACCGGTTGATACCGTTCAGCCCCGCCGCATCACTAACGTTCCTACCGTGATTGTCGAACGCGGAGGGCGCGAGCTCGATCGCATAGTCGAGACCCCGGCGGCGGGGACAATGGAAGAAGATCTTGCCGCGATACTCAGCGGAAAGCACCCGGTCAACAACGGGCGATCGGAGCACGGACCAAAGATAGCTAGCGGCGCTTATTCATATCGTGATCGCGACGGCAAGCAAATCGGCGCCGAACAGTGGGAGTTGTTCAGCACCTCAGAGGGCGGCTACCTCGTTCACAGCCGGATAACCATGGGCGAGCTGACGACTGAGGTCTTCCACCGCGTGGACGCAAAACGCCGGCTCTCGTTCGCTGAAATAACAAAGCTCCAGGGAGATGACCGAACCCGCACCCGATTCAACGTCGACGGCAAAACCATGACGGCTCGCATGCGAGGGAGCGTTTCCGGAGTGATATCGCAAACGCTTGAAGTCCCGCAGCGGTTCTTCCTCTCATCGCCGTCAATCGCTGCGCAAGGCTTCGTGCAGCCGCAGGACGGAGATCGCTATCAGATTTCCAGTTATGCCACTCCGCTAGAGTTTGATAAGGCGCTGGGCACGCTGGCCACGGTCAATTGTGAAGCAAAGGGTGACGAATCGATTCGCACACCGGCCGGGGAATTTCGCGCGCGACACCTCACACGAAGGTCCGAGAAGGAAACATCCGAGTGGTGGCTACATAAAAAGCTGGACGTTCCAGTGAAAGGACAAAGCTCAGGGGTGGAATTCGTGTTGACCTCGCTCGAACTATTCTCGAACAGGTGAGCGCTTCACTTCTCCCGTTGCCTCACGTAAACATCTAGTCGAAATGATGATCGTTGCCTCAAGTAAGAATCTAATCGAAATCGGGTGCGCGTCAGGTTTTCGCGCATCACCTCTGACAGAGACTGTGAAAACTTCGGGAATACCACCCACGGCATCATCAACAACAAATCCGCGACGCCGCCGGTAAGCCTGGTTTGAAAGAGCCGAAGTTCTTCGCGCCGCTCCTCGACGCTTTTGTCCGAGCGCTACCGCGGACGTACAGAAACGTCGAGGCGAAAGAAGGCACGCTTGTAGCTTTAGCGATATCCGGCGACGCCGGCGGCCGATGGGTTCTGTTGCGGGAGAACGGCGCTTGGGGTCTCTACGTCGACGTCACGAAACCCGCCGATGCCGAAGTTGTGATAGATCAAGACGTCGCATGGAGATTGTTCACCAAAGGCATCACCAGGGCCGAAGCTCTCGGCAAGGCCACCCTCATCGGCCACCAGTCGCTGGCAGCGAAGTCGCTCGATATGGTTTCGGTTATTGCCTGACGAGCGAGTCAGTCGCTTTGCTTGACAACCACTGCGCCATCCACTATTCGATTAGTTTAGCTCTTCTCAATAGTTTCTCACTGTGAACCACCGCTTCGTTTCAAGACGGGAGATCCAATGGCGACAAAGTACATTTACCTCTTCGCGACCGGTAAAGCTGACGGGCGCGGAGATATGAAAGACCTGCTGGGCGGCAAGGGCGCGGGGCTGGCCGAGATGACCAATGCGGGGCTGCCTGTTCCGCCCGGTTTTACCATCACCACCGAAGCTTGCAACGCGTACTATTCCGCGGGCGCCAAGTTCCCCGAAGGCCTGTGGGGCCAGGCCCTCGGCGCGATGCTCCAGATCGAACGCGCCACCGACAAGAAGTTCGGCGATCCTTCCAATCCTCTGCTCGTATCGGTCAGGTCGGGCGCAAAGTTCTCGATGCCGGGAATGATGGACACGGTATTGAACCTCGGTCTCAACGACGAAACCCTCAAAGGCCTGGCCCGTCTTACCTCGAACGAGCGGTTCGCATACGACTCTTATCGGCGCTTCATTCAGATGTTCGGCAAGATCGTGCTGGGCATCGATGGAGACCTATTCGAGCACGCTCTTGGCGCCGCGAAACAGAAGGCTCGCGCCAAGCTCGATACCGATTTGTCGGCGAACGATCTGAAACGCGTGTGCAAAGACTTCAAGAAGATCGTCAAGGACCATACAGGCAAGCCGTTTCCGACAGATCCTTTCAAACAGCTCGAAGAGGCTGTGAAGGCGGTTTTCCGTTCATGGAACGGCGACCGCGCTAAAGCTTATCGGCGGCGCGAGAGGATTCCCGATGGTCTCGGCACTGCGGTCAATATCCAAACGATGGTCTTCGGCAACATGGGTAACGACTCGGGCACCGGCGTGGCCTTCACTCGCAACCCGGCTACTGGAGAGAAGAAACTGTTCGGCGATTATCTTACCAATGCGCAAGGCGAAGACGTGGTCGCCGGCATCCGCACTCCCAAACCGATCGACGAGTTGAATCAGGAAATGCCGAAAATCTACCGCCAGTTTGTCGAAGTCGCCAACCGTCTCGAACGCCACTATTGCGACATGCAAGACATCGAGTTCACGATCGAGCGCGGCAAGCTTTGGATGCTTCAAACGCGAAACGCAAAGCGCACCGGTCCGGCAGCGGTCAAGATCGCGATCGACATGGCCCGCGAAGCCTTGATCGATGAACGCACCGCCGTGCTTCGCGTCCCGGCCGGCGATCTCGATCAGTTGCTTCACAAGATGATCGACCCGAAGGCCCAGGTTAACGTTCTCACTCGCGGCATCAACGCCAGCCCCGGGGCGGCAAGCGGCCGCGTCGTGTTCACACCCGAAGAAGCCGAAGCGTGGGCCGCTGAAGGCAAGTCCGTCATCCTGGTTCGGCGCGAGACTTCACCCGAAGACGTGCGAGGCATGGACGCCGCGCAGGCAATTCTAACTTCGACCGGCGGACCTACCAGCCACGCTGCCGTGGTCGCGCGCGGTTGGGGCAAGCCTTGCGTCGTAGGCGCGGGCGAAATCGCGATCAACTACGACAAGAACGAATTCACCGTTAACGAAATACGCATTCGACGCGGAGACTGGATCACCGTTGACGGCACCAGCGGCCGGGTGATCGAAGGACAGGCGCCGCTCATCGATCCCGAGCTTGGTGATGATTTCAGGACCTTGATGAAATGGTCAGACAGGTTCCGAACCATGCGCGTTCGCGCAAACGCCGACACGCCCGATGACGCAACCGTCGCGCGCGAATTCGGCGCTGAAGGCATCGGGCTGTGCCGCACCGAGCATATGTTCTTCGAAGGCGATCGCATCGACTACGTTCGCGAAATGATTCTCGGCTCGCTCGACTACAAGAAGCTCGAACGCGAGCTTGCGGTGATCGAAAACGAATTGCGCCGAGCTACCGCGCCGAAGAAAGTCGAGGAACTCAGCCGCGCGCGCAGGAAGCGAAAACTGCAAATCGAAGAGCCGAAGCGGATGTACAAGGGCGGGCTCGCGCGCTTGCTCAAGCTGCAGCGCAAGGACTTCGAGGGAATATTCAAGGCGATGGATGGACTGCCGGTGACGATTCGCACGCTCGATCCGCCGCTCCACGAGTTCCTGCCTCACGATGAAATCGAAACGCGCAAGCTGGCGCGAAAATTCAAAGTAAAGCCGCAGCATCTGTGGGAGCGCGTGCAGTCGCTTCACGAAGCGAACCCGATGCTCGGGCATCGCGGCTGCCGATTGGGAATCGTCTTCCCCGAGATAACCGAGATGCAGGTGCGAGCGATCTTCGAAGCAGCGGCCCGCGCCCAGAAGAAAGGCGTAAAGGTGCTGCCCGAAATCATGATCCCGCTGGTCTGCGACGTGAACGAGTTGAGGCTACAATCCGAAATCGTGCGCCGAGTCGCTCAGGAAGTAATGGACGAAACCAAACAGAAAATCGAATACCTGGTCGGCACAATGATCGAGCTTCCACGCGCGGCGCTCACCGCGGACAAGATCGCCCAGGAGGCGGAGTTCTTTTCATTCGGCACGAACGATCTGACTCAGACGACCTATGGAATCTCGCGGGACGACTCCCCGAAGTTCCTGCTGAACTACATCGAGAACCGGGTCTTCAATGAGGACCCATTCCAGGTACTCGACCAGGAAGGCGTCGGCCAGTTGATAAAGATCGGAACTGAGCGCGGCCGCGCAACCCGTCCCGATTTGAAGGTCGGCATCTGCGGCGAGCACGGAGGCGAGCCTTCATCGGTGGGCTTCTGTCATCGAATCGGCTTGAGCTACGTGTCCTGCTCGCCGTTTCGAGTGCCGATCGCTCGATTGGCGGCGGCCCAAGCAGCGTTGGGGAGCGAGCAAGCTATCTCGCATACCGCGTGAAAGACACCGTCAGGAGTCTCCTGTCCATAGCCAACGAGCCAGCGAAAGCCCGTCCGGACTCCGTCAGGAGTCTCCTGTCCATAGCCAACGAGCCAGCGAAAGCCCGTCCGGACTC